>JAZSET010000012.1:0-13498 GCA_045531795.1 Eubacteriales bacterium | reverse complement strand
CGATGGTTTCGGGATTTTCTTTTTTACCTATATACCTGGAAGCCGTTGCCGAAGATCTGCTCGGACTCCGAGTAGATTATAAATGCCTCCGGATCAATATCCGTTACACATTTCTGAAAAATCGGCATTTCCCTGTCCTTTAGCGCGCACATTATCATATGCTTGTCCTTGCCCGTATATCCGCCGACTACATTCATTACAGTTATACCTCTCGGCGACTTTTTTATAAGCTCGCGGACAAGATCTTCTCTTTTTTCGCTTACAACAAACGCAAGCTTTGATACGTTGAGCTTTCGTATCAGGAAGTTTATAGCATAAGTTGCAATAAAGAGTGAAACTATGCCATATAGTGCGTAGTCTATATTTTTAAACAGGATCAGCGACACGAATATTACGATAAAATCGCAGATAAGCATTGCCGTACCGATACTTGCGCTCGGATACTTATACTGAATAAGTCTGCCCAAAATATCAGTTCCGCCCGTCGAGCCTCCCGCAATAAGCGTCAGCCCGATACCGAAGCCCGAAATCACCGAGCCAAACACGGAGTTGAGGATGATATCCTCTGTAAAAGTGGGGACATAGGAAAAAATCTGAATAAAAAGCGTTACAATAGAGCTTCCTATCACCGATTTGATTATAAAGCTTTTGCCGAGATATCTGCTGCCTAAAAGCACAAGCACGAGATTTATTATAAAATAGCTTACTGACGGAGTAATACTCAGGGCATAAAAAAGCACCGTGGCTATACCCGAGACACCGCCCGTTACAATTTTATTCGGTATATAAAATACACTTATACCAAGAGCAGTAAGTACGGAACCGAGCACAAACAATATACTGTTCTTTATGTTCTGAGAAAGTTTCATAACTCCTCCTTGTTATTTTATTATTTCTTCTGCGCCGGCAAAATTCTTGAATCCTGCCGCCCTTATAAGTTCAAGGGCATCATCATACGCGTAGTCGATATTTTCCTTTGCGTGAGCGTCACTTGAATACACTACCCTGCCTCCCATATCGTGAAGCTTCTTAAGCAGAGTAAGTGACGGATAGGGTTTACTTTTGTACCCTCTCGACATCGCCCCCGTATTGACCTCAAACGGTACAGACAATAATTTTTCCATAGCGTCTGTGGCAAATTTTATATAGTCGCTGTCATTTTCATCAAAATACACGCCGTTTTCGTTAAACTTTGTAATAATGTCAAAGTGACCGATTATATCGGCGTGAGTATATTCTAAAGTATTACCAACAAGGGAAAAATAATTCCTTGCAAGTTCTTTTGCCGAGCCGAAAGCCGCGACTGCCTTGTCAAATATTTCGGTGTTGTTGTCAAGCGAAATATACTCACCGTCTTTTTCCACATAATGAACAGATGCAATTATGTAGTCGTAACCGACGACTTTTATCGGTGAAAAAATATCCTGCTCGATACCGAGATGCACCTTTATATGGTTTTTGTATTTTTCCTTTAGTTCAAGAATTTTATTCCTGTATATTCTCGCACTTTCCGGACTCATACAGTAAAAATCCTCAAAAGGAGTATTCGAATGTGATGAAAAGCCGATATTTGTGAAGCCTTTCTTTATGGCTTCCT
Source organism: Eubacteriales bacterium (assembly GCA_045531795.1). Lineage (GTDB taxonomy): Bacteria > Bacillota > Clostridia > Oscillospirales > CAG-272 > UBA4717. The sequence goes on along the minus strand of JAZSET010000012.1, from coordinate 11,901 downwards.
TTATTATATCCTCGGGAGTGTCCGCACCGTCACAATATACAGTATGGGTATGGAAATTGTATTTTTTCATTTAGTCATTTTCTCCTGCTTGACCTTGTGGTCAATAACGTGGCGGGATGCAAGCTCGCTCATTACCTCGTCAAGAGATATGCCCATTTCAACCATCATTACCATAATATGATAGGTAAGGTCGGCGATTTCGTAAATGGTTTCCTTTTTATCGTTCGCCTTGCCTGCGATAATAACCTCTGTTGACTCTTCTCCCACCTTTTTGAGTATTTTATCAATACCCTTTTCAAAAAGGTATGTGGTGTATGAGCCCTCTTTCTTTTCTACCTTTCTGCCCTCTATAAGCTTCATCAGGGACGCAAGTGAAAACGGCTCGTTTTCCTCCACGTTTTCAAAGATTACATCATTAAAGCACGAGTCAGCACCTGTATGGCAGGCGGGGCCGTCTTTTCTGACAAGTACCGTCAGAGCGTCACCGTCACAGTCGGCGGTGATACTTAAAATATGCTGATAATTACCGCTTGTCTCGCCCTTAAGCCAGAGTTTTTGTCTTGAACGGCTATAAAAGCAGGTAAGCTTCTTTTCCATTGATATTTCAAGGCTTTCTCTGTTCATATAAGCAAGAGTCAAAACCTTTTTTGAGTCAGCGTCAACAACTATTGCGGGGATAAGCCCGTCTTTGTCAAATTTGAGTGTATTTATATCTATCATAATAGCCTCCAAGTTAAATTCTCACGTTTATTCCGTTTTTATCAAGTACCTGTTTAAGCTCTGCGATTTTAACCTCGCCGAAGTGGAAGACCGATGCCGCAAGTCCAGCAGACACGTCGGGGACTTTCTTGAAAAGGTCTACAAAGTCATCAATCGACCCCGCACCGCCCGATGCAATAACGGGTACTTTTACAATACTTGTCACGGCAAGTAGCATCTCGCAGTCAAAGCCGCCTTTTACTCCGTCGGTATCAATGGAGTTAAGTACAACCTCGCCTGCACCCGAGTCGACTCCTCTGCGAATCCACTCAAGGGCATCAATGCCTGTGTTTTCTCTGCCGCCCTTGGCAAAGACCGTATATCTGCCGTCTACTCTTTTAACGTCAACCGACAAAACAACACACTGGTCGCCGTACTTTTTAGCCGCAAGTCCGATGAGGTCGGGATTTCTTATTGCTCCCGAATTGACGCTTACCTTGTCAGCACCCGAGGCAAGCACCCTCTCAAAATCGTCAAGAGTATTTATTCCGCCGCCGACGGTAAGTGGTATAAACACCTTTTTTGCCGTCTCACACAGAATATCGGTAAATATTTTTCTGCCGTCGCTTGATGCGGTTATGTCATAAAACACAAGCTCGTCTGCACCCGAGCGGCTGTAGTAATCGGCAAGGGAGACGGGGGAGTCCACGTCTTTTAGTCCCTCGAAATTTACGCCTTTGACAACTCTGCCGTCACGAACATCAAGGCAAGGTATTATTCTCTTTGTTATCATTTGTTATCTCCCAGCTTTACTGCTTCTTTCAGGTCAATAGCACCCGTGTAGTATGCTTTACCGACTATTGCGCCGTATATGTTCATTCCGGCGAGCACCTTGATATCGTCAAGTGTTGATACACCGCCCGATGCAATTATGTTCATACTGTATCTCGACTGAAGCTCGCGGTATAATTCCCTGTTTGTACCGCGCATAGCACCGTCTCTTGATATATCGGTGCAAATCAGTGTTTTTACTCCGATTTTTTCAAGCTTGTCGCAGAAATCAAAAGCGGTAAAGTCTGATTTTTCAGTCCAGCCCTTGATTGCCACTAAACCGTCTTTGATATCAACACCGACAGCGATAAGTGAGCCGTATTTTTTTACTGCCTCACACAAAAAGTCGTTGTCACATACTGCCGCTGTGCCGAGAATCACCCGTCCTATACCAAGCTCCTTGTATTTTTCAATGGCATCAAATGAGCGTATGCCTCCTCCTATTTCGCAGAAAGCACCCGTTTCTTTTATAATTTTTGCAACCGTTTCAAAATTATCAAGACCGCCGCTTTTTGCGCCCTCAAGGTCAACAAGATGAATTTCATCAGCCCCCGAGTTTACAAAATCAAGTGCAACCGACACGGGATTATCCGAATAAACGGTCATTTCATTGTAGTCGCCCTTAAAAAGTCTGACGGCTTTTGCACCGTACATATCTATTGCAGGTAATATTTTCATAGTTTTCTCCAAATCAAAGCTCGCAGAACGCCTTTAGTATTTTAAGACCCGTTTCACCGCTTTTTTCGGGGTGGAACTGACACCCGTAAACATTATTATACTGCGCGCTTGCACAGAAATCAAGTCCGTACTCTGTATATGCCGACACATATCCGCTCTTTGTATCTGCAAAATATGAGTGGACAAAATAAACGAAATCACCGTCATTTATGTACTTGAATACCGGTGATTTTTCACCGTTGAATCTTAAAAAATTCCACCCCATTTGCGGGATATTGAGTTTTTCGTCTATTCTTCCCTTAAAAGGGATAACCTCGCCCGGAATAAGTCCAAGGCCCTGATGCTCGCCGTACTCATAGCTTTTATCAAACAAAAGCTGCATACCGAGGCATATTCCCATAAGTGGCTTTCCCGATTTTGCATATTCACAAACAACCTTGTCAAGTCCCGAGTCGCGAAGCTTTTTCACCGCATCACCAAAGGCACCGACACCCGGCAGAATAAGTCTGTCGGATTTTATTATTACATCCTTGTCGTCGCTTACAACTACCTCTTCGCCGATAAAATTAAGCGACGATTTAAGCGAGAAAAGGTTACCGACTCCATAATCTACAACACAAACCATTAAAGAACTCCTTTTGTTGAGGGAACCTCATCCTTAAAACGCTCATCTATCTTTACACCCAATGCAAGTGTTCTGCCGAATGCCTTGAAAGCACATTCAGCTATGTGGTGGGAATTTAGTCCTGCAAACTTCATTATGTGAAGAGTAATATCCGATGCTCTGACAAATGCTTCAAAAAACTCACGGACAAGCTCTGTATCAAACTCCCCGATTTTTTCTGTCGGGAAAATGCAGTCAAATGATAAGTGCGACCTGCCCGAAATATCTACTGCACAAAGCACAAGAGACTCGTCCATCGGAATAAACTTGTGGGCATATCTCTCAATTCCCTTTTTGTCGCCAAGAGCTTTTTTAAATGCCTCGCCGAGGACAATTCCAATATCCTCTGTGGTGTGGTGACCGTCTACATTCAAATCACCTGTGCACTTTACATTGAGGTCAAATCTTGCGTGCTTTGCAAAAAGCACAAGCATATGGTCAAGAAAGCCTATACCCGTATCGATTTCGGATTTTCCCTCACCGTCAAGATTTATCGAAAGCTCAATATCTGTCTCGGCTGTTTTTCTTTTAATCTCACTCTGTCTCATTTTACTCACCTGTTTTCAAGAATCGACTTTGTCACAGACAAAAGCTTATCCATCATCTCGTCTGTACCGATTGTAATTCTGTTATAGTCCCTGATTTTTTCCTTGTCAAAATGGCGGACAAGTATTCCGCGCGCCTTTAGCGCCTCGTAGTATTCACGACCGCCTATCAGATTGTGACGTGCAAATACAAAATTGCACTTTGAATCAATAACCTCAAAGCCCATTTCACGCATTTTTTCGGTGAAATACTCTCTCGTTTTAATGATTTTTCTGCAGTTTTCCATATAGTAGCCGTTATCTTCAAGCGTTTTTTCGCCCGCCAGCAGAGTCATACTGTTGATGTTATAGGGATTTGTCGAAAAACGTATGGTGTTCATATCCCTTATAATATCGGCGTTCCCCACTGCAAAGCCAAGTCTTGCGCCTGCCATTGAACGGGACTTTGAAAAGGTCTGCACTACTATAATGTTATCGTATTTCTTTGTAAGTGAAACTGCACTTTCACCACCGAAATCTATGTACGCCTCGTCAATGACAACAAGACGGTTTGTATCTGACTTTACTATCTCCTCGATTTTGTCAAGCGTCAGATAAATTCCCGTAGGCGCATTCGGGTTTGCAATAACTACCGTTTCATCTGTGCCGGTATAGTCCATGTAGTCAATGGAAAAATCGTCAAGAAGCGGAATTTGTCTGTATTTTACGCCGTAAAGCTCGGCAAAGACCTTGTAAAATCCATAGCTTATTTCGGGGAAAATGACTCCCTTTTCGCAAAAAGCCATAAATACAAAGGCAAGTGCCTCGTCAGAGCCGTTTGTGAGAACAACGTTATCGTCTCCCACGCCAAGCACATCTGCAAGAAGCTTTCGTACCCTCTTGCATTCGGGGTCGGGGTACAGACGGATATTTTCCGATAGCTTCCTGTCTGTGAGTGCCTTTATCACTTTTTCACTCGGCGGATATGGCGACTCATTTGTATTAAGCTTTATGTATTTCATATCCTGAGGCTGTTCGCCCGGAGTATAAGCCTCGAGCTCCAAAAGCCTTTTGTTAAAAAATCTGCTCATAGTTTTTACCTATATTTCCTCAAATCTTACAAGTGCGCTCTTTGCATGCGCTGTGAGTCCCTCGGCAGTTGCAAAATCGGCAACATCACGGTAAACATTTTTAAATGCATCCTCTGAATAGTAGGTGTACTGCATTTTCTTTACAAAGTCGTCAACCGACAGGGGACTTGAAAATCTTGCAGTTCCGCTTGTCGGAAGTGTGTGATTTGCGCCCGAAAAATAGTCGCCGAGTGCTTCGGGACAGTATCTGCCCATAAACACAGAGCCTGCGTGACGGACACTGTCAATATAATCAAAGGGACTATCTAGGCAAAGCTCTAAGTGCTCGGGAGCAATTTCGTTTGAAATTTCAATTGCTTTTTCTATTGTGGGGCAAATGATGATTTTGCCGTTGTTATCAATAGACGCTCTTGCAAAATCCTCTCTTTCGAGAAGCGGTATCTGTCTTTCAAGCTCATCTCTTACCGCAAGAGCAAGCTTTTCGCTCGGAGTTATCAAAACCGCACTTGCAAGCTTGTCGTGCTCTGCCTGTGATAACAGATCTGCCGCAACATTTACGGGGTTTGAGTTTTTATCAGCAACAATAAGTATTTCGCTCGGTCCTGCTATCATATCAATAGCAACCCTTCCGAACACCTGTCTCTTTGCCTCAGCAACGTAAGCGTTACCGGGACCTACAATTTTGTCTACTTTCTGTATCGTTTGTGTACCGTATGCAAGTGCCGCAACTGCCTGCGCACCGCCTGTCTTATATATCTTATCCGCACCTGCAATACTTGCCGCCGCAAGTATTACGGGATTTATTCTGCCGTTTGTTGCAGGTGTTGTAATTACAATTCTCTTAACGCCTGCAATTTTTGCGGGAATACAGTTCATAAGTACACTTGACGGGTACGCCGCAGTACCGCCCGGCACATAAAGTCCTACGCTGTCAAGCGGCATTACCTTCTGCCCTGTAACAACTCCCTTTTTATCATTGAGAATAAAGCTGTTTCTGACCTGACGGCTGTGAAATTCCCTTATATTCTCTGCCGCCTTTTCCATAATCTTTATAAGCTTTGGCGAAACCGAGGCTTTTGCTTCCTCTATCTCCTGTTGGCTTACCTCAAGTGAGTCAAGACACGCCCTGTCAAATTTTTCGGCATACTCAATAAGAGCCTTGTCTTTTCTTAGTTTTACATCTTCAATTATAGCCGACACGGTTTCGCCAACGTCATTTATGCCCTCTGCTCTTGCAAAGATTTCGTCGCTTGAAACCTTGTCTATATCCATTATCTTTATCATTTTTTATTCCTCATCCGTTTATAATGCCCTGAAGTTTTGATGCCAAGGCGTTTATTTCAGCATTTTTAAACTTGAAGCCTGATTTGTTTGCTATAAGTCTTGCGCTGATTTCAACTATCGTTTCAAAAGGCTCAAGATTGTTTTCAAGAAGCGTTGTTCCCGTTTCAACAATATCCACAATAACATCGGAAAGTCCGAGTATCGGGGCAAGCTCTATTGAGCCGTTAAGCTTGATTATATCAATATCCATACTCTTTGAACGGTAATAGGACTTTGCGATGTTCGGGAATTTTGTCGCAACCCTGAGTGTCTGCACCGCTTCAAAATCTGCACCCTTTTCGCCTGCAACCGCCATACGGCACTTGCCTATTCCAAAGTCAAGAAGTTCATATACATCTGGAGAGTACTCAAGCAGAATATCCTTGCCCGCAACACCAATATCGGCAGCACCTCTTTCAACATATATGGCAACATCTGAGGGCTTTACCCAGAAATAACGGACACCGAGCTCCTTGTTTTCAAATACAAGCTTGCGGTTATTTTCGTGTATTGACGGACATTCATATCCCGCCTTTTCAAAGAGTTCAAGCACTCGACTTCCGAGTCTTCCTTTAGGCAACGCAATATTTATCATTTTTTCACCTCTTATGCTCTCAGATCAATAACCTTTAAATAACCGTCATCATTTACAACACATTTCTGAATGTCAAAGAAAACACCCTCGCTCATTAGCCTGTTTTTTTCTTCTGACACAACTCTCGGATCTGTTTTATCATTGTAAAGAATAAGTACCGGCTTTGTGCCCTGTGCTTTCTCTCTGTCAAGATATTTGAGTCTGTCGTGGTAAACGGCAAAGCCGAGCGCTCCCGACTTTTTTGAAAGCTTTTTCATAAGCTTGTCGTATCTGCCGCCCGAAAGAACAGCATTCGGCACTCCAGAAACAAAGCCCTTGAATACAATTCCGTTATAATAATTCATACTGCTCACAACAGAGAAATCAAGCTTTATACCCTCAGAATCAAGTACAGAACCTATCGTTTTAAGTTCCTCAAGTGCCGCGTGTGTCTGCGCATTCACATCAAGCTCAGAAAGAGCCGGCAAAACCTCCGCGAAGCTTCCGTAAAGGCTTACAAGCTTTTCAAGCCTCGTACTCTTCTCTCCAAGCAGAGCCTTTAGTCCGTGACAGTTCTTTTCACCAATGCATTTGAGTACCTCGTCATAGCTTTCCACCCCTGCATCAAGCAAAAGTCCCTCTACAAAACCGAGGTGCGAAATATCAAGGACATACTCGTCTGAAATAAGCTCAAGGCTCTTCTTTGCGAGACTTAAAACCTCGCACACATTGTATGTGTCAATAGCGCCTATGCACTCAATACCACTTTGCATAATCTCGGTAAAATCGTGAGTGTCGCTGAGTCTGTAAACATTTTCATTATAGCAGACTCTCTTGACATAGTCCTTTATATCTGTCGAATTTTTAATAATTGAAAAGGTAACATCGGGCTTAAGTGCCAGAAGTTTACCTGTATTGTCGGTAAATGTAATGATTCCCTCGCTTATAAGGAAGTCCTTGTTTTTGGAATAAAGGTCATATTCCTCAAACTTGCTCATTTTAAACTGCCTGTAGCCGTTTGCCATATATAGGTTGCGCAAGGAATAGATTATTTTCTCCTCGCGATTGGGCGTTATATTTTCCATTATAATATCCTCTCAGGGCTTATTTATTTATCTTGTCTTCTTTAAGTCTGTTAAGTACAAGCTCATACCCGCCGCTGCCGTAAGACAGACACTTGTTGACACGGCTTATTGTTGCGGTACTTGCACCTGTCTTTGCTGCAATTTCGGTGTATACAGAGCCTTTTTTCAACAGCTTTGCAACCTCAAGTCGCTGTGATATATCCTGAAGCTCCTTGATTGTGCAGATGTCCTCGAAAAATCTCTCACACTCTTTCGGAGTTTCAAGTGCAAGAATTGCTTCCCAAAGAGCTTTTAATTCTGACAAACTAAACTTTTCCATAATAAATATTTCCTCTTTTTTCTCGATATTTTCCGTAAGTCAGGCATATGATTTTATATTTTACCACTTTAAAGCGCTAAAGTCAATAGGTTTTGGAATATTTATGAAAATAAATTCAATCAGATAAACAGAAAAGGCAGAAGCACCATTCTCCTGCCTGTATTTTTTATCTGACCTGGTCTTTTCCGCGTATCTGATATTTTACTGTTGTTAGTCCCTCAAGGGCAAACGGCCCTCTCACATGAAGCTTCTGAGTAGAAATTCCGATTTCTGCTCCGAACCCGAATTCTTCGCCGTCGGTAAATCTCGTTGACGCGTTATGATAAACCGCTGCAGAATTTATCTCGCTTAAGAATTTTTCTGCGTTTTCCTTATCCTCGGTGATTATCGCCTCACTGTGGCCGGTACTGTAAGTGTTTATGTGCTCTATTGCTTCATCAATATTCTCTACTGCATATACAGTCAGAATATAGTCGTTATACTCGCGTGTCAGGTCATCGTCAGTCGCTTCGTTTGCTTTGATTATTGAGCGCACATACTCATCGCCTCTGAGTTCCACCGAGTTTTCTGCCATGGCTTTTTCAACCATCGGCAAAAACTTTTCCGCTACCGCCTTGTGTACAACAAGCTTTTCTGTGGCATTACATACAGAGGGACGGCTGACTTTGGCGTTTGTCAGTATTTTCACAGCCTTGTCAAGGTCTGCATGCTCGTCAACGTATATATGGCAGTTGCCCGCACCCGTCTCAATAACCGGTACACTTGCATTTTCAACCACTGCCCTGATAAGTCCCTTACCGCCCCGGGGAATCAGCACATCCACATAACCGTTGAGCCTCATAAGAGTATTTGAGCCCTCTCTTGAAGTGTCGTGTACAAGGCTTACAAGTGCAGGATCAAAGCCCGCCTTCACTATTGCTTCTTTTATTACTTTTTCAAGTGCAAGGTTTGTGTTGTATGCTTCCTTGCCGCCACGAAGTATCGCCGCGTTTCCGCTTTTAATACATATTGCCGCCACGTCAACCGTTACATTCGGGCGTGCTTCATAGATTACCGCCACATTTCCTATCGGCACACTTACTCTTGAAATTTCAAGTCCGTTAGGTCTTACCCAGCGCTCACATTTTGTCAGCGGGTCAGCAAGTGCCTTGAGTTTTCTCACGGATGCTGCGAGTTTTTCAATTCTCTCACGCGTCAGCAGAAGTCTGTCGCACATAGCATTTGCAAGTCCCGCTTCTTTTGCCGCATCCAAATCAAGCTTGTTGGCTTTTATGATCTCATCGCTCTTTTCTACAATCGCAAGAGCAATCTCTTCAAGAGCGCGGTTTCTCTCATCATTACCCGAAAGTGAAAGTTTTGCCTGTGCCCGTCTTGCCCCGTTACACAAAGCTATGATATATTCTCTGATATTTTCCATAACTTTTCTCCGTTATTTCTTACAGGCATCAAAAAATGTGCCGTCAAGTCTGCTGTTAAAAAGCATATCATATAACACTCTCGGTTCTTCGCCGTTAGTTATAACCATAGGTATTCCCATTTCGGTAACTATTCTTGCCGCCTCAAGCTTTGCCTGCATTCCGCCCGTTCCTCTTGCAGTTCCCGCAGGCCCTGCATAAGAGACAATTCTTTCATCAAGCTTATCAACAAAGCGGACAAGAACGGCATCGTCACACTCTCTGGGGTTTTTGTCATAAAGACCGTTGATATCCGAAAGATTTATAAGCAGATCCGCATCGCAAATTAGTGCAACATACGCCGAAAGAATATCGTTTCCGCCAAAAGCAATTCCCTCATAGGTTACCGTATCGTTTTCGTTTACTATCGGCACACAATGAAGATTGAAAAGCGCCCTGAATGTGTTTTCAGCATTGTGTCTCTGCTCTTCATTATCCCATACAGAACGGTTAAGGAGCACCTGTGCCACATTACGGCTGTATTCTGCAAAAAATCTGCCGTACATATTCATAAGCTCACACTGACCGACGGCGGCAACTGCCTGCTTGCCCTCTCTAGTGTCGGGGCGCTCGGTAAGTCCGAGCTTTGATATGCCCGCACTCTGTGCACCCGATGAAACGAGTACGATTTCACGACCGCTGTTTACAAGGTCGCTTACTACCTGAGCAAGAGTTTCAAGCCTTTTCAGATTCAAAAATCCGTTGTCATATGTAAGTGTTGAAGTTCCAACCTTTATTATTATACGCTTTGCTTCCTTGAGCTTTTGTATTTCCATTTTTAAGTACACCTTTCAAATACACTTTCGTAATATTTTATCACTTCTTTCAAAAAAAGTCAACATTTTTCGCAACAAACAAGTTAGATATACAGATGAAAAAATTTGTAATAATAAGTAGATTTCTGTACAATTTTTTATTGACAACAAAAAAATTTTGTGCTAACATATTTTTGCAAAAAAACAAATTTCATATTATTTGCCGCTAAAAACGGCAGGAAGGAAAAATCAAATGTCTTGGTTTATTTTTGCACTCATAGCTACTCTCGGTTGGGGTCTTGCAGACCTTTTCTACAAAAAGGGCACAGATGAGAATGACACTCAGTCACATCTCAAAATCGCTATCTGGGTTGGTCTTGTTATGGGTGTATGCGCACTCGCACTTTTCCCCTTTTCAGAGACAAAAATCACATTCGCAAGTCTCCCCGAATTGTTTGTAAAATACTCACCTGCTTCCCTTTCCTACATAATTTCAATGGTAATAGGATATGCGGGTCTCAGATACCTTGAGCTTTCAATCGTATCTCCCGTACAGAACGCATCAGGTGCTTTCTCCACTGTTGCAATGGTAATTTACTTCATGGCAGTCGGAAAAATCACAAACATTTTTGATGAGTTCTCCGTACTTGATATCGCAGGTACTGCAATAATCGTTATTGGCGTTGTTGCCATTGCGATTGTTGAGCAGAAGCTTTCAAACGCTGAAACAAAGCTTGAAAAGAGCGAGAAGAAATACAGATTCGGTGCTCTGGCACTTCTGTTCCCCCTGCTTTACTGTCTCTTCGATACAATAGGAACAGCCGCTGACGGTATTATCCTTGACGAAGAAACAGGTCTCGGACTCGGTGAAATTGATATTATTATAGTTTATGGTCTCACATTCTTTGTTGTAGGCATTATTTCCTGGATTTATATGCTTATCAAAAACAAGAAGGCATACAATCCTTTCTCCGTAAAGGAAATATCCGAAAAGGGTGTTGCGGCGCTCTTTGAAGAATTCGGTCAGGTATTCTATGTATACGCAATGGCAAAGAAGCCTATGCTTGCAGCTCCTATGATCGCTTCGTACTGCATAGTATCTGTAATTCTTTCACGCATTTTCTTAAAAGAAAAATTAAAAGCATCTCAGTATGCCTGCGTTGTTACAGTTATAATCGGTATTGTAATGCTTGGTATCTCCGAGGGACTTGCCGAAGCTTAATTACAAACAGAAAAAGAAAAGGCACGGAATATTCCGTGCCTTATTTCTTTTTACTTACGCAAGAGCGTTGAGCTTCTTTGTGAAGCTGCTCTTCTTTCTGGCTGCAGTATTCTTATGAATAATATTCTTTGCAACAGCCTTGTCAATCTTCTTTACTGCTTCCTTGTATGTTTCTGCAGCGAGAGCCTTATCACCTGCTTCTATTGCTGCCTCGTACTTCTTTAAAGCAGTCTTAAAGGATGTCTTAAACATCTTATTCTGTAATGTTTTTGATTCAATAACGAGTACACGTTTCTTAGCTGACTTAATGTTCGGCAAACCGTTCACCTCCCCCAAAACTAATGTTAATATCTGTTTCCCATAGGGCATAAGTATCCTATGAAATTCCGCTACGTTTATATATCATATCACAAACAAAAAGAAATTTCAAGTGTTTTTTATTATTTTTTTAATTTTTTTGCACTCTTTACTACTTTTTCTGTTTTTTTATCTATATTTTAGAAAAAATATTTAAAAATTCCAAAAATCTATTGACAAGAAAAATAAACTGTGCTACAATATTATACTGCATTATAATCGATAAATATGTTTATTTTTCGGCCCGGATTTCAATTCCCTGTTTGAAAATAAGCAGATTGTTGCCTTTGTTTTCATTTTTATAATATATACGCACGTGCGTATA
>JAZSET010000087.1:0-1580 GCA_045531795.1 Eubacteriales bacterium | reverse complement strand
TTGCCGCCGTAGATAAAGCTATTGAAAACTGTGATATTACTGCAGCCGTTGAGCTTTATATAGTCTGTATAAATTCTTGTAATCGGGATAAAAACGAAGTTAAAAATATCGCTTTCGTTGAATCTCGGAATTCCGAGCGCGGCATAGCCGTTTCTCGGCAGAGTATTTGCATTCTGCAGACATCCCTCGATATAACAATCATCACAGCCGTCAAGCGAAAACATAGACTCATAACAGCAGCCTATAACCTTTTCAAAATAAGCACCCGACGAGCCGACAAGCTTTATACCGCAGCTTGCAAGCGTAAAGGTACAGTTTGTAACATAAACATTATCGCTCTCGCTGTACACAACGGGAGAAGTCTTGGTATACTTGCCGCTGTCGTCTACGGGATTATTCTGCGGATAGTCAACCCTAAGTCCGCTCAAACCTGCACCGTCACCGCCGAGTGTGATAAGCGGAGAATCGTCTTCGGAAAATCCGTAATAAGAAAGTATAAGAGTGCCGCCGCTGTTACCGCTCTGACATCTTACAGCTACACTCGATGAGCCTCTGAGCTGTACACCCGCAGGCACTGTTACAGGATTCTCAAATCGGTAAATTCCGCCCGAAAGATAAACTACTCCGCCTGTTGATGCCGCTTCATTAAGCTTTGCCTGCACGGCAGAGGATGCATCTGTCTTGCCGGTTTTGTCTGCATTGACAGTATAAAGTATGCTTTCTGGCTTTTCGTAGCTTCTGTCATAATCGGGAGTGTAGGCACTTGTATCAGCCTTATACTGTCTGATATTACTGCCCTTGATTTTTCCTTTTATTTCGACATTGGTCAGCACTGTTGCGGCATTGTCTGTATCGTTAATTGCATACTCACTGCCCTCGATAACACCGTTTGCAATACCTATACCCCATGACTTGCCTCGCACCTGAATTACATCCTCAGGCACATAGATACCGTAGTCACAATCCGTTATATAAAGGTCGGTAAATTCACCGCTGAAACAGTAGCGTATACCTTTTCTGAAAGTCATACCGTAAAGCATATCGGAAACTCTGATATCGGCAAACTGAGGCCACTCAAGGTCGCCGAGTACAAGACCGTATGCGTTTGCACGTGTATAAGCATCAAGCATGGCTTCATCAGGAGCGTTGTACTCCTCACCTGCCTGCACCCAATATTTATTGAGAATATAGAGCGTTTTATATGTATCAACATCGGCTGAGTTGTGAGCATTGAGGCCCTCATAAAGGCAAGTGCCCTTGACATTGTCAACAGTCATCATCTCGTGACACTGATAGACACCGTTTTCACACTCGGAGCTGCCGCCTATTCCACGGTAGGAATTGATAAGCGTGCAGTTTTTAATTGTCTGCAGCATATAATCGCCGTTACCCTCGACATAGAAAGTATATGGATATGGCTTAACATCATCGGGAGTCTGCTCAGGATACCATACGGTAAGTCCTACAGCACCCGCACTGCCGCCGACAGTAAAGAGACCGGGAGTCATAGTGTCACTGCTTTCTACATCGGCAATAATAACTGTGCCGTAATCAGTACCGACATCGGGGTCCTGATAATC
>JAZSET010000091.1:0-25194 GCA_045531795.1 Eubacteriales bacterium | reverse complement strand
TGTTTATCACCGATGTAAATCAACTCGTCAAGTTCACAATTCTTAAGATTGTGGGCAATCGCCTGTGTATCGGTTGAAAAATAAGACAAGAAATCGTTTAACAAATATCTTGTTGTATCATTCAGCAGGTCGCCGATAGTTTCATAATGTAAGTAAAACGTTGAGCGATTCACTCCTGCCGTTTCACAAATCTCACTTACTGTGATATATTCAAACGGTTTCTTTTCAAGCAAAGAAATCAGGGCAAGGTCCATTTTTGTGGCAGTATTAAAATATTTACTTTCGGATTTATTCATATCACCACTCCTTGCAAAAAACTATTTACTCGTCGGCAATTTCACGGGCAAGTTGTACGATTTCATAAGCGTATTTTGCTTTTCCTTTTTCAAGCAATTTCTTATAAATCGGATAATTTACTGCGCAACCAATCATACCGATAATGCCAACAACGATTCCGATAATCATACCCACCATACCGCTACCGATAACACGCATTGCAAGGCACATTCCGGTACCGAATACAAGCGCTGATACAATGCCAAAAGAGTAAGTGAAAATTGTGGCTGGGAGTTTTGCCCGGTTATCCAGTTTTTTCAGGGCAACAATCTTTGAATTATCCTTTGGTGCGTAGTCCTTTGCGATTGCTTCTGCCAAAATCTTGTCTGTGTTCATAATTAAAGCCTCCTTTTGTTTTACAATACTATTTTAGCAAGTAAAGGAGGTAATTTGAACAACACGAGTTTATGAAACTGTTGATTTCAAGTATATTTTCATATAAATTATAACACAAAAACGTGAATAATTCAATTCCCCTTGAAATGTTCATAACATTATTATAGAATAAAAACTTAATCAATACTATCGCATCTTCCGGTATATACCTGACCAAACTATATAAAGATAATAAAATAGCAGTAATACTTGAAATTTATGTATTTTTGTGTTATAATTGTTACACTTTTTAAATAGCATAATATTTTATCCGGGCGGATTTATGAATCCGTTTGGCTTAATATATCCGGAGGAAACCAGAATCTATGAAAATAGTAATTATCGGTCTTGGTACAATTGGCAGAACTATACTTGCAAATTTATCGGGCGAAGGACACACTATTACAATTATTGATGAAAACAAGGAAAAGATTGAAAATCTTATTGAAAAGTACGATGTTTACGGTGTTGTCGGTAACGGTGCCTGTCTCGAAATCCAAAAAGAAGCAAATATCGGAGACTCGGATTTGGCCATCGTTCTTACTAACAGTGATGAGCTTAATGTGTTTGCCTGCCTTGTTGCAAAGCATCTGGGCGTGAAGAATACCATCGCACGTGTAAGAAATCCCGATTACAGAAAACAAATTATGGCAATGAGAGATGCACTCGGTATTTCTATGATTGTAAATCCTGAGAGGGATACCGCAACAGAAATATTCAATCTCATCAACCTGCCGGCAATTGCAAAATTTGAGCGTTTTGCCAAGGGCAGAGTTTTACTTGTTGAAATTATTGCAGAAAACGGCAGCTCTATAATAGGCGAAAGCCTCCTCTCACTTGGTAAAAAATTGAATACCAAAGTGCTTATATGTGCTGTTCAGCGGGGTGCAGATGTAACTATTCCTACAGGTAACTTTGTTATTGAAGAAGGCGATAAAATCTATCTGACCTCTGATGCAAAATCCCTGCGCGATTTTCTGGCTGAAATCAAGCTTTACACTACCCCGCTAAAAAATATTATGATTGTCGGCGGCAATAAGATAGGATATTATCTTGCGAATGAACTCTCCGAAAAGAAATATAATATTAAGCTGATTGAAAGCAATAAAGAAAAAGCAGAAGAACTTGCCGAGGATCTTTCCAGAGTTACTGTTATTCACGGAAACGGAACACAACACGACCTTTTGCTTGAAGAAGGAATTGAAGCGATGGATGCTTTTGTTGCACTCACCGATACTGATGAAGAAAATATGATTGTATCTATGTTTGCAAACAAAATGAATGTCAGAAAGACTATCACGAAAATTAAAAGCGATGACCTTTTGGGTATGCTTGACGAGCTTGGTATAAACAACAGTGTTTCACCAAAAGATATCGTTGCAAACAGAATCATCAGTTATATCCGCGCGATTGCTAACACAATGGGAAGTAATGTGCTTTCGCTTTACCGTTTGGCAAACTCTCAGATTGAAGCCCTGGAATTCTATGCAAAAACTCAGGAAAGCTTCTATGACAAGCCACTTAAAGAGCTGAAAATTAAGAAAAATTGTCTGATTTCCTGTATCATACGCCACAACGAGGTCATTATCCCCGGCGGTAATGACTGCATAAAGCTCGGCGATAATATTATTGTGGTAACAACTCACAAGAATTTTGACGACCTGACAGACATTTTTGAGTAAGGTGGCGATAAAGATGAATTATAAAAAACTTGGCAGAATACTCGGAAAAATTATGATTCTGGAAAGCATTCTTTTGCTTGCTCCTCTGCTTGTTGCCATCATTTACAAAGAGGGATTCAGAAACATCCTTGCATTCGTCACACCTATAGTTACACTTGCACTACTCGGATTTCTCTTGCAAATCCCAAAGCCCGAAAAAAACACCATTTATCAAAAAGAGGGTTTTGCCCTGACTGCTCTTGTCTGGCTTATAATGACCGTTTTCGGTGCAATTCCGTTTGTTATAAACGGTGATATCCCGAATTATATAGATGCGTGTTTTGAAATGATGTCGGGCTTTACCACTACAGGCGCAAGTATCATTACCGATATTACTGTAATCTCCCGTTCTACCCTTTTTTGGAGAAGCTTTTCACACTGGATAGGCGGTATGGGAATACTTGTGTTCGTGCTTATATTTATCCCCGAGAGCAACGAGGGTTCATCAATGCACCTGCTGCGCGCGGAAAGCCCCGGCCCCCAGGTTGGCAAGATTGTTTCCAAAATGAGGGTTACTGCGCGGATACTGTATTTGATTTATCTTGGAATGACTCTTCTTCAGGTTATTATACTGATGTTTGACAAGCCGATTCCCGGATATGAAAATGACAAATTCTTTTTCAGTCTTCTTGCCACTTTCGGATGTGCCGGTACCGGCGGATTCGGATTTATTCAAGACAGTATACAACTGTTTCATCCCTTTTCGCAATATGTAATGGCAATTTTCCTCATACTGTATGGATGTAATTTCAGTTTATATTATCTCTTGCTTATAGGCAAGCTCAAACAGGTTCTCAAAAGCGAAGAATTCAGAACTTATTTCCTTATTCTCATAACTGCAGTAACTTTTGTATTTATAAGTCTTGTCGGAAAATTTGAAGCTTTTCCTCAAAGTTATACAACCGAAGAAGCATTCCGTCATTCACTCTTCCAGGTGGCATCGTTAACAACCACCACCGGTTATACAACAACGGACTACAATGTATGGCCTATGTCTGCAACAATTATTCTTATGATAGTTATGTTTACCGGCGCTATGGCAGGTTCGACGGCAGGCGGTATCAAGGTATCAAGAATAGTTATTGCTATCAAGGGTGCAAATATCAATCTTCGGAAGCTGTTAAGTCCTCACTATGTCCCCAAAACAAAGTTTGAGGGAAAAACACTGGGAGAAAAAACCATAAATGATGTATTTGCATACTTTACGCTATTTATCTTTATCTTTATTTCGGCAATGTTTTTATTATCATTTGACCCTGTAAACGGGCAGACAATTAAGATAGTATCAGACGCGGGAGAATATACGGTAAAGCACGGATTTTCCAGCAACTTCTCTGCGGTACTTGCCTGCATATCAAATATTGGTCCCGCATTTGAAGCCGTCGGTCCGTATTCAAGTTATGCCGAATACAGTGCTTTTTCTAAAATTGTGCTCGCACTTACAATGATGATCGGAAGACTTGAAATACTCCCCGTATTCATACTTTTCAGCCCAAGGGCATGGAAAAAGGTTTAAAATAAGCATATACAAAAAGGACAGAGAATTTTCTCTGTCCTTTTCTTTGTCTGATACTGCTTATCAGGCTTTGTCTTTGCCGATTGTAAACTTGAGTGCTACAAGTACGCCGAGCATAAGTGCTATTGCTATAGGAAGCACGATAAGTGCGTTAGGCACAAAGCCTGCGATTATGTATGCAACAAAGGATACTGCCGCTACGGTAAGAGCATAAGGAAGCTGTGTATTTACGTGATTTACGTGGTTACACTGTGCACCGGCAGACGCCATAATTGTTGTATCGGAGATAGGTGAGCAGTGGTCACCGCATACCGCACCTGCCATACATGCTGACATTGCAACTGTTGACATTGTAGCGTCGTTGCTGAATACTGCAAGTACGATCGGGATAAGGATACCGAATGTACCCCAGCTTGTTCCTGTTGAGAAGGAAAGCAATACTGCAATAAGGAATATGATTGCAGGAAGGAATGCCATAAATGACTGTGCGTTGTTATTTACAAATTCTGCGATAAATACCTTTGCACCGAGGCTGTCTGTCATTGCCTTAAGTGTCCAAGCGCATGTAAGGATAAGGATTGCAGGTACCATTGCCTTGAAGCCTTCGGGGAGGCAACCCATAAGCTCTGTGAACTTTACTACGCCGTGTCTGAACACGAGGAAGTATACAAGTACAAGTATGATTGCTACTACCGAGCCAAGTGCAAGACCCACAGACGCATCACAGTTGGAGAATGCGTTTACAAAGCTTTCGCCACTGAAGAATCCACCTGTATAAATCATTGCAACAATACAGCAGATGATAAGAATTACTACGGGGATAACAAGGTCGATAACCTTACCCTTTTTATTCTCTGTCTGTTCTTCTGCAATGTTTGCAGTGTCATTAAGTGTTGTGAAGAGGTCGCCCTTTTCAGCTGCATTCTTTTCGTGAAGCTTCATAGGACCAAAGTCAAACTTCATAACAGAAATTGCAATCATCATTACTATTGTAAGAAGTGCATAGAAGTTAAAGGGGATTGCCTTGATAAAGAGTGCTATTCCCTGTCCTTCGGGAGCAAAGCCTGCTACTGCGGCTGCCCATGATGATATAGGAGCGATAATACAGATTGGTGCAGCTGTTGCATCTATAAGATACGCAAGTTTCGCACGTGAAATCTTCTTCGCATCTGTTACAGGACGCATTACACTACCAACTGTAAGACAGTTGAAATAGTCGTCTACAAATATAAGTACACCAAGTGCTACTGTTGCAAGCTGTGCTCCAACTCTTGACTTGATATGTTTGCTTGCCCATCTGCCAAATGCAGCCGAGCCGCCTGCCTTATTCATTATAGCAACAAGTGTTCCGAGAAGTACGAGGAACACAAGAATACCTACATTGTAGGAATCTGCAAGGCTTGTTATGAAGCCGTCCTGTACTACGTGGTTAAGTGTTGTTTCAAAATTGAAGTTTGCGTAAAGAAGTCCGCCTGCTACAATACCTATGAAAAGTGAAGAATAAACTTCCTTTGTGATAAGTGCAAGTACGATAGCGATAAGTGCGGGAAGTATTGAACAGATTGTTGAATAGAAAGGTGTTACTTCATTTCTTACAACCTGTACAGCCTCTTTGATATTTACCTTGTTATCAGCATCATTCTGGATAGCTGAGTCATATCCGCCGATATACTCATATGCATAATCAAGGTCGCTTCCGCCGTCTATTTCGCCGTTGTTTTCTATAACATACGCCTGATATCCGGGAACTGTTTCTGCGTCTTCTGTTGCAAATGCTGTGATTGACATCAGTGCAACGATAAGACACAAAGCGAGTGCAAAGACTCTTTTCTTTGTGAACATTGTTTTGTCCTCCATAAATTTTTTAAATAAAAAAGACTGTGATTTGCACCACAGCCAATTATTTACATAATCAAGACTGATATAGCGCTCCACTTTCGTGACAGAAATACGGATATTCTCACGCATCTCCGACAACGGCATTTCCGGCAACACCGCCATCTCGGCACTCTCACCTGCCTTTATATCAACGGCTGCCGAAGCCTTAATAAAGGTTAATTGAAAAGTGCACCTCTATTCAGATTATCTAAATTATAACCGATATACATATTTTTGTCAATAGTTGTTTTAACAGAATATTACATATTTTTTTGTATAATATTCACATTTGCAGAAAGCAGACCCCAAGCGGGGTCTACTTTAGATTATTTGTCAGAGTGAGACAGAAAGTGTCTGAGTATCGGGCTCTTCGGGTTTTCAAATACTTCCCCGGGTGTTCCCTCTTCCTCTATAACTCCGTTTGCCATAAATATTATATGGTCGCCTACATTCTTTGCAAATTCCATTTCGTGGGTAACTACTATCATTGTTCTTTTATCGTCTTTAAGAGAACGGATAACCCTCAGAACCTCCTGTGTAAGTTCAGGGTCAAGTGCACTTGTAGGCTCGTCAAAGCAAAGTATGCTCGGTGAAAGCGCAAGTGCGCGCGCTATTGCAGCACGCTGTTGCTGTCCTCCCGAAAGCTCGCAGGGATAGGAGTTTGCCTTTTCCGCAAGCCCTACACTTTCAAGAAGTGCAAGTGCTTTTTCGTCTGCAGTTTTTGCAATTTCAAGCTTATCCTTGTGGGTAAGCTTCCCTTTTTGCTTTTTCTGAAGCTCTTTCATAAGCATTTCATCGGCAAGTGTTACATTTTTCTTTACTGTATACTGCGGAAAGAGGTTAAATGACTGAAAAACAAGTCCGAATTTAAGTCTGTTAAGTCTTTTTTTCGAGTCCGACTGTTCTGTATCAGCCGCATCAAAAATTGTTTCGCCGTCAACTACTATCTGTCCCGCGTCAGGTGTTTCAAGAAAGTTTAATGAGCGTAAAAGTGTTGTTTTTCCGCTTCCCGATGAACCGATTATAACAAGAACCTTACCGTCATCAAGCTTAAAATCTATTCCCTTTAAAACCTCGGTTTTTCCAAAGCTTTTTCTGATATTGTGTACTTCAAGCATAGTTTATTCCTTTCGCATTAAGAATTTGTAACAGTATCAGGCGTGATAATAATCAAATTTCTTTTCAAGCGCCCTTAAAAGTACTGTTACAAGTGCATTGAACACAAGGAAATACAAGCCTGTATAGAATAGGGGCCAGATAAGTCCGTCACTTGTATATCGCTCTGCTGCCTTGAGTATTTCGGGCAGCGCAATTACTCGTGCAAGTGACGTATCCTTGACAAGGGTGATTATTTCATTGCTCATCGGCGGTACTATTCTCTTGACAACCTGCATCAGTATTACTTTAAAGAATACCTGTGTTTTTGTCATTCCAAGCACCTGTGCCGCTTCATACTGTCCTCTCGGCATACTCTCAATACCGCCACGGTAAATCTCGGAAAAGTATGCGGCATAGTTGATGACAAATGTTATGATAGACGCTGTCATTCTTGCACGCATAGGTATTCCAAAGACAAGTCCTGGAACATAGAAAACTATATAAAGCTGTAAAAGCAATGGGGTTCCTCTGATTATTGTTACAAACAGCCAGGATACTGATGCTATCGGTTTGAATTCGACTATATGTACAACAAGCCATTTTATGCATTTCAAAAGCAGGGGGTCTTCTACTCCCGCACTCTCAGACTCCTTGCAGTGTCTGTAAAAATCCTTGTGAGTCAGGAACCTGAGCGGCATAAACTTGTTCATTGAGCCAAAGCATATTATCAGTCCGAGAGGCATTGCAAGTGCCAGGGTTGAAAAGAACAAAATGAGGTTTTGTCCGAAGCTTTGAAGCAGGTTTTGTGTTACATTTAAAAATGTGGGCTGCATATTATACCATACCTTTATACGCACTAAAAGGATCCGGACTTGCCGAATCCTTTAGTATGCGTTATTTTATAAATTACTGAGCGATTATCTGTGATTCGAGGGAATACCATTCAGCAATATCCGCGATTTTGCCGTCAGCATAAAGTTCAGCAATTACTGCATTTACCTTTTCTGTAATGTCGCTTCCCTTTCTGAATGCAATTCCGTATTCTTCCTTTGCAAATTCTACGCCGTTTACCTTAACAAGGTCTTCGTAGTCTGTGCCTTCGCCAATCATACCGAGTGCTGTGATGTAGTCAACTACGCACGCATCAGCAGTTCCTGCTGCTACTTCCATTATTGCCTTTGCCATTGTATCAACGCTTGTAAATTCACAGTCAGCGAAGAATGCATCTCCTGTTGCAAGTTCTTCACCTGCAGATCCTGCCTCTGCTACTACGATCTTGCCCTTGAGGGAGCCTGCTTCTGTGTAAGCATCAGCAAATTCGGACTTAACGATGATAACCTGTTCATTTGACATATAGGGAGCGGAAATTGACATATTTGCCTGTCTTTCGGGTGTGATTGTCATACCGTTCCAGATGCAGTCGATTGACTTAGCCTGAAGTTCGATTTCCTTTGAGCCCCAGTCGATTTCCTGGAACTTGGGTGTAAGACCGAGTTTTTCGCAAACTGCTGTTGCAAATTCTGTTTCAAAGCCAACAAGCTTGCCTGTTTCATCAAAATAGTTCATAGGCTCAAAATATGTAATACCAATGATCATTTCGCCATTGTTCTTTACATACTCAAAGTCGCCTGCAGCGTCAACTGCTGCTGTGTCCTCTACTGCATCTGTATCAGCAGTAGTATCTGTGTCTGCACCGCAAGATGCAAGGGCTACCATTGTGGTAAGCATTAAAATTGCAAGTAAAATTGAAAGAATCTTTTTCATGGTTCTTCTCCTTAAAATAAGTAAGTATTATTCACCACGAATACTTTATCGCAGTGAAGTGATGAAGTAATGATAACACATATATTCCCTTTTGTCAAGAGGTTTCAGAAATTTTTTTACTTTTTTCAAAAATTACTTGACAAAGCAAAAAAATGGGTGTAAAATGTAGAAAAAGCGATGACCGGAATCAAGTAGGTTTGCATTTTTTCTTGCAGAGAGCTGCCGTTTGGTGAAAGGCAGTAGAAACAAGCGGACTGAATACCTTTCGGTAGCTGTGCACCAAAAGACTTTTGTCAAGTAGACTGCAACGGGAATCCGCCCGTTATAGCGGTGGGGGCATTATTTGTGCCCATAAAGGTCGGCTTGCGGCAACGCACCGATAAATTGAGGTGGTACCACGGATTTTCCGTCCTCTTTAGAGAGGGCGGATTTTTTTGTCCTCATAAATTATAATGCACGTACGTGCGGAAAGGACAACACTATGTTACTGCAAATTCTGTTTATTATTGTTTTTTTCTCCATTATGATTGGAGTGGGTGTATATTGTACCCGCCACTCAACTAATGTTGACGGCTTTGTTTTAGGCGGCCGCTCGGTAGGTCCCTGGCTCACCGCTTTTGGCTTTGGTACCGCTTACTTCTCTGCCGTAATCTTTGTCGGCTATGCAGGTCAGTTTGGTTGGAACTTCGGACTTGCCTCAACCTGGATTGGTCTCGGAAACGCATTTATCGGCTCTCTTCTTGCATGGGTAATACTCGGCAAACGAACAAGAGTTATGACTCAGAAAATGAACAGCCGTACAATGCCCGATTTCTTTGCAAAAAGATATTTTTCAAGTGGTCTTAAAATTGCCGCCTCCGTAATAATATTTGTTTTCTTAATTCCATACACAGCCTCATTGTATAACGGTCTTTCAAGCATCTTTTCAATTTCTTTCAATATTCCATATTGGGTTATTATCGTTTCAATGGCGCTCCTTACCGGACTTTATGTAATATTCGGCGGCTATATGGCTACGGCAATTAACGATTTTATCCAGGGTATAATTATGCTCGTTGGTGTTATTGCGGTTATTGCGGCGGTGCTTGCTGACAACGGCGGACTTATTGCCTCTTACAACGAACTTTCACAAATACCCTCAGTATACCCCGAAACAGCCGGACTTCAGGGTGCATTCACCTCTTTCTTTGGTCCTCAGCCGTTATATCTGCTTGTTGTTGTAATACTTACATCTCTCGGTACATGGGGTCTTCCTCAGATGGTTGGCAAATTCTATTCAATCAAAAGCGAGGATGCTATAAGAAAGGGTACTATAATTTCCACAATCTTTGCAACAATCGTTGCGGGTGGTTGTTACTTCCTCGGCGGCTTTGGCAGACTTTATGATTCTCCTGAGCTTTATAATAACGGAGTTATAATGACAGATGCCATAATCCCGACTATGCTTTCAAGAATGCCAAACATTGTTGTTGCGCTTGTTATTTTACTTGTTTTGTCGGCTTCAATGTCTACACTTGCTTCACTTGTTCTGACATCAAGCTCAACACTTACTCTTGACGTTGTTGCTCCTGCTATTTCTAAGAAAAACGGTGAAATTTCCGAAAAGAAAAAAATCTTTGTTTTAAGACTCTTTATTGTATTCTTCATATTGGTTTCAGCAACACTTGCCATAATCAAGGATGCCTTCCCCGGTTTTGTGTTCATCGCGCAGATGATGGGCGTTTCCTGGGGTGCACTTGCCGGTGCTTTCCTTGCACCGTTCTTATACGGACTATATATGAAGAAAACCACAAAGGCTGCCGTGTGGGTAAGCTTTTTCTGGGGTGTTGGTATAGAGGTAATTCAGCTTCTTGTTATGACAGGTGTCATTTCCTTTGACTCGGGAATACTTGCTCTGATATTCAGAAATTCACTCTACTCGGGTGCGTTTGCTATGGTATCGGGACTCGTGCTTGTTCCGCTTGTAAGTCTTATTACGAAAAAGCCCGACAGTGAAGCTGTTAACGAAATGTTTGAATAATTTACAGATAGAAAAACGGTGCATCAGAAGATGCACCGTTTTTTATTTAACCCTCTATGTAGACAACCTGATTTTTCTTTAATGTAAAGTGTACGGGATTGATTTTTGTGGGTACAAGCATATTGTCTTCGTCAATGATATATAAGGTCATATCGGGAGAGAGGTTTGTATCAAGGTTTATGTCCTCATTTATGTTTGCGATAAGCACTCCCTTTTTCCTGCCGTTTGTTGCAGCGACAGAATAAAGTCCGTCGCAGTTATTTGAGGTCTTGACCTGTGTACCCATTTCATAAAGCTTACCGAATGCCACAAATCCATAATAGAGGCAGAACGGTTCATAGGTTATGGGACTAAACATACCGCCGTAATAGCTTGCTCCGATACGGGCGTCATAGTAGCACATAATATCGACGGGAGTGTCTTGCATAAGGCACATAAAGCCTGCTGTGTCCGCACACTGCTTTGACTTTCCGCGGGTTTGTTTTTCAAAGCTTACATTCCACTCGTTACACATACTGATTGTATGAGTGTATCCGTATTCATCAAGAGATTCACGCACAAATTTTGCCGAAGCTGCTCCTGCTTCAAGTACAGGTGAGCCCTCCTTTGTATAATGATGCCACGAGAAGAAATCAAGCGGAAGATTATCTTTTTTTACAGCATCCATAAACATATAGAAGTGCTTTTTGAATATATCTGCTTCCCAAGTTAATTCGCCGTAGCCGAAATGATAGAAGCCGCAGCCTGCATAACCGCCGAATTTAAGATGAGGGAATTTTTCCTTAAGGTAGGTTGCGGAAACTCTGTAGAGGTCGATATACTCCTCAAATGTGCCTTTCCACATTGAATTTTCTGCAGGATTTTCACGGCAGTCTGCTTCGTTCCAGATTTCCCAATACTGAACATTGAGCTTATATCCGTTTGCCCAGCCCTCGTTATAGTGGCGGATTATATGCTCGCATATTCTTGCCCACTTTGCAAAGTCTTTGGGCGGATATATTCTGTAGGACTTAATTTTATGATAGTTTTCAATTGTAACACCAAGTCTGTAAATTGGCTCGCATCCTGCTTTAACAAGCCCCTGCATCAGAATATCCGTGAAAGCAAAATCATAGTTTGCAGGGTCGTTTTCATCTGCATCAAAATCTCTGAATACATTTGGAATATCAACATACATATTTCCACCGTATGCGCCGCCGACATCGTGCAGACGGGAGTACGGTATCTTTGCTTCTGTAAGATAATGAAAATAGCCTGTTCCAACTCCAAGCATAGGCGGTTGACCTACACCGTGCATCGGTTTGATTTTTCCGACTTCTTTTGTAAAATCAACTGTAAAATTCATATTTATTCCTCCTTGCGGAAATCATTGCGCAATTTGACGTGATTTTACCCTGTTAAAATATTTTTTCAAAAGGCTTTGCCTTTCAAGGTCGGTTATACCACATTTAGTGGTCTTTGTCAATAAGTATGACAAAATTTATAAAGAAACATCGGTAAGAGCATTCTCTTACCGATATTTCTTTGCTATTTTATCTTCGCCCTATATTCTTCAAGGCCCTGTCTGCCCGCTTCAGTTACAGGCTTTACCCACTTGTTTGTAAAAAAGTATCTGAGACACATAAAGGCCTTCGGGAAATCCTCAAACACGTACATTATTATATATACAAGAACGAAATCGAGCTTCAGTACATACGCTGCAAACCAAGTTGCAGGAATTGATAACAGCCACAGACAACTCATATCGTAAACAAGCCCCTTTGTTGTTTCGCCTCCCGGTCTGAATATACCGACTATATGAATATACGGAATATTCCTTATCGGAAGCTCACAGGCATAGACTGTTACAATTCCCACCGCTATGCGCATCGTTTCCGCTGTTATGTTCCCACCCATATTGAAAATGTTTACAAGATTTTCTCTGAACAGTATCACCAGAAGTCCCATTGGTATTGACACGAGTGGTACTATAAGTGCCATTTTTCTTGCTGTTTTAATACCTCTCTCAATATTGCCTGCACCAATGTCCTTGCCTATCATTACGCAGGAAGCATTACATATTCCGACAAATACCACAAACACAATATTTTCAAAGGTTTTGAGTATCGTCACCGCCGCATAGGACTCTTTTCCGAGATTTGAATACAAAAGTGTTATTACAAATGAGCCGAGTCCCCAAAGACTTTCATTGATTATAACAGGGGACGCCTTTTTATAAAATGTTTTTACCATATCAAGGCTATAGTTAAACATTTTCTTTAAAGGTATTGCAAGAATGAGTTTCTTTGCTTTTGCAATCAAAAGTGCCGCTACAGGGCTTACCCAGGCGGATATACAGGTTGCAAGAGCTGCTCCCCTTATTCCCATTTCGGGCATTCCGAATTTACCGAAAATAAGTCCGTAATTAAGTACCGCATTAAAGAATGTGGCTATAAGAGATATAACCATAGGTATTTTCACGCACTCTGTGGAACGCAGAAGTGCAAACATTAAATTACCGAGCATTACTGCAGGGTATGAAAATGCCGCTATCTTTAAATATGCTGAGCCGGCAGCAACAACGTCCGCTTCCCTGTTGAATATATGCATTACGGTTTCAGGCAAAAAGAATGCCGCCGCAAAGAACACAAGCGATACCACAATGCCCGAGCTTACAGCAATTCCGTAAACCTTTTGTATTCCCTCTATATTCTTTTCACCCCAGTACTGTGCCACAAATATTGACATTCCCGACACTATGCCGAAAAGCACTATCTGCAATAGCCAGCTCCACTGTCCTGCCATTCCTACCGCAGCAAGTGAGGCGTCTCCGAGCTGACCCACCATAAGTGTGTCAACAAGTGTAAACGAGCTCACAAGCAGATTCTGAAATGCTATCGGTAGTGCCAGCTTCAGCATCTGCTTGTAAAAGCCATTATTATTTTCCTTTAACAAAATTTATACCTCGTCTGATTCTATGAAAGAAAGTTGTTTTTAGGTGTTATCGGGGTATTGAAATTATACCCTCTGTTATTCATTGCTGAAACCTTGAGCGCCACAAGATTTATGTCACTTTCAAGTATTTTTGCACTTTGTTCTATGTCGTAGCCCGACTTTGCAAGTCCTGCTATTTCTGTGTCATCCAGAAGCAGTTCCGCGGCAAAAACGTTTGCTTCATATTCTGGGCGGCTTTTCATATCGTAAAGCACGAACTCCCGAAGCACCGAATCACTTGCAAGTGCTCTGTGAAGCCTGTCGTGACCGATTTCGTGAGAGATTACTATTCTCTTACTGGCACTGTCAAGGTTATCATTTACAACTATGTATCTTTTTCGGTTGAGAACTGTGTAAAATCCTTTAAGCCGTTTCAGCTCAGGGTTATATATAACAGATATTCCGAGAAGCCTTGCAAGTTCTTCGGGATCCCGTGTTTTATATTTTTTCACAAGTTTCTCCACCTTATTATATATGGTGTTCTTCATTAAGTATTGCCTTTCAGAGATTATTTATCCTTATACTTATCGGGAGTGAAGCGTTTTGAATACTCCTTACTGTCAAAATACAACTCCTGTATCTGATGCACAAAGGCAAGCTTATCGTCATCATCAAGCTCACCGCCTGCAAACATAGCAGAAACCTGATTTATAAGCCTTTTTGCCTGTATTCTTCCTCTTGCACCGTAGCTTTCGCTCGAATCAAGGATAAACTCCTCGTCTTCGCTTAAGAGATAGCTCGGCTCTATACCAAGAGCATTTGCAAGACTGTAGTACATTTTTCTATCCTTCGGATATATTTCGCCGCTTTCATAATTTACAATTGTTCTTTTGGATACACCTACACTTTTAGCAAGGTCCTCCTGGGTAATCCTCTTTCTTTTCCGTTCTGTTTTCAGTTTTTCTCCGAACTTCATTTTTCTCCTCCGTTATGAAAATATTTTTCGCTCGTTTTAAAATAAATGAAAATATTTTTCACTTTTCTATTGACAAACGATTTTTCGCCGAGTATAATAAAATGTGCAACTCAAGTTCACTTTTATTGTAGCCGATATTTCACTTTTTGTCAATAGGTTTTGAAAATTTTTTATTAAAAAGGTGTTTTTATGGAAAGAATCATACTTCACAGCGACCTTAATAATTTTTTTGCCTCCGTTGAGGCTGTTCTCAATCCCGAATATGCGAAAGAGGGCAAGTTTCTTGCCGTTTGCGGACTTGAAGAGGACAGGCACGGAATTGTACTTGCAAAAAACGAAAATGCCAAGCGTATGGGCGTAAAAACGGGCGATCCTATATGGAAAGCACGACAGAAATGTCCCGATTTAATTGCGGTACCGCCTCATTTTGACGCCTACAGCCGTTATTCTAAAATTGTACGCTCAATATATGAAGAATACACAGACGAGGTCGAGCCGTTTGGTATGGACGAATGCTGGCTTGATGTTACTCACAGCACTTCTCTCTTCGGATGTGGAAAAAAGATTGCCGACACAATAAGAAACAGAGTAAAAAACGAAACCGGTCTTTCTGTTTCGGTGGGCGTTTCCTTTAATAAAGTTTTTGCAAAGCTTTGCTCAGACCTGAAAAAGCCCGATGCCACAACCGTTGTTATGAGCAATGATTACAAAAGCCGTCTGTGGCCCCTGCCCGCAAAAGAGATGCTCGGAGTAGGATATGCCACAAATGAGGTTCTTGACCGTCACGGCATTTTTACAATAGGTGATATTGCAAGGACTCCTCCGCGATATCTTGAAAAATTACTTGGCAAAAACGGCACCTCATTATATAATTTTGCAAACGGACTTGACACAAGTCCTGTTTCTCCTTTTGACTATGTACCCACGCCTCAGAGCCTGAGCCATGGGGTTACCTGCCGTGAGGATCTTCAGAATAATGATGAGGTCAGACGGATTATTCTCTATTTGTGTACCGATATTTCAAAAAGGCTCAGGGAAAAGAGCCTCGTTGCAAAGTCGCTTTCAATTTGTATAAAGGACAGTCTCAGAAACAGCCGTGAATACAGTATGAATCTGAATGTGTCTACCCGTTCGGGTACAACTGTATTTGAAAATGCCGCAAGACTTTTTGAGACTTCATATAACTGGGAAAATCCTGTCAGGGCAGTTACCGTGAGGCTTTCCAAGCTTGACTGTGACAGTTATCCCGTAAAATTTGATTTTTTCACCGATATTGCCAGATCAGAACGGCTTGAAAAGAAAGAGTCGGCCGCAGACAAAATCAGAAAAGTCTATGGAGATACTTCTCTGCTCCCTGCCTCGCTTTTGTGCGACCTGAAGCTCCCGAAAATTATAAACGAAGCTGCTCTTCCTCCGGCTATCAGAGCATCAAGGTAACAATGTGCACAAAAAGTCCTCTCAAACTTTGTAATATGTCATAACTCTGTTTTCGTTGACAAATTTTTTGGCAAATGATATAATTATTTTGGCAAATGATATAATTATTAGGTAACTATTGCCAAGGCGTACTTGGGCAAAAAATATAATCATATTCAAGGAGAATGTTATGAAAAAGATTCTTTTAATCTCGCTTGTTTCCCTGATCTCTCTTTTGCTTTGCGTAACTGCTTTTGCAGAAGACAGTACCGAAGTTTATTTTGACACACAAGTTTCCCGCAAAATCGTCGGCGAAACACTGGAGCTGAATGTAATAGGTGCTGCTGACAATGCAGTAATCACTTTTGATTCTGCTGACAGTACTATCGCATCTGTTGACAACAGCGGTAAAGTAACTGCCAAGAGTTCAGGTGACACATACATTTCTGCTACTGTTGACGGAGTAGAGATTCAGTCTCACATTTTTGTACTTGCAGATGAAATTGCGCCTGTTCCTTTCACTTCAAAGGACTACAGTGCAGGAAAAACTTACGTTGTAGCAAGCCTTGGTGACTCTATCACAAATTACGCTTACGATCTTGCCCCGAATGAATCAACCATTGTTCGCGGATACAACTATCACGATTATTGGGCAAAGGACTATAAGGTTAAAAATCACAACTACGGTGTCGGATGGTCAATGGTGTCAAATGCACCTCACCCCGAAAACATCCCTTCGTTTATCAAACGTTTGCCTGGTCTCATAAGCGGCGTACCCACTGCTGATCTTATAACAGTTATGGGTGGCACAAATGACTTTTCCAGTGTTAGCCTTGATGATGTTTCCTCCCGTGATCTTGAAACCTTTACAGGTGCAATTCGTCACATTATGGAAAACCTTATTGAAGCATATCCCCAAAAGCAGATTGTCTTCTTCGGTCAGACAAGAACAGGTGCTTCCACTAACGCTCTTGATAAAGAAAACAAATTCGGCGACTCCAAGTACGACTATGTTGCAAGAATTGAAGAACTCGCAGAAATCTACGGCGTAAAGTTCATTGATCTTTATTCTGTAGACGAACTCGACTTCAGAGACAAATTTGATTATATCGCAAAGGATAATGTTCACCCCAACAAAGAGGGCCAGAGACTTATGGGTATCTATATGGCAGAGCAGATGGATGCTATTGGTGCCATTGATATTCAGGACCCTGTAATCATTGACAGCGGTGACTGCGGTGAAAATCTCACTTGGTCTATCGACCACAGAAACAATCTTCTTATTGCAGGAACAGGTGATATGTATGACTACACAGCTGAAAATCCTGCTCCCTGGGCTGAATTCTACGATACAATAGTATCGGTTGAAATTGAAGCCACAGTAACATCAATCGGCGACTATGCTTTTGCAGGCTTCCCTCTTACTGCTACCGTTATCGGTGCAGGTGTTACATCAATCGGAGACTATGCTTTCAAGGGCTCTGCTCTCACAGGTGCTAACATTACAGGAAAAGTTAATTCAATCGGCGAAGGTGCATTTGACTCATGTGCTTCTCTCCACACTGTTGTTATAACGGCAGAGGTAACATCAATCGGTGACGATGCTTTTGCAGGCTGTGCAGATGACTTTGTTCTTCGTGCTGCAGACGGCTCATACACACAGACATATGCTACAGAAAACAGCGTAAACTTCAC
This sequence comes from Eubacteriales bacterium, assembly GCA_045531795.1. Taxonomy (GTDB): domain Bacteria; phylum Bacillota; class Clostridia; order Oscillospirales; family CAG-272; genus UBA4717. The sequence goes on along the minus strand of JAZSET010000091.1, from coordinate 7,486 downwards.
ACTTATCTCCAACAAAATAGGCGACGCGGACGGTGACGATGATGTTGATACCGCAGATATGATTCTTCTCGCGCGTTATGTTGCTAACTGGGAAAATATCACAGTTGTCACTGACAACTGCGACCTTGATATGAACGGTGAAGTCGGACCTGCAGACTCTGTCATTATGAAGCGTCACTGGGCAGACTGGGAGGCATATAAAGAACTCCCCTATATCCCCGCTGAATAAACATAATATTGTGAGGGCAGACATTTGTCTGCCCTTTTTGTGAAAATTTGCACAAAAAGCAGATGTGATATTTGTTAAGTATTATGTTGCGTATTTCGTTTACTTTTTTTACACTTTGTGGTATAATTACTTAAATAATTATAAGGGAGACTCTTAATGAAAAAGATACTGATTGTTATGTTTTTATCATTACTTGCTTTTTCGTCATGTGTTGCAGTTTCAGCCGACAATAATGCTGAAGTTTACTTTGACACACAGGTTGCCCGCAGGGTAGTTGGCGAAACACTTGAACTTAATTTGATTGGCGGTGATTCTCTTTCATTTTCTTCTGAAAATGAAACGGTTGCAACTGTTGATGCAAACGGTGTTGTTACAGCTTGCGGTGCGGGCGACACTTACATAATTGCAAAAAGTGCCGAGGGTGATGCGAGGTGTCACATTTTTGTAACTGAAACAGTTATTGAGCCCGTTCCCTTTGTAAAAAAAGGTAGAGCTGTACCAAACGTTACAGTTGCGTGTCTTGGTGACTCTATCACCGCATACTCCTATGATGTTGCGCCGGACGACTCCGCTATTCTCCGTGGATTCAACTACCACAACTATTGGGCAAACGAATATATGGTTAAAAATCACAACTACGGTCTTGGCTGGTCAATGGTGTCAAATGCTCCCCACCCTGCACCCGACCCTGAAAACTATCCTTCGTTTATCAAACGCTTGCCAAAACTTATAAACGGTGTGCCAAATGCCGACCTTATAACAGTTATGGGCGGTGTCAATGACTTTTCAAGAGTAAATCTTGACGATATCTCCTCCCGTGATCTTGAAACCTTCACTGGAGCTCTCCGTCACATTATCGAAAATCTCATCGAAGCATACCCTGACAAGCAGATTGTTATTTTCAGTCCCACAAGATCGGGTACCGGTGCTGTTGAAGCTAAAAACCCCTTTGGCAATACAAAATTCGATTATGAAGACCGTATTGTTGAGCTTGCAGATATTTATGGTGTCAAGGCTGTAAGAATTTACAGTGTGGATGAGCTTGATATGAGAAGCAACTTTGACCTTATCGCAAAGGACAATGTTCATCCTAACAAAAACGGTCAGAAATTACTTGCTGACTATATGTTTAATGCGATGGTTGAAATCGGTGCAGTTTCGCCGATCAGACGTGGCTCAGGCTTTGCTGATACATTAAGTCACTGGGCTTGCGACAACATTGACCAGGTTGTATACAAGGGACTTTTTGAAGGCGAAACTGCAAGAAGATTCAGACCTGACAACAAGATGACCCGTGCTATGCTCGCAACAGTTTTGTCAAGACTTGCAGGTGACACTGCAAATGATTCGGCTGTTCCCTACAAGGACCTTTCCGAGGGCGCGTGGTATCTGCCGGGAGTATCTTTTGCGTATGCCTCAAACATTGTTGACGGCGGAGATTCTTTCAGACCTGATGACAATGTTACCCGTGAAGAGCTTGCTGATATGCTTTACAGATTTGCAAAATATTCAGGCAAAAATATAAGCACATCCGAGCTTAACTTTGAAGACAATGCCGATATTTCAGAAAATATGCGTGATGGTGTTGCATACTGTGTAAATGCAAAGATAATAAACGGATACGACAACGGCAAGTACTTCAAAGCAAAGAACGAAGCAACAAGAGCTGAGGTCGCTACAATGATTATGCGTTTTGTAAATGCTGAATAATACCTGATACCGCACAAAAAAGTGCGGTATTTTTTTATATTAAGTGTTGAAAAATTAAATATAATGTGCTAAAATAATGTAGATGTATTTTGGTTTTACTTAAAGAAAGGACTATTTATGGCAATTCGTATTGGTATTTTCGGTTACGGTAATTTAGGCAGAGGTGTTGAGTGTGCTATCAGGCAAAACCCTGACCTTGAGCTTGTTGCTGTGTTTACCCGCCGTGACCCAAACAGTGTAAAAATTCTGACTCCCGATATTCCTGTAATGCACGCTGATAATGTGTACGGAATGAAGGATAAAATTGATGTTATGATTCTCTGCGGCGGTTCTGCAAAAGACCTCCCCGTACAGACTCCCGATCTTGCAAAGTATTTCAATGTAGTTGACAGCTTTGACACACATGCAAAAATCCCCGAACATTTCAGTAATGTTGATGCTTCTGCAAAAAAGTCCGGTAAAGTAGGAATTATATCCGTCGGTTGGGATCCAGGTATGTTTTCGCTTAATCGTCTGTATGCTTCCTGTGTTCTTGTTGACGGCAAGGATTATACATTCTGGGGCAAGGGTGTCAGCCAGGGCCACTCTGACGCTATCAGACGCATTGATGGCGTTGTTGACGCAAAGCAATACACAATTCCCGTAGACAAGGCTTTAGATGCGGTCAGAAGAGGCGACAATCCCGAACTCGCCACAAGAGAAAAGCACACCCGTGAGTGCTTTGTTGTAGCAGAAGAGGGTGCAGATACTGCGCGTATCGAAAAAGAAATCAAGGAAATGCCCAACTATTTTGCTGACTATGACACTACCGTTCACTTTATCAGTCTTGAAGAATTAAAGCGTGACCACAGTGGTATTCCTCACGGCGGATTTGTTATCAGAAGCGGCAAAACAGGTGAAAATCTTGAGCACAAGCATATTATAGAATATAGTCTGAAGCTTGATTCCAATCCCGAGTTTACTGCAAGTGTAATTGTTGCCTATGCGCGTGCTGCGTACAGGTTAAATGCCGAGGGTGCAAGCGGCTGCAAAACTGTATTTGACATCGCTCCCGCATATTTAAGTGCGAAATCCCCCGAAGAAATCAGAAAAACTATGCTTTAATACAATGAATATTTTTGAGTGCCTGTTTGTAAATTCAAACAGGCGCTTTTTTTAGTTATCCTCTAATTTTTGATATTATTTACTACTACTTACATTCAATTTTGCAATAATATATATAAATTACACATTGACAAAGCGCAAAAAAGTATGTTAAAATATTAACACAGTTTAAAATCGCATAAAATACCCAAATTAGCGATATACCGCATTCTTTTCGGAGGTTACACTAATAATGGAAAACAAAAATCACCAAATTATCGACAACGTTGAAAAGCTCCTTGAAGCTTTCACAAACGTCAGGGCTGCACAGGCAGAATTTGCTACCTACACGCAAGAACAGGTAGACAAAATATTCCTTGCTGCGGCTTCTGCTGCCGACAAGGCAAGAATTACTCTTGCAAAAGCGGCTGTTGCAGAAACAGGTATGGGTGTTGTTGAAGACAAGGTTATCAAAAATCACTATGCATCTGAGTATATTTACAACGCATACAAGGATACAAAGACTTGCGGAGTGATTGAAGAAGATACGGCTTACGGCATTAAGAAAATCGCTGAGCCTATCGGTGTTATCGCCGCAGTTATTCCTACAACCAACCCTACTTCCACTGCTATATTCAAGTGCTTGCTTGCTATCAAGACAAGAAATGCGATCATTATCTCTCCCCACCCGAGAGCAAAGCAGTCTACAATTGCGGCTGCAAAGCTTGTTCTTGAAGCGGCTGTTGCTGCAGGTGCTCCCGAGGGCATTATCGACTGGATTGATGTTCCCTCTCTTGAGCTTACAAATACAGTTATGAAAGAAGCGGATATTATCCTTGCAACAGGCGGCCCAGGTATGGTTAAGGCGGCTTATTCAAGCGGTAAGCCCGCAGTCGGTGTTGGTGCAGGTAATACTCCCGCCATTATCGATGACACTGCAGATATCAAGCTTGCGGTTAACTCCATTATCCATTCAAAAACCTTCGATAACGGTATGATTTGTGCGTCAGAACAGTCTGTAATTGTTCTTGATAAAATTTACAAGGCGGTTAAAGAGGAATTCGCTTCCCGCGGATGCTATTTCCTCAACAAGAGCGAAACAGAAAAGGTACGCAAAACAATTATTATTAACGGCGGTCTTAATGCTAAGATCGTTGGTCAGAAAGCACACACTATTGCTTCCCTTGCTGGTGTTGATGTCCCGAAAGGTACAAAGATACTTATTGGTGAAGTTGAAAGTGTTGAACTTTCAGAAGAATTTGCCCACGAAAAATTATCTCCCGTTCTTGCTATGTACAAGGCAAAGAGTTTTGACGAAGCACTTGACAAGGCTGAGCGACTTGTCGCAGACGGTGGTTTCGGCCACACTTCTTCGGTTTATCTTAATGAGATTACCGAAAAGACAAAGCTTGAAAAGTTTGCATCTCGTATGAAAACCTGCCGTATACTTGTAAACACTCCCTCTTCCCACGGCGGTATCGGTGACCTTTATAACTTCAAGCTTGCCCCCTCTCTTACCCTCGGTTGCGGTTCCTGGGGCGGTAACAGTGTTTCGGAAAATGTCGGTGTTAAGCACTTACTCAATATTAAAACAGTAGCAGAAAGAAGGGAAAATATGCTTTGGTTCAGAGCTCCTGAAAAGGTTTACATAAAGAAGGGCTGTCTCCCCGTTGCCCTTGACGAACTCAGAACTGTAAGACACTCCAAAAAGGCATTTATTGTTACAGATACTTTCCTTTATGAGAACGGATATACAAAGCCTATTTGCGACAAGCTTGACGAAATGGGCATTGCTCATCAGACATTCTTCAATGTTCAGCCCGACCCTACTCTCGGTAATGCTACAGAGGGTGCAAAGCAGATGAGCGCATTTAAGCCCGATACAATTATCGCGCTCGGCGGCGGCTCTGCAATGGACGCAGCTAAGATTATGTGGGTGCTTTACGAACATCCCGAAGCAGACTTTATGGATATGGCAATGAGATTTATTGATATCCGTAAGAGAATATACACATTCCCGAAGATGGGCGAAAAGGCATACTTTATCGCTATTCCGACTTCGGCAGGTACGGGCTCTGAGGTTACTCCGTTTGCCGTTATAACAGACGAAAAGACAGGCGTAAAGTATCCTCTTGCCGACTATGAGCTTCTCCCGAATATGGCTATAATTGATACAGACTTCCATATGTCAGCACCAAAGGGACTTACAGCGGCATCAGGTATTGATGCTGTAACTCACGCAGTTGAAGCTTATGCTGCAATGCTCGCTACCGATTACACTGATTCTCTTGCACTCGGTGCGCTCAAGAATATATTTAAGTATCTCCCCAGAGCATACGAAAACGGTCAGACTGATGTTGAAGCCCGTGAGAAAATGGCTAATGCGGCAACTATGGCAGGTATGGCATTTGCGAATGCTTTCCTCGGTGTATGTCACTCAATGGCTCACAAGCTCGGTGCATTCCACCACCTCCCTCACGGCGTTGCAAATGCACTTCTGATTGAAGAGGTAATCCGCTTCAACGCATCTGAAGTTCCCGTAAAGATGGGTACATTCTCACAGTATGATCATCCTCACACCCTTGCAAGATATGCGGAAATTGCAGATTATCTTGGTCTTGGAGGCAAGGATGACAACGAAAAGCTTGAAAACCTCATCAATGCTATAAATGAACTCAAGGCAAAGGTTGGAATCAAGGCTACAATCAAAGATTACGGAATTGACGAAAAGGACTTCCTCGACAGACTCAGCGATATGGTTGAGCAGGCTTTTGATGACCAGTGCACAGGCGCTAACCCCAGATATCCGCTTATGAGCGAAATCAGAGAAATGTACCTCAACGCATACTACGGCAAACACTTTGTTGAGCCGGAAATGCCCGGTGTCAAGAAGACTGCCGGCAAATCTAAAAAGGCGTAATTTTTGGAGGAATAAGTTATGAAATTTGATAATGTAATTGCAGAAAGAACGAACAAGGTTATTTACCGCGAGGGTGATCGCTGCGTTAAGGTATTTGATACAGACTATTCCAAGGCTGACGTTTTAAATGAAGCTTTGAATCAGGCCAGAATCGAAGAAACAGGACTTAATATTCCGAAAATCCTTGAAGTAAGAATGATTAACGGCAAGTGGGCAATTGAATATGAGTTCATTGAGGGCAAAACTCTCCAGTCACTTATGAACGAAAACCCTGACAAGAAGAGCGAATACATCAATCTCCTTGTAGATTTACAGCTTGAAGTTCATTCAAAGAAGTCACCTAAGCTCATTAAACTTAAGGATAAAATGAACGGTAAAATCACCGAAAGTAAGCTTGACCATACTGTAAAGTACGATTTGCATACCGCACTTGAGGGTATGCCCAAGCACACAAAGGTATGTCACGGAGACTTTAACCCCTCAAATATCATCATCAAAGATGACGGCACACCTTATATAATTGACTGGGCGCATGCGACTCAGGGTAATGCTTCTGCAGATGTTGCAAGAACATATCTTCTCTTCTGCTTAAACGGCGACAAGGCAGGTGCTGAAGAATATCTTGATTTGTTCTGCCAGAAGAGCAATACCGAAAAGAAATATGTACAAAAATGGATGCCAATCGTTGCAGCTTCACAGTCTGTAAAGGGCAACGAAAAAGAAAGAGAGTTTCTTCTCTCCTGGGTCGGTGTTGTTGACTATCAATAAACAAAATCCGATTAATGGTAAAAAACTTATTCTTTCATTTAATCATTAACTGTAAAATATTTGCACCAAAAGCATTGACATTTACTGTTCTATATGGTATAATGCTTTGGTAGCAAATATCGGGGTGTGGCTCAGTTTGGTAGAGCGCTTGGTTCGGGACCAAGAGGTCGCACGTTCAAATCGTGTCACTCCGACCAAAACGAAAAGGAACGGTTTATCCGTTCCTTTTTGTTTTGATTGGGGAATCAGGATTTTAAATTAAAGGTGTACGAACACAAACGCCTTAATCAACATAACACACCTTTACAGAGTTGCCGCAGGCAAACTCTTGAAATCGTGTCACTCCGACCAAAAAGCAGCACTAACGAAAGTAAGTGCTGTTTCTTTTTATTCCAAATAATTTTTATTTAATACCCTTGATTTTTTGCCTATTGTATGCTATAATACACTTAACTTAATAATTTAAGCTGCCACCGGGTAGCAGATGCCTTGAGCATTCGTTCGTATATCGTTAGGTCTTTGAAGATATACTTGCGGATGTTTATTTTTTTAGGAGATACTATGATTAAACTGAACAAATACTTTTCCGGTACTGACATTTCGCTGTGGACTTTTTCCGTGTTGCTCATTGTCGTATCCTTTGTCATTTTTGACAGGGATAATTATCTTACCTTATGTGCTTCGCTGTGCGGTGTCACTTCTCTGATTTTCAATGCCAAAGGAAATCCTATCGGGCAGTTACTTATGGTAATTTTCAGCCTCTTATACGGTATAAT
>JAZSET010000056.1:0-6389 GCA_045531795.1 Eubacteriales bacterium | reverse complement strand
TACGCAAACAAAAGCGGTGTTGAAATTATCGGTGATATACCCATATATGTTGCCGCAGACAGTGCGGATGTATGGGAAAATCCCGGGCTTTTTTTGCTCGATGACGAATATAATCCGACACTTGTCGCAGGTTGTCCTCCCGACAGTATGAGCAAGAAGGGACAAAAATGGGGAAACCCAATCTATAATTGGGAGAAAATGAAAGAAGACACCTACTCGTGGTGGAAAAAACGATTTGAAATGAACGCGAGTCTTTATGACTATTTAAGAATTGATCATTTCAGAGGCTTTTCGGCATACTACGAAATAAATGCCGCGGATGAAACTGCCGAGAGGGGACAATGGAAAAGGGGCGTCGGCTTTGATTTTTTTAAAAAAGTAAAGGACAGTATCGGTAATACAAAAATCATAGCCGAGGATCTGGGCTTTATAGATGATGATGTTAAAGCACTTCTTGAAAAATGCGGATATCCCGGAATGAAAATACTTGAATTCGGCTTTGATGAAAAGAAAGAGTCTGTTCATCTGCCCCATAACTATAAAAGAAACACATTTGCATATACGGGTACACACGATAACGATACATTTATGTCATATTATCTTTCATCAGAGGGAGATACACAGACTTTTATCAGAAGTTATCTTGATTCAAGCCTCTTTAACGATATATGTTTCAAGGCTGTAAGAGCTCTTTTTTCAAGTGTTGCTGATAATGTGATAATACCAATGCAGGACTATCTTTCACTGCCTGCAATGGCTCGTATGAATACTCCGTCAAGTATTGGCAACAACTGGCGATGGCGTGTCCACGGCTCGGATTTTAACGAAAGCCTTGAACAGAGAATACTTTCAATTGCAAGGCTTTACGATAGAACAGAAAGGTGATAAATATGGATCTTAATAACGACAAAGAAATATCTTTCAGAGAGGAAGTTTTGTGTGATTTTTTAAGAATACTTGAAAATAAGCTTATGAAGTCACCCAAAAATGCGACTCCCGCTGAACTGAATATGGCACTTGGTGAGGCTATAATGGAAAGCTACGGCGGAAGACGCCGACTCGCAGCACATCCCGAAAAGGGCAAAAAGAGAGCCTATTACCTTTCTGCGGAGTTTCTTGTAGGCAGAGCTGTTTACAATAATATTCTTTCTCTCGGACTTGAAAAGGAAGTTAAGGAATGCTTTAAAAGATGCGATATTGATTACAGCTGTCTTGAAGAAACAGGTGACGCAGGGCTCGGTAACGGGGGACTCGGCAGACTTGCCGCGTGCTTTATTGATTCAGGTGCGTCACTTGCACTTCCTCTTATCGGCTATGGTATAAAGTACGAATACGGCATATTCAAACAAAAGATAGATGAAGACGGACAAAAAGAAATACCGAACGACTGGACAAAATTCGGTGATCCCTGGAGCATTCCGAGAGGGGATAAAATCAGGCAAATCGGATTTGATGATATGATAGTCGAAGCCTGTCCTTACGATATGCCGATTTTTGGATATGATAATAACTTTGCAAGTTATATCAGACTCTGGCAGGCGAGACCTGCAACTCCTTTTGATTTTGAAAAATTCAATGCTCAGGATTATGAAAAAGCACTTACAGACAAGAACGAAGCCGAAAATATATCAAGAGTGCTGTATCCTGCAGATGACACTGAAAGAGGCAAAACGCTCAGACTCAGACAGCAGTACTTTTTTACGAGTGCCACACTTCTTGATGTTATAGAAGAATATAAGAGCATTCACGGAAGCGATTTTTCAAGTTTTTGTGACGAAAACGTGTTTCAGCTCAACGATACTCACCCGGTAATTGCAATACCCGAGTTTTTAAGACTAATGTGCGAGTACGAGGGTATGGATTTTGAAAGCGCTTATAATATGGCAAAAAAGGTATTTGCATATACAAACCATACAGTAATGAGCGAGGCTTTAGAGGTGTGGGATGAAAAACTCTTTAAAAAGATACTTTCGGGAGTGTATAAGTATATTGAGCTTATTTACAGAAAACAGGAAGAAGAATTTGAAAGTCTTGATCTGACAAAAGAAGAAAAAGAAAGTATGAAAATTATCGCAGACGATAAAATTCATATGGCAAGACTTGCTGTGTTTATCGCCAAAAATGTAAACGGTGTGGCGAAAATTCATACAGATATATTGAAGACAGAGGTTTTTGAGACCTATAACAGAATCTATCCCGGTAAAATTGTAAATATCACTAACGGAATTACCCAGAGAAGATGGCTTATGCTTGCAAATCCCGAGCTTGCCGGATTTACGACAAAGCTTCTGGGCGACGACAAGTGGACCAAAGACTTATCAAGAATCAACGGACTTTTAAAAAGGAGCGAAGATAAAGCCGTTTGTGCTGAGTTCAATAACATCAAAAAGTACAGGAGAAAGATTCTGTCTGATTATATCAGCGCAAGAGAGGGAATAAAACTTGACCCAAACAGTGTCTTTGATATTCAGATAAAGCGGATACACGAATACAAAAGACAGCTGTTGAATGCTATGTCCGCACTTCTTATGTATTTTGAAATAAAAGAGCGAACAATTAAGCCCAAAGTTCCCGTCACAATTATATTCGGAGGCAAAGCAGCGCCGGGGTATAAGATTGCAAAATCTGTAATACGCTTTATATGTAAGCTTGAAAAACTTATTTCTGAAGATAGTGAAGTAAGTAACTATTTACGCGTGCATTTCATCGAAAACTACAATGTAAGCTATGCTGAGAAACTTGTGGGAGCAGCTGATATTTCCGAGCAGATTTCAACAGCAGGCACAGAAGCAAGCGGTACGGGCAATATGAAAATGATGCTTAACGGTGCGCTGACTCTCGGCACACTTGACGGAGCAAATGTTGAAATAGTAAGTGAAGCCGGCAGAGAGAATAATTATATATTCGGAGCAGTTGTTGATGAGATTGAAAAAATCAGAAAGGGCTACAAGCCTTATGAGATATACGAAAAGAATGAACGGATAAAAAGAGTCCTTGACTTTATGAGAGAAATGGGATTTGAGGATCTTTATGATTCACTGCTTTTGAATGATAATGCTGACAGATACTTTTTGCTTTATGATTTTGACGATTACTATAACACAAAGCTTAAAGCAATAAACGATTTTGCAAACAGAGAAGTAACGGCAAAAATGGGAATCTGTAATATGGCAGGGGCAGGAAAATTCTCGTCAGACAGGTCTGTCAAGAATTACAGCGAAAAGATCTGGGGACTTTCTCCCGTAAAACCCCGGTAAAATATGTCATTATATATAAAAAGCGGCAAATATGCCCATAAACTTTCGAGTGTTTTGGTAAAAAAATAAAAAATTATTAAAAACACTTGATTTTTATAAAAAATGGTGATATAATGTAAATGTAATTTGAATAGATAAAAGGAGAGTGGTTGAAAGACCACTCTTACTTTTTGCAAAAATGCAGAAAGGAAAAGACTTGTGAAGAAATCTTCAAAGAACATCGCAAGTACAGTCGCAGAGCTTGTCGGACCCCCTATAAGCGAAATGGACTACGACTTGTGGGATGTTGAATATGTAAAAGAGGGCGCAGATTACTATTTGCGTATAACAATTGACAGAGCCGAGGGAATAACAATAGATGACTGTGAAAAGGTGCACAGAGCTATTGATCCACTCCTTGATGAGGCTGACCCGATTGAAGATTCGTATCATCTTGAGGTGTCATCTCCCGGAATTGAAAGGGAACTCAAATACGACTGGCACTTTGAGGAGTTTATCGGCGAAAAGGTTGAAGTTAAACTTTACGCACCGCTTAACGGAGTAAAGAGTTTGTGCGGTAATCTCGTTGCCAAAACTGAAAACGGTGTCACGGTAAATGTAAACGGCGAAGAAATTACAATTGATGACGAAAAAATTGCAAAAGTTCAGACAGTATTTGATTTTAACAGCATAGAGGATATTTAATTAAGTTTTGAAAGGAAAAAGAAAAAATGAACAAGGAATTCTTTGAAGCGCTTGATTTGTTTGAAAAGGAAAAAGGCATTTCCAAGGACTATATTCTTGAGCGTGTACAGGTAGCTCTTGAAAAGGCATGCAAGCACGAATTTGGTGACCAGGCACTTATCAGGGTAAATATCGATCCTGTTAAAATGGATGTTAAGGTTTACCGCCAGAGAACAATAGTAGAAGAGGTAACAAACGAGATAAATGAAATCTCGCTTGAAGACGCAAAGACACTTAATAAGAGACATAAGCTCGGCGGAGTAGTTGAAAACGAGATAAAGACCAAGAATCTCAGAAGACTTTCCGCAATGGGTGCAAAGTCTGTGTTCGTACAGGGAATCAGAGAAGCCGAGCGCTCAATGATGCTCCGTGAATACGAAGAAAAGAAAGAAGAAATCGTAACTGCAACAGTTGATAAAATCGATCCCGAAACAGGAGATGCTATCGTTGATACAGGCACAAGCCGTGTAACACTCAAGCGCGAAGAGCAGATCCCGGGCGAAACATACGCAGTAAACGATAAAATCAAAGTATTCATTATGGAAGTCAAAAAGGACAACGCGCAGAGAGGCCCTCTCGTAACCATTTCAAGAACACACGCAGGTCTTGTAAAGAGACTGTTTGAGCTTGAAGTTCCTGAAATTCAGGACGGTACAGTAGTTATCAAGGGCGTATCCCGTGAGGCGGGTGTCAGAACAAAGATAGCAGTTATGTCAAGAGAAGAGGACGTTGATCCGATCGGAGCTTGTATCGGTAGCAAGAGAATGAGAATTAACAGCATTACCGACGAGCTTGGCGGCGAAAAGATTGACATAATCAAATATAGCGACGATCCTGCCGAATACATTTCAAAGGCACTTGCACCTGCAGATGTCAAGGAAGTAATCATTGACGGTGAAAAGTCCTGCCGTGTAGTTGTTGATAACGATCAGCTTTCACTTGCAATCGGTAAAGAGGGACTCAATGCCCGCCTTGCCGCAAGACTCACGGGCTTTAAGATAGACATCAAGACAAGTGCAGAGGGTGCAACTCCCTATAATCCCCGGGAAGAAGAGTAAAGGGAAAAAGTAACAGTGAAGGAGCGAGTCTGTAGAATTTATGCAGAATAAACCCGTAAAAAAGATACCCGAAAGGCGATGCGTCGGCTGCGGTGAAACCAAAGAAAAACGCGAGCTTATTCGTGTAGTGCGAGATCCCGAAGGTGTTGTTTCGGTGGATTTTAAAGGAAAAAAGTCAGGCAGGGGCGCATATATCTGCCCGAATGTCAGCTGCTTTAAAAAGGCGGTAAAGTCAAAAAGACTTGACAGTAACCTGAATGTCACTATCCCCGAAGAAATAATAAATGAGCTTACTCTCGAAATTGAAAAGGAGAGTAAACGGGATGGATAAAACTAAATTATTGAAATGCATAGGACTTGCAGCAAGAGCGAGAAAGATTATTTTTGGTGCAGAGCTTACCTGTGACGGTGTCAGAGAAAAAGATACAGAACTTGTAATCTTGTCATCAGAAGCCTCAGAGGGAACCAAAAAAAGGGTGATAAGAGCCTGCACGGAAAATGATGTTGAGTGTCATATAATAGATGCTTCAACAATTGACCTTGCAAGTGCAGTCGGAAAAAGCAAACCACTTGCAGTAATTGGTATAACGGATAAAAATCTGTGTGTGCCCGTAAGGCAGAATATTCTCGGTTTGACGGAGAAACAAGCTTCTTCGCAGAAACTCGACGAAAGTGAGGTTATAAGGAATGCCGATAAATCAAGTAAAATATAAAATCAGTACCCTTGCCAAGGAACTCGAATTAAAGAATAAGGAGCTTCTTGACATTATAACAAAAGCGGGAGTTGAGGCGAAAACACAATCAGGCAGCCTTGACGAAGCGGAATTCAATATTGTAATGGAAGCACTCACCGGGGCTCACCAGATTGACAATATTGATGACTATATGAACAAAACAATCATAATTGATCTTCCGAAACCAGAGCCCGTAGTAAAAGAAGAAAAGAAAGCAGAAGAAAAGGCTCCTGTGGAAGAGAAGAAACCTGAGGAAAAGAAACCCGAAGAAAAGAAGCCTGTTCAGAGTGTAAAGCCCCGTGAAAAGGCGCAGCCGATGTCAAAACTTGAGAAGTTTGAAAAGCTTCGCAAGGAGGCAGATGCAAGAAGCAGTGCCGTACAGAAGAATGATAAAAACAAAGAACAGACACGCCGTGATAACAGAGATAACCGTCAGACATTAAGGCCTGCAACAAATGTTCGCGGCGAAGTAAAGATTATAGATGACGATTCTGTAAAGTCAGGAAAGGGCGCACAGAGAATAGTTGACACAAGAACAACAACAGTTGATCTTGCAAAATATGACGAAAGACTCGAAACCTTTGTTGAGGGCTCCAAGAAGAAATACGATCCCGAAA
>JAZSET010000095.1:0-7151 GCA_045531795.1 Eubacteriales bacterium | reverse complement strand
CACGATTTTTTCTAAATTGCAAGTGAATTTCATACTTTTTATCTGCATTTTTATTTAAGACAAAAAACGGTGGTTCTGCATATCAGAACCCCCGGGTTTACAGTTTTTATTTATCAGACTACTCCCTGTGCGAGCATTGCTTCCGCAACCTTTTCAAAGCCTGCGATATTAGCACCTGCTACAAGGTCTCCCTCCATGCCGTAACGCTTAGCTGCGTCATAGGAGTTGTGGTAAATGTCTTTCATAATCTGCTTGAGCTTTTCGTCAACCTCTTCTGCAGTCCAGGAATAACGCATTGAGTTCTGGCTCATTTCAAGACCTGATACAGATACACCGCCTGCATTTACTGCCTTTGAAGGAGCAATTACAAGGCCATTCTTCTTGAGGTATGCAAATGCTTCCTCTGTTGTAGGCATATTTGATACCTCAACATAGTACTTAACGCCGTTTGCAACGATATTCTTGGCATCTTCAATGCCTACTTCGTTCTGTGTAGCGCAAGGCATAATGATATCTACCTTCTGCTCCCACGGACGCTTGCCTGCAAAGAAGGGTACGCCGAACTTATCAGCATATTCCTGAACCTTGTCTCTGCCTGATGCACGCATTTCAAGCATAAAGTTTATCTTTTCTTCGGTATTGATACCGTCCTTGTCATATACATATCCGTCAGGACCTGAGATTGCAACTACCTTACCGCCAAGCTCTGTTGCCTTCTTTACTGTACCCCATGCAACGTTACCAAATCCTGATACTGCGATTGTCTTGCCTTCGATAGTATCGTTAAAGGACTTGAGCATTTCTACTGTGTAGTAAACTGCACCGTAGCCTGTTGCTTCGGGACGGATAAGTGAGCCGCCGAAAGGTCTGCCCTTACCTGTGAGAACGCCTGTAAATTCGTTTGCAATTCTCTTGTACTGACCGAAGAGATAGCCGATTTCGCGGGCACCTACACCGAGGTCACCTGCGGGAACGTCTGTATCGGGGCCTATGTACTTAACAAGCTCAGTCATAAAGCTCTGGCAGAAACGCATAATTTCTCCGTCTGATCTTCCTCTGGGGTCAAAGTCGGAGCCGCCCTTACCGCCGCCCATAGGGAGACCTGTAAGTGAGTTCTTGAATGTCTGCTCAAAGCCGAGGAACTTGATAATTCCCTCGTAAACTGAGGGGTGGAAGCGGAGACCGCCCTTGTAAGGACCGATTGCGCTGTTAAACTGAATTCTGAAGCCGCGGTTTACCTGAGTTTTGCCGTTGTCGTCTACCCACGGTACTCTGAACTTGATAATTCTTTCAGGCTCTACGATGCTTTCCATAACACCCTTTTCGATAAATTCAGGTCTCTGTTCAAGCACGGGCTCGATTGATTCGAGTACTTCTCTTACAGCCTGATGAAATTCAGGCTCGTTTGCGTTTCTCTTAATTACCCTGTCCATAAGGTCAGTTAAGTAGGGGTTCTTAAAGCTCATTGCTGATACCTTCCTTTTCCTGTGACATTGTCACACACAAATTTCGATTATTCACAGCAGTATATGCTGTGTCGATAACATTTTAGCACAGTGAAGTCCCATTGTCAATAATTACAGAAAATAACTTGTGATTTTTTTGTAAAAAAACCAATTTTTTTGGCGATATTTACAATTTGCCGAAAATTTTATTATGTAATATGACTATAAAGCAGGCTCTTTTGCGACATTTGTTTTCTCTCACTTATATCCGTCAATTTTTCCTTTGCATATTGCCGTAAATATTCTGTGTTTGAGCCCTGTGTGATGCTTTCTTTCAAGCTCTTTTATAAGGATTTTCATATCCTCTCTTTTTGTCGCGCCGTCAGCGGGACACTTCGATTTCATTATCGGAAGCGGTGTTTTTGACGCAAAATAGCGGATATCCTTTTCGGGTGCGTATATAAGCGGTCTTATCATTGTTATTTTCTTTCTGTCAAGGTAGGTGACAGGCGAAAATGTGCCTATTCTGCCCTCGTGAAAAAGATTGAGCATAAATGTTTCGATAACATCGTCGTAGTGGTGACCGAGTGCAAGCTTGTTAAGTCCCAGCTCAAGCACCGTATCGTGGATTATCCCGCGACGCATACGGGCACACAGAGAGCAGGGATTTTTTTCTTTCCGTACATCAAATATTACGTGTGCAAGGTTTGTATGCACTATTTTCACGGGCACATTTATTCTGCGGCAGAATTCCTCTATCTGAGAAAAGTCCGCGCCCTCAAAGCCCATATCCACGACAATTGCGTAAAGCTCATATTTTTTCGGATAAAATTCACGCAGGTCAGCAAGGGCTGCAAGTAATGTCAGCGAGTCCTTGCCGCCCGACACTCCCACGCCTATTCTGTCGCCGTCTTCTATCATATCATAGTCGTCAACGGCACGGCGCACAAAGCTTAAAATTCGTCTTATATTTTCCAAATGCTACCTCCGCACAATGTCATTTTTTCAGTTTTATCATATATTGGTATAAAAACCAACAAAGAAAGGCAAAATATAGTATGGCTATCAAGATTTTTATTGACATGGGTCACAATTCCACAGGTCCGAACACAGGTGCCGAGGGCTTCGGCTACAGGGAGCACGACATTACCTACGACATAGGGCTGAGACTTGCAAACCTTTTAAATGCAAACCCGAATTTTGAGGCAAGAGTTTCACATTCCTCTCCCACAGAGGTACTTGGAACAAGCAACTCCACGAGTCTTTCCACCCGTGTAAATGACGCTAACTCCTGGGGTGCTGACTACTACATCAGTCTGCACACAAACGCAAGTACCAACTCTCAGGCTTCGGGAGTTGAGGGCTATGCTTACAGTAACACTTCCCAGGGTTACACACTCGGGGAATATATTCTGACTGCCCTCTCTGCGTCAACAGGTCTTGACAACAGAGGTATGTTCGTGCGCCCCTCTCTGTATGTGCTGAGGCGAACAAGAATGCCCTCGGTGCTTATTGAGCTCGGATATATTTCCAATCGCCGTGATGCTAACCTTATGGTCAGCGAACCGCAGGCGTTTGCAAACGGTGTTTACAACGGTATTCTGGCTTATTTTAATTTATAGGCTGATTGCCAAGTCCCCGGAGGGAGGAGTACCCCATCCCCTGCGGTGCAAAAATTATCGTCTGTTAAGGATAAAAAATTATGGAAGAAAAAAGATTGTCTAATGATTACAACATAAACACAAGTATACTTGACGAACTCTTTGCCATCGGCAAAAACTTCGATTTTGTCGGGCGTAAGCTCTCATTTGACTCTCACAGTGCAAAGCTTTATTATATCGACAGTTTTGTAAACAACACCATGCTTGAGCATATTCTTATTTACCTTTCAAAGCTTGAAAGCAGCGGTATCTCTGCGCCGACTGATGCAAAAAAATTCGCCGAGGAGACTCTCCCCTATGGCGAAGTAACCGTTGCTGACAGTATTGATCAGATATCCTATGCCGTTATGTCGGGTACACTATGCCTGCTTCTCGACTGTTTCGGAGCAAACGCCCTCATAATTGATATGCGTAACTACCCCTCCCGTTCTGTTGATGAGCCGAGTAACGACAAGGTACTGCGGGGTGCAAGAGACGGTTTTATAGAGGCTGTCAAGCCCAATATCTGTATGATCCGCCGCCGTATCCGTGACACCTCTTTCAGAGCAGAAAAAATGACCGTCGGGACAAAAAGCAAGACGGATATCGCCATCTGCTATATTGAGGGACTTGCAGACGAAAAGTATCTGAATTCCATTAAGAAAAAGCTTGAGAGCATTGATGTCAAGGCTCTGACACTCGGTCATCAGAGCCTTGCCGAGGCTCTTGTAAAAACGAAGTGGTACAACCCTTTCCCGAAATTCAGGTACAGTGAACGCCCCGACACCGTTGCCGCCTCGATACTTGAGGGCAGTATTGCCCTTATTTGCGACACTTCTCCCGAAGTAATGATTCTCCCCACGGGAATTTTTGACTTCCTGCAGGAAGCAAGCGACTATTATCTTCCGCCCTTTACAGGCTGTTATCTACGTGTTCTCCGTCATTTTGTATTCTTACTCACCCTGATACTGACTCCGACCTGGTATCTGTTTATAAGGAATCCCGAGCTTTTGCCCGAATCACTGTCATTTTTCGCAAAAGTGAGCGAGCATACTGTACCCATAATAGTACAGCTGTTTATTGTCGAGTTTGCTCTTGACGGACTGAAGCTTGCCTCGCTCAACACCCCCGACACACTTTCAAATTCGCTGTCGGTAGTCGGCGGACTTATCCTCGGTGACTTTGCTGTACAAATCGGTTGGTTCACTCCCGAGGTTATCGTCTATATGGCAGTTGTTGCAATCGCAAACTTTACTCAGGCAAGCTATGAGCTCGGGTTTGCATTCAAGTTTATGCGTATGCTGATGCTCCTTTTAACCGCACTTTTCGGCATTTACGGTTATATTGCATCTTACTTCATTATAATTATTCTTATTGCGTCAAACAATACTGTCGACAAAAGCCGCAGTTATCTCTACCCGCTGATTCCCTTTAACGGTAAGGCTCTCAGTAGGCTGTTGTTCCGTCTTCCTGCGCATTTTGTTGACTCTGACTCTGATTACCTGAAATAACAGTGGTCTCGGCCATTGCGGTAGTACAAATCTGCATCATTGTCTTGCCTCTGTTCATTACAAGCTCATTTCCATCAAGGTCATAAAGCTTTACGGCACTGTTACGGCTGTCCTTTTTCCAGGTGATTTTTTCACTCTTTCCTCTTGTGACATATATACCGTCACCCGTACCTGTAGCCTTTACGCTGTAGTGACCTTTATCGTCGCCTGTATAATAAGTGTTAAGGTAAAGAATCACAATGTTGTCAAAGGTGAGCGCATCGCCTGTGTTTGCATCCTTTTGTTTTGCATCAAACTGATAGCGGGTATATTTAAGGCTCTCGCTGTCATAGGTATAGTACGGCGAATGTGCCGCGCTGTAGCTGACACCGACATAATCGGCAGAGTCACCCCGGGGGATTATTTCTTCTTCAAAATCAACAAATTTAAAGGGCTGGACAAAATCTGTGTCTGCCTCGCTTCTGTAGCCCTTATACTCGATACCCGATACTATTTTTTCACCGTTTGTCATAAGCGTATGCTCGTAGGGATGAGTCTTCAGACGCTCTTTGTCACGGTAAAAGGTGTCGGGCAGATACATATTTACGCCGTCAAGGTTATTTGTACGGCTGAGTTTAAGCTGGCGGTATGCTTCGTCTGAACCGCCCGCGTGTACATATATTGCATCGTGATTACCCGCAAAATCAAGGTAATACTCTCTGCTTGAACGCACAGAACCTATAGACGGAAGATTCTCATAGTCAAGGTACACCGCCATAAGACGAGTCTGCGCGCCCTCAACGATACATTCGTATATAACATCAGCCGCCGATGTGCCGTGCTGGGGCATCGCTGCCTTGATGTTATTTATCATAACAGCTATAGGTCTGTTATCGGCTATATCCTCGCTTACGCCAAGTCCCGTGAGAGGGTTCACATATTCGGGAGCAACAAAAACAGGGACTTCTGTTTCACTCTCTGTCTCTGTTTCAGTTTCTGTTTCAAATGTTACAATTGTACTGTCGCTTTCATATGGGTCAACTCTTTTTTCTATTATTAAATCGCAGGCAGCCGTTGAAAGTGCCATTGATACAGTAAGCATAAGGGATAAAATTTTAATTTTCTGTGACATTGTTTTTGCCGTCCTTTTCTTTTTAGAGATTGGATATATAATATTATATAACCGTATGCAGATTTTGTCAAATAAAAATGCACTTTTTTCTTTGACTTTCAGAAAATTTCTCTTGAAATTTTCCAAAATTATGTTATACTGTTATTATGTTCCAGGAAAGGATGTTTTTTTAATGAATGTTTCACATATTGCTGCAAAAATCATGAGGATCATTACCGTACCTCCGCTTCTTGCACTGCTTCTTATAACATATCTTTATTTCGGTGCCACAGGTTATTTCAATATGCCTGTTGAGGCTGTAATTATGGCTTTTTGCATTGTAATATGCCCGCTTATTGCTTATCCCGTTTGCTTTTTTGTACCCTCTCTCAGACGCCTCGGCAGAGAAAAAGAACGCAGTACGGCTTTTATTACAACAACTGTGGGCTATGTGTTCCTTTTGCCTTTTATATTTTTTGCAGGTATAACGGACAAGCTTGCAATTATATGCCTCACATACGTTCTGTCTGTTGTTTTCCTTTTAATATTCAACAAAATTATAGGACTTCGTGCAAGCGGTCACGCCTGCGGAGTATTCGGTCCGTTGCTCGTATTTATCTACTCCGGCGGAGCATATATGGTGATACCTGTAATTATTCTCTCGGCAATGACAATATGGTCATCACTCGTTCTTGGCCGCCACTCTGTAAGCGAACTTGTTCTTGGCGCTTTATGCTCGACTGTTGCGTTTATTGTATCGTTTTTAATTTTTGCACTGATCTGATTTGGAGATATAGATAATGAAAGTTGCTATCATCGGCTCAAGAGGCCTTTCAGTTTCCGACTTTACAGAATATTTGCCTGATGGCGTTACGGAAATTGTTTCGGGAGGTGCCCGCGGTGTTGACACATCGGCAAGAAATTACGCACTCTCCCACAATATAAAGCTTACCGAATTTCTGCCCGATTACGAAAAGTTCGGCAAAAGTGCCACCCATATCCGCAATGACCGGATTATCGATTATTCCGATATTGTTTTAGCTTTCTGGGACGGAAAATCTCCCGGTACCCGCTCGGTAATTGCCAAAGCAAAAGCCCGTGGAAAAAAAGTTGTTACACTTATGCCGAGAGGACTTGCAGAGAAGCTGAAAAATGAAAAGAACAAATAAAAAAATCCCGACGAAATGAGCAGGGTTGCTAAGGACAGTTATCTTTAATAAAAACGGAATTTGGTACACAAATTCCCTGCTTGTGACAGTATAAGACAAAACTACCCGAAGAAGAGAAAACAAACCTCTTTTTCGGGTAGTAATTTTTATATAGTGATATTCTGTGCTAAACGCATAGAGTGATATTTCCCGTTCGGGAAGTGATATCACTCGCCGTAAGGCGAATAAAACTGCCCAAGTGTCCTTTAGAACACTTGGGCAATGCAAACGGCTTTTTTCTTATAGCATGGTCTGGG
>JAZSET010000035.1:0-9394 GCA_045531795.1 Eubacteriales bacterium | reverse complement strand
AATCTTCTTTTTTTCAAAAAAAGGTTCAAATTTATTGTATTTTGTAGTATCATATATCAGGTGTTAATCTACAAAAATATTTACCGCAAAACGGTATGGAGGTTATTATGTCAATTAAGCTTATAGACAAGTACACTCAGGGCTTTATATCTGCCGATGAAATTGCAGGTATTAAAGAACAGGTTTTATCTGCTGACAAGACTGTTAAGGCTAAAAACGGTCTCGGCTGTGATTTTCTCGGTTGGGTTGATCTTCCAGTAAACTATGACAAGGAAGAGTTTGCCCGTATCAAAAAGGCAGCTGACAAGATTTGCAAAACCTGCGATATTCTTGTTGTAATCGGTATCGGCGGCTCCTAT
Organism: Eubacteriales bacterium; assembly: GCA_045531795.1. GTDB lineage: Bacteria > Bacillota > Clostridia > Oscillospirales > CAG-272 > UBA4717. Next base: position 9,035 of record JAZSET010000035.1, on the reverse strand, counting down.
CTCGGTGCACGTGCTGCTATCGAATTTGTAAAGTCTCCTCTTTATAACAACTTAAAGAAAGACACTCCCGACATTTACTTTACAGGTAACAACATTTCTTCAAGTGCTCTTGCTGAGCTTCTTGCTATCTGCGAGGGCAAGGATATTTGCGTAAATGTTATTTCCAAGTCAGGTACAACTACAGAGCCTGCTGTTGCTTTCAGAATTTTCAGAGATCTTCTTGTAAGCAAGTACGGTGAAGAGGGTGCTAAGGAAAGAATTTTTGCGACAACCGACAAGGCTCGCGGTACTCTCAAGAAATTCTCTGACGAAAAGGGATACGAAACATTCGTAGTACCCGACGATGTAGGAGGCCGTTATTCTGTACTTACTGCGGTTGGTCTTCTCCCCATTGCCTGTGCCGGTATCGACATTGATGCTATGATGAAAGGTGCAGCAAATGCCCGCGAGCTTTATATGAACAAGGCTTTTGAGGAAAACGACTGCCTCAAGTATGCTGCTCTCAGAAATATTCTTTACAGAAAGGGACTTACCACTGAAATTCTCGTTTCTTATGAGCCCTCAATGCTTATGATGAACGAATGGTGGAAGCAGCTTTACGGAGAAAGCGAGGGCAAGGATCAGAAAGGTCTTTATCCCTCATCTGTAATATTCTCTACAGACCTCCACTCGCTCGGTCAGTACATTCAGGACGGAAGAAGAAATCTTTTTGAAACAGTTATTGACATAAAGACATCAAATGATGAGGTTATTATCCCGAATGATCCCGCTAATGTTGATGGTCTTAACTTCCTTTCAGGCAAGGATTTACATTTCGTTAATCAGACTGCTATGAAAGCTACACTTCTTGCTCACGTTGACGGCGGTGTTCCCAATATGGTAATCGAGCTTGGCGACAGAGGTGCTGAAGTGTTCGGTGAGCTTGTATTCTTCTTTGAATATGCTTGTGCAGTATCCGGCTACATTCTCGGTGTTAATCCTTTCAATCAGCCCGGTGTTGAAGCATACAAAAACAATATGTATGCTCTTCTCGGTAAGCCCGGCTACGAGGACAAAAAGGAAGCACTTGAAGAAAGAATGAAATAATTTTTTAGTGCAAAAGAGTTCCGTTTTTTCATCGGAACTCTTTTTTGAAACTTTAATTATTAACATTGTGTTAACTATTACTTTTTTATTAAAAATATCCAAAAACCCCTTGATTTTTTGCAAAGTTTAGTGTATTATATATACAGGGAACAAAAAATCCCAATCCTATTTATGGAGGTAATCTACCATGTTAAAACTTATGATTGGTGTTAAAGGCACCGGAAAAACCAAGCAGCTTATTGAACTTGTTAACAAGGCTTCGGCTGAGAGCCACGGCTCTGTTGTTTGTATCGAAAAGGGCAAAAAGCTCATAACCGATATCAAATACACTGCCCGTCTTATCGCAGCTGAAGATTATTATATAGATGACGCACAGTCTCTGTACGGATTTATCGCAGGTATTTCCGCAAGTGACCACGACCTTACCGACTTGTTTGTAGACTCTGCTCTCAAGATTTGCAACAACGAGCTTGATGCGTTTGACAAATTCCTCGATGAGCTAAATATGCTCTCCGAAAAGATTGGTTTTGAATGCTTTATCACAGCTTCACTTCCCGAAGAAGAAGCAACAGACACAATCAAAAAGTACTTATAATATAAAAGCATAAATCTCCGCCTGTGCCGATGTGCAGGCGGAGATTTTTTATGCCAAAACGCACGGAATTATATCTCCTCGCATAATATGATAAAGAGAAATAAAGCAATGCTTTTTGCTTTTATCTCTTACCGACCTTGTCGGAATATATTATATGGAGGAAAATCCCCATGGCAGATAACAGAAATGGCTGTAATCTTAACAGAAGCCTTTCGTCATCGGCATGCGGCGAATCTGTCATTATAGATACAAGTCACGTATTTGACAGTTGCCGTGACCGTGACTGCTTTGAAAATGTTGCTGTTTTTCTTACTCCTGACGGACAGGAGCTTATTGAACGCACAACCAACATCCGTGTTGTAAGTGCATCTATCGTTGCAAGCAACATCACTGTTGACCCCGTTAAATTCAATCGTGGATTTTATGAAGTCAGCGTCAGATTTTACGTAAAGCTTGAACTTGAAGCCTGCGTTTGCCTCGGCAAACCAAGCGGTTTCTTCGGTCTCGTCGTTGTTGAAAAATCCGTTATCCTTTACGGAAGTGAGGGTAATGTAAATGTATTCAAGAGCAACAACGGTATCGGCAGTTTCTGCGACAGACCTAATCTTTGCGAGTCCACAAGCAATCTTCCCACCGCCGTTGTTGAGGTTGTTGACCCGATTGTCCTTGACGTAAGCGTTCGTGAATGCAGATGTCAGAATCTCTTCAGATGCTGCTCTTGCAGAGATGTCCCCGAACAGGTACTCGGCTGCCTGTGCGACAATTTTGATTTTAACGAAGACGGCAGACATCTTGTTGTGTCTCTCGGCTTCTTCTCAGTTATCAGAATTGAAAGACCTGCACAGTATCTTATAAACGCAACAGAATACAGTGTTCCGAGCAAAGAATGCTTCTCAACAGATGAGGCGTCAACAAGTCCCTGCGAAGTATTCAGAAATATGGACTTCCCTATCACAGAATTTCAGCCTGTATCACTCAGAAATATTGAAAATCCCGGCACTCGCAGCTCAGGCTGCTCTTGTAACAAAGACTAATTTAATAAACAGTATGGCGGTGTGAACACACCGCCATTTTTAATAGCTATCTCCGGAGAAAAAAGGTGGCACCCGCTTGTCGGCTGACGGATGAGATGTCATAATTTTTCTCTTGACATAATATCCGTCCCTACAAATAAATTCTTGCAATAACTCTGTTATCCCCTTGTTACCTCGGCGTATACAAGTCTTATTGCCTCGGATTTGGTTATCGGGTCATTGGGGGCAAAGTTTCCTTTACCGTAATTATCAAGTATTCCGAGTCCCTGCGCTATTGCGATATATCCGATTATATTTTTATCGAATTTATCATTATCCGCAAATTTGGTTTTGAATATGTCACCCATTTCGGCAATTTCTCTGTAGCCCTTTGTATAGACAATTGCTTTTATTGCGTTGCCTCGTGTAAGGGGCTTTTCGGGATCATAGTTTTCACCGAAAACTTCGGTATCATCGCCCGGTGCTGCGTAGGTTTCTGGAATTGGCATAACTGACCGGAACAATTCCACATACTCGCCCTGAGTTACTGTTTTATCAGCGTCAAGTTTTTCTGTTCGCACGATTACATTCATATCCGCAAGGGTATTTACCATTTTAAGGAGCTCTTTATCCTTTACATCCGCAAAGGCTACATCCTTATAGTAGTTATCAATCTTTTCTACCTTATCGCACTCGCCTGTATGAGCATCTATTCTGTAATACTTATTTGTATACTCGTATCCGATATATAGTCTCTTTTCCTTGCTTGCGGTACTGTTAGGTACAACTGTGATTTCACTCTCGTCTACACCTATTGCAGAATAATACTTCGGCTCAAAGCCTATATTTTCTGTGTATATTTCAAGTGCCTCATCTGGCGTGATTATTCCCTCAAGTGTTGGGAAAGTACAGTCGCTGAATGTATAATTTATGCTTACTGCCTTATTATCATTTATTCTTATGCTGACATAAATGCGGTCACGGTTATACTTTATGCCGTCGTTATAGCGTACATAAGTATATCCTACGGTATCGTTTTCATCATATTCGTCACGGTAGGCATTCTCTTCTGCCTCGTAGTACGAGTATGTTTCGGGGTAAAGTTCTTTTACAAGTTTATCTGCCTCAAGCTTTGCATCGGCAAGTTTTTTATCAAGGGTATCTGCGGAAATCTTAAGAGGCACTGGATCGTAATTTCTGTCATATACATAATAATTCAGAATTTCGCCCGTTTCGGCATTGATTTCAATTCTTGCGCCCTTTTCTTCCGACTCATAAGTTACACTTAAAATATAGGTAATTTTATCGGTAAAGTTTGACTCTCTCTGTCTGAGGCTCGAGTCGATTATTTTAAGTCCCTCGGGAAGCTCAAATGCCGGGTACTTCTTTATTATTTCAAGCACCTCTTCGCTCTTATAAAAGTTACTCTGATATTCAACTCCTGCCTTTTCGGCACCCGAGAGCATTGCGCCGCTTGCAAGTTTTACTGATTCTTCTTCAACGGCTTCGTCTGCCATAGCATAGTTTTCTTTGAAAACACCGCCGCCGTAATTATAGGAGAGATCAAGGATTCTACCGTCAGCACTTACAAGTTTACTTCCCTTGTCGGGTGCATACACGAGGTCAACATACATTTTTTCGGTATCTTTGTCGTATTTTTCGACATATTCAAGCTTCATCGGAAGCTCTTTTTCAAAGATAGCGACTACCTCATCATCACTCATTTTTACAGAGTCCGCAACGCTCACTCGTGAGGGCATTGATGTTTTATAGAAGTATATATCTCCCGTAAGGTATGACATCTGCACCATTGCGTTCCCGCTTGCAAGCATTATGCCGTCTACATTCGGATCAAAGGAGACGGTATAGGTTGCTCTGTACTTTGTATAGGTGACTGATGCGTGTTTTTTGTCAAAGTAATTTTCAAAATCGGGGTTTGCTTTTACAATGAAGTCATAAGCCTTGTCAAGGGCTTGTTTTTGTGATATTACAGGCACGGGCTTATCGCTTATGCGCTCGTATGACTTATTGAAGTTTTTTATAAAGCCATCACTGTTCACACAGACACTTGCACTGTCACCTGTTTCGGTATTTTCCCAGTTCAGGTAGAACACTATCTCGTTTCCGAGTTCACCCGTCACAACATCGGTTGTATAGCTGAATTTATCATATACTGTTGTGTCAGCAAGTACCCGTCTTGATGCTATTATCGCTTTTTCCACATCTTCATCGCTTACTTTCGGGGCTTCTTCTGCCTCATTTGATACGGAATCTGCCATCTTCAGCATAATGCCGTTATCGCCTTGAACTGAAGCCATTTTGTAAGATGAAGTAGTTTCGGTTTCAGCCTTCGGTGCTGCTGCAGCCTCAGAAAATAAAACCTCATCAGCGGCTTCCTCGTACTCTTCTTCCATTTCAGCCTCATCATATGATACTTTCGGATATCCACTTGCTTTCAGTACATAGCTTTCAGCATCAGTTACGCCTGAAATCGCATTATCTGCTGATGCATTAAACTGCGGCAGCACATTGAGGGTTACAGAAATGACAAGGCAAACGCAGGCGCAGGCAGAAGTAATTGTTGAAATCACCTTTAGCCGTCTGTGGCGTTTTTCGAGCTCTTTTTCGTACTTTTTATGTACGCCGTTTATAAAGTCTTTTTCATTTTTCATATGTAACACCCTCCTTTTCAAGTTTGATTTTTGCCGCACCCTTGGCGCGGAACACAAGGTTTTCGATTTGCTTTCGGTTTTTACCCATTATCTTACCTGCTTCCTCGTAGGACAGATTTTCGATATACACAAGGTATAGTGCGCACCTGTAATCCTCATTTAATGTGTCGAGCACACGGTACAGGGTTTCGCTTTCTTCGTTTTTTATTATCTTGCGCGAGAGACATTCCTCATCTGACGCCCAATTTGTGTCAAGTTCCTCGTCTGACACAAATTTCAGCCGTCTCAAATGGTTAATCGCTTTATTTTTTGCAATTGTAAACAGATAGGTTTTGAGGCTTGAGGAAAAATTATAGCGCTTTTTGTGAATTAAAAGCGCGACAAAAGAGTCCTGTGCGATTTCCTCTGCCACAGAGCTGTTTTTTGTGTACCTGATTATAAAAAAGATGAGATTTTCACGATACAGCTTTATTATTTCATCGAAAGCTTTATCCTCGCCGTCAAGATAGCGGCGGAAAAGTTCGTTGCCGTTATCCACGGTATCACCTTCCCTTGTGTTCATTTATTATACAAAGAAGTATGCAAAATCACTCAGCAAAATCCGGAATTATTTAAAAATTTTACCACAGCACAACAAGCAGATAATACAGTACGGGTATTGTTATTACCGAAAGCACTGTTGATATCATTGTCATTGAGGCACCAGTTTTAGTTTCACCGCCATAAGCTGCGGGGTATATTATTGTATTGAGTCCGAGTGGTGAGCCTAATGCTATTATTGCAAGTGTGAGTAATTCGTTGTTTACTCCGAGAAGTTTCAATGCAAGTGCAAAAACAACAGGGATAATCACTATTCTGAAAAGTGTCGCAAAATAAACTTTTTTGATTTTAAGGAGACCGACAATCTCATAGCCGCCAATTACTACACCGGCAAGGACCATCGCTACAGGTCCCATACATTTTGAGGCGTTATCAAGTGCGTTTGACAGAAATGCGGGAATATATGACTGCACATTAAGAAGTCCGCAAAGCATACCTGCAAACAATCCGATCATAGGAGGAGACAAAAGTCCTTTTTTCAGATTTCCAAGGATGCCTGCACTTTTATCCTTAGGTATGAGCAGATAAAGTCCGTATGTATTACAGGTTATGGACAAAAGCAAATTCATCATTGTATATTTGAAGAATACTGCGTCTCCCCAAAGTCCAAGAATGATAAAATTACCCATATATCCGAAATTCGCGTATGTCATAGCATACCTGTAAATATTTCTCCGGTATCTGTCATCTGAGTTTTTTATCCGTCTTACAAACAAGTGTGACAGTGGAATTGCAAGTATAATTGCAGCAATTGCCAAAAGTGCTCCGCTCATAATAAGACCTGAGTTTTCCCTTAAATTGTCTATTGTACAATATTTTGCCTGATTAAAAAAGTTAAGTGCCGGTACGAACAGATAGGTTTCAAGTCTTGACAGTGTTATTCCCGTGTCCTCGGGTACTATTTTCTTCTTTCTCAGTGTAAACCCGATTACGATAAATGTTGCCATCATCAGCATCTGTGTCAGTGTTTTCAAAAACATATCCATTTTGTATTCGCCTCTTTTTTAACGGTCATTGAGCTTATAAAGTCTCATTACCTGCTCTACTGTATCGCTCATATTTTCTCTGGCATTTTTGTTATCCATTGCAGACTCCAGAGTTGTTATTCCTCTTACTATCGGGAAAAGTGCATCTATTCCGTGACTGTTACACACTCGCGCGTCCTTTGTGACTCCACCGGCAAATGCTACCACAGGCTTATTGTGCTTTTTTGCAAGTCCCGCAACGCCTGCAGGTGCTTTACCCATTACAGTCTGTGCATCTATTCTGCCCTCGCCCGTTATGACAAGGTCAGAGCCTTTTATTGAATCTTCAAGCCCTATTTCATCAAGAATGAGGCTTATGCCCGATTTCAGTTTTCCGCCAAGGTATGAGAGAAATGCAAAGCCGAGTCCGCCTGCGGCTCCCGCACCCTTATAGTTCATATCGGCATCAGCGTACTTTTCCATTGTAAGTCTGCCGAAATGCTCCAATGATTTATCCATTATAAGAACATCGCTGTCACTTGCGCCTTTCTGCGGGCCAAATATTCTTGAAGCTCCAAACTCACCGCAAAGCGGATTTGTTACATCGCAGGCTATGTTAAATGTACATTCCTTAAGTTCTTTTATAACATTTGTATCAACGATTTTTTCGATTTTATCAAGCTCACAAGCACCATTTGCGATTTTTGTACCGTCAGCTTTGAAAAATTCAAAGCCGAGAGCAGAAAGCATACCTGTACCACCGTCATTTGTTGCGCTTCCGCCAATACCTATAACAAAGCTTCTGCAACCGTTTAAGATCGCATCCTTTATCATTTCGCCAACGCCGTAGGTAGTGGTAATCATCGGGTTCAATTCTTCTCTTTTAATAAGAGCTATCCCCGAAGCCGCCGCCATTTCCATAATGGCAGTCTCTCCCACTATACCGTATTTTGCCTCTATTGTAGCTCCGAGAGGATTTTTTACTTTTACTGTTTTATATTTTCCACCGAGTCCCAGAACAAGGGCGTCTACCGTTCCCTCTCCGCCATCGGCAATAGGTTTTATTTCAACTTCTGCGTCTTTGTACACCCGAAGAATTCCCTCTCTTGCTGCTTCTCCGGCTTCTATTGAGGTCATACTGCCTTTAAATGAGTCTATCGCAACTGTAATTTTCATAATTTACCTCATAATAACTTTTTTAGTACAGGTTTCCCTATATAATTAAGGTTGTATTTTTCAACCATTTCAAGCGCTTTCACAAGAGACTCTCCGTCATATGCGTTCTGGGCTTCGTGAGAGTCAAAGCCGAATGTGACAGGTGCTTTTTCTTCTCCAGCTACTTTCCACAGAAAATCCTTGGGATATGAACGTTTTTCTCTTATACCGAGGAAGTTTATTTCAAGCGGTGTGTTATATTCTCTCGCAGCAACACAGATTTTTCTGTATTCATTTATAAAGGTTTCCCGCTCACCTGTGAAGTTTACTATATCGGGGTGAGCAACATAGGTAAATTCCCCTGTTTTTATTCCCTCAACAACTGTGTCTGTATACATCTTCAGCATTGATATATCGTCTGTTGCTATAACAGTATGCCAGGGTCTGCCTGTATTTTCCTCTCTGCAGAAATGCTCGCCCATAATAAGATACTCGGCACCGACATTTTTTGCGTAGTCAAGCATTTTTTCAAAGCTGTCCGGATAATATTCGCTTTCAAAGCCGACGCTTATTTCTATTTTATCCTTATACTTGTGGGCAAGGGCTTTTATTTCATTTATATAGTCAAGTCCATCGCTTTCGGGGACTCTGTAATATAATGATTCAAAGCCATCATCAAATTTAAGCGGAATATGGTCTGAAAAGCCCATATATTTTATGCCGCACTCTATGGCTCTTTCAATATACTCCTCAGGTGTACCCACGGCGTGAGAACATCTGTAGGTATGTGTGTGATAGTTGTAATCCATTTGCTCCGGTTTCTCATCTGTAATGCAGTTCAGTGCACACGATTTTTCTCCTTTTATTAACTGTAACAGGTTATACTCCTAACCTTATAAAATTCCATTATGTACTATACCACAATATCGTATCTTTTTCAAGTGAAAAA
>JAZSET010000111.1:0-3792 GCA_045531795.1 Eubacteriales bacterium | reverse complement strand
GTACTTGATATCAGAATTGACTGTGTTGGCGATCCTGTGTCGGCGTACCTGTCAATTCCGGAAAATGCCGAAGCCGGGTCGCTTGGTATTCTTGTTGGATATACCGGTTACGGAGTAGTATCACCTCAACCGAATACAAGAAGTGATAAGATTGTGCTTGCCGTTAATGCTCACAGTATTGACAACGGCCAGTCGCCCGGATATTACAACGAGGTTTCTTCTACCGTCCTTTATTCATACGGATTTAATGACGGCGAAAATGTAAACCGCGACACTGTATATTTTAAAAATATGATTTTAAGAGATGTACAGGCGGTGCGTTATCTTAAGACATTAAAGGAATGGGATAAAGAAAGCATAACCCTCAATGGTGGAAGTCAGGGAGCGTTTCAGTCACTTGCTGTGGCGGCCCTTGACAAGGATGTAACTTATGTATACGCGGCATACCCCTGGCTCTGCGACCTCGGAAATACAAGTACAGGTAAAATAGCAGGCTGGCACCCAAGATACTTTGAGGCGTTGTCCTACTATGATACAATAAATTTTGCAAGGCGCGTTAACTGCGAGGTCAGAATAGATGCGGGACTTGGAGATTATGTAGCTCCTCCGTCAGGAGTTGTAGCTATGTTCAACTCAATGAAATGCCCTGTAACACTTAATTTTACTCAGGGTATGACTCATTATGTTACTCCTGAAAATTCGCAGACCTTTACGATAGTAAAATAAAATTCAGGCAGAACCTTTATAGGTTCTGCCTTTTTAACAGGTATAGTCCCGAAAGGGAAATTTATGGTAAAATAAATTCTTGTTTTTTGTTGCTTTTGCCCATAACATTTTTTCTTGTTTTATGTTATAATATATACAGCATAGCAAGGATACGGTGTTTATTATGTTTACGGCAAAGGAAAAAGTATTATATTCATCAAGCGGAGTGTGTGAAATCACCGAAATAACAACGAAAAAGTTCGGTAATGAGGAAAAGGATTACTATGTTTTGGTGCCCATTTACCGTAACGCATCCACGATATTTGTACCTGTGGATTCGGAAGCACTCTGTGTGAAAATGCGTAGACTTCCTGACAAGAATGGCATAGAAAAGCTTTTCAAATCTGCATCAGACGATCTTATGCCATGGGAAGAAAACAAATATATTCGTCACGAGAAATTCGCGGGAATTGTTGAAAAGGGAAGTGAATTTGAAGTGTTTGCTCTTGCAAAGCTTCTTATGAATAAAAGCCGTGAGCTTCTTGACAAGGGAAAGAGACTTCACATAACAGATGAGAGAATACTTGACAGTGCAAAAAAGCTTATAGATGATACTGTAGCCTATGTGCTTGATTTGCCGAGAGACAAGGTATGTGAATATATATCGGAAAAAGTCGGAGAAACAGAAAAAAATACCATATAGTAAAAAAGGCTGAGTCGGATGACTCAGCCTTCATTTGTTTTAGCAGCAGCCGCCGCAGCAGAAGAGAATGAGAAGTGCAATAATGATTATCCATAAGCACTTGTCGTCGAAAATATTGCAAAGACAGTTGTTCATATTTGCTCCGTTCTTCGTCGCATAAGAAATTTTTCGCAAAACTATTTGCGACGAAAAACAGTTTTGCATAAAGCCGCTATGTACGCAGCTGAGATTGGCTTTCGCCTCTCTGTTATTATCTTATGCTGACTGCTTTTATTTGCTACTTATTTATTTGAGTGTAAGCTCATAACAATCTAAAAATTTGTCCGCGTCACTCCTTGATCGTGCAGGAATATCCGCACTTGCCTGACAACTGTGGCAGAATACCTTTACATATCCGCTGCACATTGTTGCATCATACTCGGGTGTGTCACATTTGCACTTGATTGCATCTGCATCCATAAGGTCACGGAGTACAAACATTATAGTGTCAAGGACATCAATATCGTCGATGTCTTCATCATTGTCATCTTCGCCATATTCGGGGTGCAGAATCTCCTCGGGATCTTCAACACCGATACTTTTATATAACTCAATTACTTCCTTTTCATTTTCATCAAGAGCTTCTTCAACCTTATCAGAAAGACCGACAAAGCAGGTGTCAACGCCGGTGTAGGTACAGGGATATTTAAATATATCCTTATCAAAAAAAGTGCTTGCGGCAAGGGTGAATTTATGGTTACTGCCGCACATAATACAGGGAACAGTTATTGTGTATTTGTTGTCGCGTGTTTTGTCAATTGTAAGTTCACTTTCCTTGCAGGGACATTTTAATTTGAGCTTTTCTCCCGAAAGCGAGAATATTCCCACAACACTTTTAATGCCCTGACCGCATTTTGGACAACGGTATGCAATATTGGTTTCTTTAGGTGTGATAATCATATATGTTAACGCTCCTTTTTTTGAGAGACTTATCATAGTTATTATACTATATTTTATCACAAGGGGAACTTAAAGTCAACCGGAAAAGCAGATTGAGACTGTACTTTTTATCGGTGTGTAATAATTAAGTAGCGAAAAAAGAAAAAACTTGAAAAAAGTGCTTGACAAGTAAAAGTCAGTGTGTTATAATATAAAGCGTTCACGACATGCGGATTTAGCTCATTTGGTAGAGCGTGACCTTGCCAAGGTCGAGGTGGCGGGTTCGAGCCCCGTTATCCGCTCCATAAGGGAGCATAGCTCAGCTGGGAGAGCATCTGCCTTACAAGCAGAGGGTCATAGGTTCGAGCCCTATTGTTCCCACCAAAAAATCCGTACACGATAGTGTGCGGATTTTTACTTATTCACTATTACCTCTTCACTATTCACTAAAATCGGTTTCGTGTACGGATTTTTGAAGTAATAAGTAATAGTGAAGAGTGAAGAAGTATGGTTGCTATGCTTGCGCAAAGCTTATTTTTATATGTGTCATCTAACCTTTTCGGCTCTCCCCCTCAAGATACCAAGTCACCGAATTGGTATTTTTTATTCCACATTATGCTTGACAAGCAAATAAGTCTGTGGTATAATATTTGAGGCTCTGAAGAGCCGGTTATATACGCAGAGGTATCGAAGTGATCATAACCGAGTTGCTTGCAACTCTTACTGACATCGAAATCTGGTTTGATTTCGAACCTGACTCAATACTGATTCTGACAATTAAATACGGAGAGGTATCGAAGTGGTCATAACGGGGCTGACTCGAAATCAGTTTGTCTTAACGGACACGCGGGTTCGAATCCCGCCCTCTCCGCCAGAAAAAGACCGTAACTTTGATAAAAAGTTACGGTCTTTTTCAATGATGTTTGCCTTCGGCAAATGATATTAACTTCGTCAATGATGTTCGCTTCGCGAATGATGTGTGGCTTCGCCACATTTTATGGCAAACATCGCATCATTGCGAGTAAAACGAGCAACATCATATTTGCGGAGCAAATGCATCATATCGCCTGCGGCGATGCTTCATTTGAAAAGCAACTTTGATAAAAAGTTGGGGTTATTTTGTTTGTTGTCCTTTTTATTGGATAATTATTGTGCTATAATAAAACCAAATAGGTTAGAGAGGGGTAGTGTAATGGAGTGTATCTTGGAAAAAATCACGAGCATAAAAGAAATTTATATTTCATCTGAGGAGTTTTGCAAAGTTGATGCTCAAAGTTGCGACTGCTTGGATTTGATTATTGATACAGGTGAATATATGGTATCCGTTGAATATTTTAAGGGCGGGGATTATTGGTGGATGAATCTGTATGAGATTACAGAATTTGAAAAAGATGAATACAAATACAAAGTGGTTATGAATGGCGAAGTATTTAAACTTGAAAAGGTAAATCGTGATCACGATGGCT
>JAZSET010000031.1:0-4030 GCA_045531795.1 Eubacteriales bacterium | reverse complement strand
GCTTACACTCATTCCGATACTCGCAGACAAAAATATGAGTGACAGGAATTACGAGCTTATTTTCCCAAAGCCTGTTGATGTAAAAGACTTTGATAATGACGAAGCGACAGAAAAAGAATACCTTTCTGACGAAGAGCAGGATGATATAATTGCCAAAATCAAAGAAAACCTGAGTTTTGAATATCCTTATAAGTTACCAATAAGTATTCCCTCAAAAATTTCTGTATCCCGACTCAAGGGAAATGTTCTTGATAACTCATTTGATGAATCCTGCATTTCAGACGACCTTTCACTTATAAAGCCTGCCTTTTTGTCCGAAGAAATTTCAGCTCCTACTGCCGCAGACAAGGGTACGGCTACCCATACCTTTATGCAGTTTGCAAACTTTGAAAATGTTGAAAAGAACGGCGTTGTATCGGAAATAGAACGAATGCTTGATTTAAGCTACTTTGACAGTAACACGGCACAGCTTATAGATACTGAAAGTGTTCTTAAGTTCTTTGAAAGTGACTTTTATAAAAACACTATCAGAACTTCAAAAAAGCTCTGGCGTGAGCATCGCTTCAATATTGAAATGCCTGCACACCCCTTTACAGCAAACGCTGAAGTAAAGGAAAAAATCAAAGGCGAAAACCTTTTTGTACAAGGTATAATCGACTTGTTTATTCAAAGTAACGACGGCACATATACACTTATTGACTACAAAACCGACCATATCTCAAGAGAATATTCGGGCAGAGAAAATGACTTTGAAGAGCTTCTTGCAGAGCGTCACCGTGAACAACTGTCTTACTACAAATATGCTCTTGAAAAAATCACAAAGGGCAAAGTCAGCCGTGTACTGATTTACTCATTCGCATTAAACCGCGAAATAGACATAACAGATAAATGTAATTTAAGTTTTCAGGTGAAGCTATGATAATATGTGAAGAAAAAGCCTTTGAGAGAATACTGTCGCTTGGATTCTGTGACACTGCTATCCCCATAACAATCAGGGAGGATATTGGCAGAGATGCTGAAATAACCGTGCTTCCATCCCTGAAGAAAGTGGCGCAAAAGTTAGAAAAGCAGTTTGGCGGCAAATTCTTTGACATCGAAACACATAATTTTTTAAGGCACGAAATCCGGCCATTTATGGACAGTATAGGGTATCTCGACAACCGCCAAAGCCGAAAAATCACTGTTATTATGACGCGGGATAACAGTATAACACTTCCCTGTTCTGAATCGGTAATCCTCGATGCACCAATAAAAAATAATACTACTGCCGATATCGAATCACTGATTGAATTTGGTCACATTGTTGCAGCAAAGATAGTTGACGGTGCAGTCGTTGCGTGTGCATATACCGACCTTAACCCACAGGGTTGTGAATATGTTGAAATCGGCGTTGAAACAGCCCATGCGTACCGACACAAAGGATACGCCAAAAGTGTTTTACAAACACTTATCAGCAGGCTGAATGAACTTGATATCAAGCCTGTTTATATTACATCTGCTCATAACAAAGCATCTCTCAAACTCGCAAAGTCCCTGGGTTTTGAAGCAGAGGCTTTTGAGTACAACTATGTTTTCAGAAGAAAATAAGCCCCTTAGCTTAACGGAGGAACACAATGGCATTTGATGCAGGCGTACTTGCTGCCACAATAAACGAAATAAGAAGTATTGCAGTACCCGGCAGAGTCGAAAAGGTACTTGAACCGTCAAGAGACGAAATAGTATTTTTGATTCACTCTGAGTCGGGTAACACAAGACTCTCAATTTCCGCATCTACAAATACACCGAGAATAAATATTACAAATGAAATAAAGGAAAACCCGGCAGTCGCACCTATGTTTTGTATGCTTTTAAGAAAGCACCTGACAGGAGCAAAGCTCATCGCTGCACGGCAGTTATCATTTGAAAGAGCCGCCGAGCTTGCATTTGAAGCCCGTGACGAAATGGGATTCAGGTGTGAAAAGTACATTATTGCCGAAACAATGGGCAAGTACAGTAATATTATTCTTTTATCATCTGACAGAAAAATCATAAGTGCGCTTCGCATAATAGATTTTTCTTCAAGTCTTAAAAGGCAGATACTCCCTGGTATGGAGTACGAGCTTCCGCCTGCAGGCGGAAGACTCAACCCTCTTCTTGTAACAAAAGAAGAATTTATGTCAAGAGTTCTTGAATCACTACCGGAACTTACTTGTGAAAAATTTCTGCTCTCGAACTTTATGGGAATAAGTCCGCTTATCGGAAGAGAAATTGCCTACAGAGCAACAGGCAACACTTCTGCCCTGCTTTGTGACTGTGAAAAGGATAAGCTGTATTCTGAATTTAACTTAATCTTTGACTCGGTTAAAAACAATAAATTTACACCTGTCATCATAAAGGGAGCAGACGGTAAGCTTATCGAGTTTTCATATGCTGATATTCGTCAGTATACAGGCAAAAGTGTTACTTTAAAGCTCAACAGCTTCGGGGAACTTTTTGAAACCTTTTACGGAACAAGAGAAAAGCTTGATCGAATCCGTCAGCGCGCAAGTGATGTCCTTAAATTACTGACTAACGCAGAAACCCGAATTACAAAAAAACTTGCAGCCCAAAAAAGCGAACTTGTTGACTGCAAGGATAAGGAAAAACACAAAATTTATGCCGACCTTATTATGTCTTCACTTTATGCAATAAACAAGGGAGACAAAGTAGCAAATCTTCTCAACTACTATTCAGATGAGCCACTTGAAGTTAAGATTCCTCTTGATGAGCGCCTTACTCCTGTTCAAAACGCGCAAAGATACTATAAAAAATACAACAAAGCCAAAACTGCGGAAATAGTCCTTAATGAGCAGATTAAAATCGGTGAAAAGGAACTTGAATATATTTATACCGTATTTGACTCTCTTTCAAAATGCGACAGCGAGGCAGATATAGCCGAAATCCGCAGCGAGCTCTATCATTCGGGCTATGCTTCAAAGATGAGAAATTACTCTGAGCAGAAGAAACGCACACCTAAGCCTCTTGAATTTGTTTCAACTTCAGGTTACAGAATTCTTTGCGGTAAGAACAATAGTCAGAATGATTATATTACCACCAAGGTTGCCGGAAAACTTGATTATTGGTTCCACGTTAAAAATGCACCCGGCTCTCACGTAATTCTGATATGTGACGGTACTGAACCCGAAGCAGTTGACTTTACAGATGCTGCCACAATTGCTGCCACATACTCAAAGCTTTCCGAGGGCGAAAGTGTACCTGTTGACTACACTCTTGTAAAGAATGTAAAGAAGCCAAACGGTTCAAAACCTGGATTTGTAATTTACACCACCAACTACACGGCTTTCGTTACCCCAAGCCGTGAACTGTGTGACAAATTAAAGAAATAAAAAAATCACCGCATAGTATGGCGCGTGTTCTTAAGGACAGTTTTATAAATGGAATAGCAGGTATACGAGCGAACACCGCCAGAGGCTCCCTTGTGTAAAGGGAGCTGACGCCGAAGGCGGCTGAGGGATTGTTTAGCGATGAACTTTCGCCTTTTACAATCCCTCCGTCACGGCAGGCCGTGCCACCTCCCTTTACACAAGGGAGGCTTTTTGTTTATTTGCAAGTGCGCACTTACTCACCACCGAAGGTGTTTGCGTGATAGAATATTTTACCGCCGAGAGTAACCGTTTGGTTGCTCTCGGGGGCACAATTTATTCGTTTTCAAAATATGGCTTGGTTCTGTTACAAGTAAAATCGTAATAACATTGTCTTGCATTGATAAATTGGTATGCCATCATCAATAGCGGACGGATTTCGGGATTGCTCCACTTATGATACACCTTGATTATGCTATCATCCAATGTTAAGCTATCTTCATTCAAAAGACCGTATTTAACAAGTAACGGTTCAATTTCAAGGAATCTTTCAAGTGTAATTCCAATTTTCTTGGCCATCATATCCGCCGTATATTGACTTGTTTCTGTTGTGCTTTGTGTGAAAACAATTGCCTTCATTCCATCATCCGAAGCAAGCAATGAGAAGAACTCACCAAAGTTCTTTTCAG
>JAZSET010000089.1:0-2594 GCA_045531795.1 Eubacteriales bacterium | reverse complement strand
ATCCTCCAACGTGGTTTGGTCAAGAGCATTTTCGCCCTCGCCGACAAATTCGTAGCCGATTATGTTGTAGCCGTCCTGAGAAACGGCGGGGGTTTTGTCAAATACCTTTTTGAAGTATGTATCTTTTTCCTCGTCGGTAAGCTCGCCGTCCTTTTTGGTAAAGGTGAAAAGTCCGCGTCCGTCGTCGCCGAGTGCCGAATATTTACTTGCAAATTCCCATTCCCAGTCGGGCTCAATATCGGCAGCCTTTATGCCTGTTGCCTTTTCGAGATAGTATTCCGCCGCCTCGGGACTGAAAGTTTCAAGGCTGTCTTCGTAATCTTCCTGAGCTTTTTCGCTCATTTTACCGGGATCAACGTTTTCTCCGGGCTTTGCCGTACAAGCTGCAAGTGTAAGTATCATAAGGGATGCGAGTATTATAGTAAGTATCTTTTTCATAAGTAAATCCTCCGTATTATATAAATTTATTGTTTAATTGTTGTCTTGATTTACAGCTTTGCTCCGCAGCCTCCGCAGAAGCCTGCATTTGCTTCGTTTTTAGCACCGCACTGTCCGCAGAATCTAGGCTTGGGTGCGTCTGTCTGTGTATTAGGTTGTGTCTGATACTGTGGCTGTACATTTGGCTGTCCTGCTCCTGCGTAAGCCATCTGCGGCTCTTCCGCCTTGCCCTTGTTAAAGAGCTCCTTGAACTTGCCGGAGATCTTAGAGAGCTTGCCGTAAAGGTCGAAGGTAATTTCTGTTGTGGGAGCTACCTCCATATAACTCGCCATTGTCTGACAAAGTATGTAGCTGTCAAGGAATGCAAACTTTATTACCCAAGTAATGAATACTGCAAGCAAGAAGCCGATAAATGCGTTCCAACTGAGAAGCCTGAAAAGAAGTCCTATGGGCACGAATACAAGCACAAGCACCAAAAGCGAGAGAAGTATAACCTTCAGCATTGTCTTTGCCGCATTTTTAAGAAGATGCTTGATGTTCTGTGCGTAGATTACAACGCCGTCGCAGGCACTTCTGAATGCGCCCTGCTCCTTTTTGTAGAAGGTGTAGCCGAGACAGCACTCGTCAACGTAGCCGAGGGAAAGCTCAACGAAGAAGTTTGCTATTCCCGTTACTGCTCCCATACCGGGGATAAAGTCAAGTGCATTACCGAGCTTTGAGATGCCTCTCTGAATCTGCTTTACCGCACCCGATACCAGCTTATCTACTGCGAAATATACGTTTGAGGTTGCAAATCTCTTTTTAACGGCTTCCTTGCCGTAATTCACCTGATTGTCAGGAACCTTACCTGTTGTCACCGCTTCGGCAAGCACTGCAACGTGTCCTGCTTTAACAAGATAGCCGAAGTAGTGCATAATTGCGAATCTCACGACTCCCGTTGCACCTATCCATATAAAGATACAAATTACCATTCCGTTTTCGCCAAACAGCCAGCCGATACCGAGTAGTATTGCGAGCAGCACTACCGAGATAAGCACTGTTGCCGCACCGAGTACCAGCTTTGCTATTGCAAAAGGCATTGTTTTTCTGAAAAGTTCACCTGATTTCATAATTTTTATCTCCTTTACTTGTTTTTCTTGAATTTCTCATTCATACAAATTCCGATTAAATCTTTCTCGTCCTGCTTTAACATAAAACTGCAGGTTCCGCAGGTTTTGTCATCACCGTCAGCGTATGGACAGTCTTCTGTAATGACATCTACCCATTTTCTGCCGCCGGGGGTTATTCTCGGACATTCGATAAAATCGGGGAATTCTCCGAGATGCTTTCCGCTCAGCTCATCATATCGGAAATTCACCTCCAATATGTCGCCGTCGAGCAGGTAAGTCTTTTTTACATCATGTTTCATATCATAGGCTCACCTCAACTTTCCTTTCGTTGTCTTTATTTTATACTAAAAATAATCTTATTGTAAGTCACGTCTGATAGGTGAAAAAGTATAATTTTTTGCATAATTCTGAGTCTTTCAATAGGCAAAAAAATTGAAAAAGCCTGTAATATAGCGTATTTTGGGGCAAAAAAATCCCGTTCGCGTGCGAACGTGATTTAAGCTTTTGTCAGTCTTCAAGATATTTCCGAAGCTCTGTCTTTTTGCTGATACAAAGCTTCTGATAAATAGAGCGTATGTGATTTTTTACCGTACCCTCGGATATATCTAAGTGTGCGGCTATTTCCTTTGAACTCCAGTCTCGGTTATACAGAAGGGTTATGCTTATTTCAATGGGTGTTAAGGTGTGAGAAAAATCGTTTTCCTCCGGCTTATGAAGTCTGTACCAGCCGTCATTAAATTCTTTTACAACCTTCATTATCTTTTTATAGTCTTCGGGATAGTCTGTTTTTAAGCACTGTTCTGTAAGACCTTGAAGCAAATTATGATGTATGCCGAACAGCTTTATAAAGCCGTCATGTTTTGCAGTTTCCCATGCAATCATAAAGTGCTGTCGGGCAAGAAGAGGCTTTTTAAGTCCCATAAAGGATGCCGCCGCAACTATAAGCACATAAATTGCCGCAACCGGATAAAAGCTGTTGCAAAAAGCAAGGGCTGTATCACATATACCGATTGCTCTTTCAAAATTCTTTTCTCTGTATGCCTTGTA
>JAZSET010000041.1:0-3964 GCA_045531795.1 Eubacteriales bacterium | reverse complement strand
GGCAAATCCCATTTCGTGGGTTACGCAAACCATAGTGATACCTGTCAGTGCGAGGGTTTTCATAAGGTCTAATACCTCTCCGACCATTTCAGGGTCAAGAGCACTTGTAGGCTCGTCAAATAAAAGTACCTCCGGGTTCATCGCCATCGCCCTTACAATAGCGATGCGCTGTTTCTGACCACCGGAGAGCTGTGACGGATAAGAATTTGCTCTGTCAGCAAGCCCTACTCTTTCAAGAAGCTCCATAGCCTTTGCCTCTGCATCCGACTTTGACATTTTCAAAAGATTTACAGGAGCAAGAGTGATATTCTTAAGTACAGTCATATGAGGGAAAAGATTGAAATGCTGGAATACCATTCCCATCTTTTGTCTGTGCTTATTTATATTTATCTTTGGGTCTGAAATTTCAACATCATCAACAATTATTTTTCCGCTCGTTGGAAGTTCAAGGAGATTGAGAGAGCGGAGAAGGGTAGATTTGCCGCTTCCCGACGGTCCGATGATAACAACAACTTCACCTGCGTGAATGTCACAGTTAACTCCGTCAAGAGCCTTAACCTTACCGCCAATATAGTGTTTTTTCAGGTCTCTGACCTTGATTTTAACATCAGCGTTCACTCTTTCTTAACCTCCTTTCGAGTTTTCCTACAAGGTAAGTAAGAATTAAAACCATTACAAGATATACTGCCGCTACTGCAATAAGAGGCATAAATGCAGTAAATGTTACTCCTCTGATTCGTTCACCTGCTTTGGTAAGGTCAACGATACCAACATAGCCGGCAACAGATGTTTCTTTAAGTAATACGATAAATTCATTGCAAAGTGCAGGAAGAACTGACTTGAAAGCCTGGGGGACTATAATATGTCTCATAGTCTGAATATAGTTAAATCCAAGACTTCTGCTTGCTTCAAACTGTCCCTCATCTATTGACATAATTCCACCGCGGAAAATTTCGGCAACATATGCACCTGAATTAAGTCCGAAAGCAATCATTGCAACAGGTACACCGTCAGTAACAGAAACAAATATTACAAAATAGCAAAGTAAAAGCTGTACAACAACAGGAGTTCCTCTTACAACCGTGAGATAGAGCTTGCAGATAGCATTTAAAAGACTTAAAATGAAATATGCAATACCCTTTTTACGTTTGAGAGACTCTTTGTTCTTGTCATACGAAGAGCGAATTGCTGCAACAACAATACCAATAACTATACCAATTATCAGAGCGACAGCGGTAATGAGAAGAGTATTCTTCAGACCGTCAACAAGCCAGGTCCAACGGTCGTCCTTTATGAAGTTTTTATAAAAATCCTTGGCAAATTCGGTGTTCCTGAAATCAGTCACTAAATTTGTAAAAAAATCAGCCATTTAAATAACCTTTCCTTTAACAAACAAGGGTGGGCAAGCCCACCCTTGTCAATCAGCTTAAATTACTTTGTAGGAATATACTTTTCGATGATTCCTGCGAGTACGCCTTCAGCTTCAAGTTCTGCAAGAGCCTTGTTGATGTTTTCAAGAAGCTCTGTGTTTTCCTTTGCAATGCAGATTGCGTAATCTTCTTCTGTGTATGCGCCGTCAAGAATCTTAAGACCTTCATTTGCCTTTACAAATTCCTTTGCAGGCTCGTTGTCGATGATAACACATGTAACCTTGTCAGTGAGAAGAGCCTGAACTGCTTCAGCACCTGTCTTATAGCGAATTACATTAGCATCGCCAAAGCCCCAGCCCTCGGGGTCTGCAGATGAGTAGATATCACCTGTTGTATCCTGCTGAACACCAACCTTGAAGCCTTCGATAACACCGTTGGGGTTGCCTTCTTCATCGTAGCCGGTGTAGAAATCTTCATAGGAAACATAGTCGCTGTCTTCCTTAACGATAACTGCCTGAACGCCTTTTGCATATGTATTTGAGAAGTTAACTTCTTCAAGACGCTCTTCGGTTACAGTCATACCTGCGAGACCTACATCATACTTACCGCTCTGTACACCGCCGATGATTGAACCGAATTCAGTGTCAACGATTTCGAGAGTCATACCGAGTTTTTCAGCAAGTGCTGCTGCAATTTCAGCATCAATACCAACAATTTCGCCGCCCTCAATATATTCATAGGGAGGGAAAGCTGCATTAGTTGCCATTGTAAGTATGGGAAGTTCGTTGTCTTCAACAGTTTCTGCGGGAGCGCAGGCTGCGAGACACATAGCTGACATAACAAGTACGAGTAAAAGTGCAATAATCTTTTTCATAATTATTCTCCTTTATTTAAAATAATTTACTATGCTATTGTACTCCAACAAAAGTAAAAAGTCAATACCTTTGTTCAAATTATTCATAAAATTTGTACTTTTATGCAGTTTATGCACCGGTATTCATTGTGTTTTGTGCAGAATGGTACTGTTGTGCTTATATTTTTGTTGTAATATCATTTAATGCTTCTGCAAAACTGTCAATTTCTTCTGTGGTTGTGTCAAAGCCAACCGACATTCTTACGGCTCCGTGAGCGGGTGTTCCCATTCTTTTATGTGCAAGAGGAGCACAGTGAAAGCCGGCTCTTACACAAATTCCCCGCTTGTTAAGCTCGTCTGCAGACTCTTCGCTTGTTTTTCCGCTAATATTGAACAGTAGCAACTGATTATTATCAAAATCTGAATATATATGAATTTTTTTGTTTGAAGCCAGAATAAAATGTGCACGCATAATCAGTTCAGACTCTTTCTTTGCTATGTTTTCAATTCCGATTTTATTTACATAATCAATTCCTGCAGACAGACCGCATATAACAGGGACTCCGAGAGTTCCGCCCTCAAGTTTTTCGGGTAAAGCATCCGGCATATTTATATCAAGCGATGATGTTCCGCTGCCGCCCTCTATGAATGAGGAGATTTTTGACCTGTCAGCTCCGTTTTCTGAAAATATAACAGCACCTGTACCCATAGGACCGTATAGGCCTTTGTGACCGGGAATACATAAAGCATCAATGTAATCGTCTTCAACATTTATTCTGTCAAAGCCTGCAGCCTGAGCCGCATCTACTATGAAATAAATTCCGCGTTCTCTGCAAAATTTGCCGATCTCACGAATGGGCATTGTGTCGCCTGTGACATTTGAACGGGCAGTACAGACGAGCGTTTTTGTAAGCGGTCTGAGCTTTGAGCGAATGGAGGAAATTACGGCTCTTTTCCTATCGTAGCTGCTAAGCTCAATAAATGAATCAAACAAGCTATATGAAGAAAAAGAATCACCTGTAATCTTTGCAACAGGTCTGAGAACGCTGTTGTGCTCAAGGTCACTTATAAGTATGTGCGTACCCTCAATATATGTAGCCTTAAGTGCGGTGTTGATTGCATATGTGGTGTTGTAGGTAAATATTGTGTTTTCCGGTCTGCCTCCGAAGAAGTCGGCAACTTTTTTTCTGGCATTGAATACCGAAAGGGATGCAGCATTTGAAATTTCGTGTCCCCCGCGACCGGGGTTGCCGCATAAATTATCAAGCGCAAATATTATCGCATCCTTGACACATTGAGGCTTAATGTAGCTGGTTGCTCCATAATCAAGATAAATCACATAAATCTCCTCTCTAATTTAAGCCTGTGCTTTGAGCAATGCCCAAAGCACACAGCATCAGTTTAATTCTTTGAATGATATTCTTTCTTTTTTTAAAATCGCAGAAGCAGTTTTATAATTCTTGCAGTCGGTTTGTATTCCGTAAGCACACCCGTTAAGTGAAGCCGTTGTGTCAAGCCGAATTATACCTGAATATATTCCTTTTTTCTCAAGGGCCTTTTGTGCAAGTACGGCATACGTCACCGAACCAAGTCCGAATTTGCACACCACACAACATACCTTTCGAGGTTAACTATAAATCAATTTAAACAAAATTTTGCGGTAAACCGCAATATCAATATATGCTGTAATTTTTGGTGTGTTAGAAAAAATCTACACTAAAATTCTGTAAATTTGTATAAT
>JAZSET010000154.1:0-2858 GCA_045531795.1 Eubacteriales bacterium | reverse complement strand
TTTATCGTAATTGAGCCGGGCAGAAGCGTTGCAGGCTCCGCAGGCATTACCCTCTATACAGTCGGCGCAGTTAAGACCATTCCCGATATCCGCACCTACGTTTCAATCGACGGCGGTATGGGCGACAACCCCCGTTATATTCTCTACCAGTCAACCTATGAGCTCGTTTGTGCAAACAAGGCGGATAAGCCCAGGGATTTCACAATAACCCTCGCGGGAAGATGCTGTGAAAGCGGCGACCTTATCCAGGAGGACGCCCCTGTGCAAAGGGTAGAGCCCGGCGATATTATGGCGGTGCTTTCAACGGGTGCGTATAATTATTCAATGTCATCAAATTATAACCGCATCCCCAAGCCTCCCGTTGTAATGGTCAGCGGCGGCGAAACAAAGGTAGTCGTCAAAAGAGAAACTTACGCCGACGTAATCAGAAACGATATGTAAAAACCAAGGGTCTGTTCTGTGAAAATCAGAGCAGACTCTTTGTATACCGATACTGTAGGGAATGGCGCTTGCGACATTCCGTGAACGTTTTATAACGGGGCTGTATCAAAAGTCCTAGCAAAATAAGATAGAGCCAAGTGCAGAAAAGACTGTACTTGGCTCTAAATATTTGGTAGAATTTAAGTGTGAAAAAAAGACTGCCAAACACTAAAGACTATACAGAATTCGGAAGGAATTGTCAACTGAAAATTGAAGGATTCTACGAAAAAATAGTTTTGGCGGATGATAGGGTAAGGTTGCTCGAAGAAGTATTGGAAAGGATGGATTACACAAAATTGTACAGAGCGTACTCCACGGAAGGAAGACCTGCCAGGACATCCCCCAAAACAATGTTCAAGTTGCTGGTATATGCAAACAGCGAAGGCATATACAGCAGCAGGGACATAGCCGAACGATGCCGCAGAGATATCAATTATCTGTGGCTTCTTAACGATGAGCCGGCACCGAGCCATAACACAATAAATCGATTCAGGAATACATATCTGCCGTATGCGGCGGAAGAATTGTTCTGTCAGCTGGTGGAGTTCCTGTATGAAATGGGAGAAATACAGTTTGAGAATCTGTTTGTTGACGGAACAAAGATAGAAGCCAATGCAAATAAATACAGCTTTGTATGGAAGAAAAGCACAAATAAATATCAGGCAAGATTATCAAAAAAGATAAAGAAATTCATTGAATATATAAACCGAGAATACGGATATAGCTTTACAGAAGAAAATACGTTGAATGATATATACAAAGTCCTGATAAGAAAAGCAGACGGTATAGAATTTGTACACGGCAAAGGCAAGAGAAAAACAGAGATACAAAGACAGATAGAACTGTTGGAGCAGTTTATCAAAACACAGGCAAAGTATGAATCATACAACGAAACCTTCAAGGGAAGAAACAGCTTTTCAAAGACAGATCCGGATGCGACATTTATGCATATGAAAGACGATCATATGAGAAATGCACAGTTAAAGCCAGGATACAATCTGCAAATCGGAGTAGAGTCACAGTACATAGTGGGAATGGATATATCAAGCGAAAGAAGTGATACATTAACACTGATTCCCTTTATGGAAAGGCTTGAAAGCAATCTCAGCAGAAAGTTTGAAAGAGTCATAGCCGATGCAGGATATGAGAGTGAAGAAAACTACACATACTTTGAAAACAAAGACGGACAGACCTGTTTCATCAAACCGACAAATTACGAACGCTCAAAAACGGGAAAATTCAAAAGTAATATGAATCTCAGAGAGAATATGCCCTATGATGCAGAGAAAGATGAATACACCTGTAAAAACGGCAAAAAGATCCGGGCAACATATACAGGCTCCCAGAAAACAAAAAGCGGATATGAAAGACAGGTAACATATTATGAATGTGAAAGCTGTGAGGGATGTCCGCACAAAAAAGGCTGTACAAGAGCAAAAGCAAACAGAAAATTGCAGGTATCAAAGAAATTCATTGCACAGCGAGAAGAATCAAGAGAGAAAATAACCTCTGAATTAGGAATAAAGCTCAGAGTAAATCGCTCTATTCAGGTGGAGGGAGCTTTCGGTGTGCTGAAGTGGGATTACAACTTCAAACGCTTTCTCCTCAGAGGTGAGAGAAAAGTCAGAACCGAAGTATTACTTGCCGGTCTCGGCTACAACATAAACAAACTTCACAACAAAATTCAGAACAACAGCTGCGGTTCACATTTATTTGAACCAAAATCAGCATAGAAATCAGGAATTGAATAAAAACGAGCCGAGGTTTTCAACAAACCTCAGCTTTGCTATGGAAAAAGTTATCAATAATGTGAGTATAAATCACAAATCAAGAATAACCTCTCCAAAATTCAGAGGCTGCATCAACAACATCTGCTTTCGATGTTTTGATACAGCCTCCTTAAAAATTTGTTTATCTGCTGTTTGCGGTTTCTATCATACCGAAGTAGAAGTCCTCAAAGGTCGTGGGGTAGTCCTTCGTTCCGCAGAAATCAAAGTGATCCGTACCGTACATAGTGTCGAGGTAGTACCATCTGCCGGTTTCGATTTTTTCTCCTGCGGAAAGTGCCTCCTCGTAATCGCGGGCTGTTGCGGCATCCGTTTCCGGATAGAGTGCCGAGGCAAGCGGAACTATTCCGTCGTTCACTGCCCAGTCACCCTCGATTTTAACGCCGTCAATCGTCATACCAGTTGTAAGGGCGAGCATTGCACCCGAGATATAGAAAATCGGGTTGAGTGAGCTTATGGGATATTGCAGACCGAAAAGACCTTCCTTGGTTGCAGCGGTTGAATATGAATAGTAATACGTGTTGGGAGCGAGCTTGATTTTTTCATTAAGCTCTCTTGCGCCACGAAGTGTCATATCATAGCCGCAGTTGT
>JAZSET010000151.1:0-8381 GCA_045531795.1 Eubacteriales bacterium | reverse complement strand
ATTTTCATATTCTATCACCTTTATTTTCACTTATTTTTCAGCACATCGCTGTCAACGCATATGGTAACGGGTCCGTCGTTTACTATACTGAGCTTCATATCTGCGCCGAATTTGCCCTCATTTACCAGGCGCACATGCTCTTTTGCACAGTCTATGAAATACTTATAGAGTCTTTTTGCTTCATCGGGTGGTGCACTGTTCAGATAATCCGGTCTGTTTCCGTGACGGTAATTGGCGTTAAGTGTAAAGTTTGAAACAACGAGCATTTCCCCGTCAATATCTTTAAGAGAAAGATTCATTTTTCCGTTTTCGTCAGAAAAAATACGCATCTTCACTATTTTTTCAAGGAGAATTTCAGCATCGTTTTCACTGTCATTCTGTGCTACACCGAGCAAAACCATAAGTCCTTTTTCTATTTTGCCGAGAAGTCTTCCTTCGCTTTCAACACTTGAGGACAACACTCTCTGTATTACTGCTTTCATTTTTTCAGTCCTTTATATATATTTGCGCTCAGCCGCCAAATCCGCGCCTTACATCAACAACACCGTTTATCGCTTTAAGTCTTGATACTATTGACTTGATGTGGTCAATGTTACGGCAACCTACATTGAGACTGATTACTACATCTCCGTCTGCTTTTGTCTGATAATTGATTGAAAGTAATGCCACCTTTAACTCAGAAAGTGCCGATGATACATCAGCAAGGAGTGTAAGACTCTGATTTGCATAAAGCTGAAGCACTGCTTCAAATGTCTGACCGGGGATTTCCCTCATTGATTCGTCCCAGTGCGCTTCAACAAATCTTTCCTTGTTTTCGCCCTTTTCACGGGCAGACAATATATTGGGACAATCGCATTTGTGTATGGAAATTCCGAATCCCTTTGTAATAAAGCCGATAAGCTTATCGCCGGGAAGCGGATTACAGCATTTTGCGAGTTTGACAAGGCAGCCGCTTTGTCCGTCAACGATAACTCCGCCGCCCGTTTTATGCCGTTTTGTAGGCATTTGTGTTGGAATCTGCTCTGGCGACTGCACAAGTACAGGTGTCTGCATTGGCTTGACGACACGGTCAAATTCGTCTTTGAGTCTGCCTGAGATTTTTGCAACCGAAAGTCCGCCGTAGCCGATTGTGTTGCACAAATCCTCTTCGGACTTTATGCCGATACGGGCTGCCGTATTTGTGAGAATCTCATATCTTTGTGCTTCAGTATAAGCTCTGCCGTATTTCTTGAACTCTTTATCAATTTCAGCTCTGCCTACGACAATGTTTTCGCTTCTCTTTTCCTTTTTGAACCACTGTCTGATTTTCGTGCGAGCTTCGCTTGTCTTGACAATTTTAAGCCAGTCTCTGCTTGGTCCCTTTGAGCCGTTACTTGTGATTATCTCGACAATTTCTCCGTTTTTCGGAATACTGTCTATCGGTGCAATTGCTCCGTTGATTTTTGCACCGATCATCTTGTTGCCTACTGCCGAATGAATTGCGTAGGCAAAGTCTATAAGCGTTGCACCCTGAGGCAGTACGATTACATCGCCCTTTGGAGTGAACACGAACGTTTCATCGTGGAATATATCAATTTTAAGAGTACTTAAGAATTCATCAGGGTCCATAGTCTCGTCGTTGGTTTCAACAAGCTTTGCTACCCATTCAAGCTTTCTGTCTACTTCTTCTCTGCTCTTTATACCGCCCGACTTGTATTTCCAGTGCGCGGCGATACCGTATTCTGCTATCTGGTGCATTTCGTATGTTCTTATCTGCACCTCAAACGGGATTCCGTCGTGACCGATTACCGTTGTATGCAGTGATCTATAAAGGTTTGGCTTCGGTGTTGAAATATAGTCCTTGAATCTGCCCGGGATTGACTTGTACATTTCGTGGATTATACCGAGCACCGTATAGCACTCAAGTTCTGTTTCAACGATTATACGAAGTGCGTAAAAGTCATAGATTTCATCAAAGCTCTTGTTCTGGTTATACATTTTCTTATAGATACTGTATACCGTCTTGACTCTTCCCTCAAGAGTGAATTTGATATTATATTCTCCGAGCTTTTCCGAGACACTTTCACGACAGTTTTCTATAAAATTCTTGTTCTGACCAAACTTTCTGTCAATATCTCCCTGCACCTCGGCAAAGCCTATCGGGTCAAGGTAGGAAAGAGAGAGCTTTTCAAGCTCCTGCTTGATTTTCTGGATACCGAGTCTGTGAGCAAGAGGTGCGAATACGTGCATTGTTTCAAGTGCAGTTTCGCGTCTCTTTGCCTCGGGCTTTGCATCAAGCGTTCTCATATTATGAAGTCTGTCGCACAGCTTTATGAATATTACCCTTATGTCCTTGGACATAGCGATAAGCATTTTACGGAGATTTTCAATTTCCGCCTCTTCCTTATCTGCTACATTGAACTGAACATCCTTGGTGAGTCCGTCAACAAGGATCGCAACCTCTCTGCCGTACTCCTTTTCAATATAGTCAAGGCTCGTTTTGTCACTGCAGTCCTCAACTGTATCGTGAAGCAGGGCTGCACATACCGAGTCTGTATCAAGTTCAAGGCCTGCAAGTATTTCAGCAACCGCAATAGGGTGGCTTATATACGGCTCCCCGCTGACTCTATACTGCCCCTCGTGAAGCTCTGCGGCGTAGGTGTACGCCCTCTTTATTTTTTCAATATCATAATTCTTTCCCGTTTTTTCAAGCAGGGAAAGCAAATTCTCAATCTGAGTGTACATATATTTATCCTTTCACAGACGGTTATACCGATTTCAGGGAATATTTCCCCCGATTCTGCAATCTATACCGTTATTCAGCGCGCTTTTTAAGCACTTTAAAGAGCTGGGAGGAATCAAGGTCCACTTTTCCCGCTCCCTTATTTACCTCAAGTTTCAAGGTTTTGTCGTCTATCGGCATATAGCTGATAAGCGAAAGCTCGCACATTATATCAAGCACTGCCCTTACGGTTATGTAGTCAAGTACTGCTCCCGGCACTACGCTTTTGCATATATTTCCGAAGCTATATATACCGTCTTTCTTTGTGTTTGCTCTGAGAAACTTATATATTGCCACAAAATCATCACGCGAGGGAAGATTTTCCTTTGGAAAAGCTCCGCCGTGCAGGGCAAGATTGTATTTAAACGCCGAGTCTGCAATTTTTTTGTTGTATTCTTCTGACGGCATAACTCCCTTTATGTGAAGCTGTGCCTCTCTTTTGCCCATAAATTCATTTATCTCTATAGAGCACAGAACATCAATTCTGTCGCCTGATCCGTACTCAAAATCAAGAGTTCTCATTCCGAAATAAAGGGCTGTTATACTGTCTTTGCCGTTTGAAAGCACAAGTTTTGTATGCTTTCCGTCTTTTAACGGATAGATTTCCTCTATTGTGAGATCTCCTATCACAAATCTCGGCGTCGGATTTGCCTGACCGTACGGTTCGAGAATATAAAGCTCCTGTGCAAGTGTGACATTTACATCCCCGATGCCTATTTCAAGGTCTGCCTCTGCACACCTTTCCAAAGTCTCAAAAGCCATAACCTCTTTGGCGTATTCGTTGATTTGGCGTCTGAAATCAGCAAGTTTTCCTCTTTCAACAGAAAGTCCCGCTGCAAGCTCGTGTCCGCCGAATTTCACAAGATTTTCGCTTGTCGCTTCAAGGGCGCGTACGAGGTCAAGTCCCTTTATGCTTCTTCCCGAGCCTTTACCGATGTCTGTATCTTTTTTTCCTTCACCGCTGCCCTCAAATGATACAAGTATGCAGGGCTTTGAGTATTTTTCGACCATTCTTGATGCCACAATACCTATAACGCCGTGATGCCAGTTGTCATCAGAGAGGACTATCACACGGTCATCAATGTCGATTTGCGACATTTTTTCTATTGCTTCGTTAAGTATTTCATTTTCTTTGTTTTGCCGTAAAGTATTAAGCTCACAAAGTTTTATTGCCTGGGAATATGCGCTTTCACTGTCTTTGTTTGTAAACAGTTCTACCGCGAAAGAGGCATCTCCCATTCTGCCTGCTGCATTTATACGGGGAGCTAGTGTAAAGCTTATAAGCGAAGCGGTTGGCTTCTTTGCAGGCTTTTTATCATAGCCTGCCCCGGCACATACATTTAAAAGCTCCCTTATCCCGACAAATTTTGGATCAGCAAGTCTTTCAAGTCCCTCTTTTACAATACGGCGGTTTTCACCAATAAGCGGCATTACATCCGCCACCGTGCCGATTGCAACAAGCTCTCCGTATTCGGATGAAAGCTTTTCCGACGCCGTTTTTGCATCAAGATTATTAACGCGCATCTCGATAGCACAAATCAGCTTGAATGCGACTCCCACGCCGGCAAGCTCGTCAAACGGATATTTTGAATCATCTCTTCTGGGGTTTACTGCAGGCACCCCGGGCAAAATCATTTTCGACTCAGAGTCTCTTTTACATTCGTGGTGGTCTGTTACAATGACCGAAAGTCCTATGCTTTCAGCATATTCGATTTCCTCTTTTGCTGTGATACCCGTATCAACACTGACAACAAGCTTTGTCCCTGACTCTGCTATCTTATCAAGAGCATCTGTGTTGAAGCCATATCCTTCACCGAGTCTACTTGGGATATAGTAGTCTGTGTTTGCTCCGAGATTTCCAAGATATGTGACAAGAACCGACACAGAGGTTATGCCGTCTACATCGTAATCACCGTAGACTGTTATCTTTTCGTTTTGCTCTATGGCTTTTACTATTCTGTCTACCGCCTTTTCCATATCAACAAGCAGGTATGGATCGTGGTAGTCAGACAGGCCGTTTATAAAGTCCCCGATTTTATCTGTTCCGACATCTCCGAGTCTGTCAAAAAGAAGTGTGGCTGTAATTCTATTTATATCAAGGATTTTGGCAATTTCATCTATTTTTTCGCACTGCTCTGGTGTGTGAACGGGTGTTACCCATGAGCGTGCTTTTTCATTCTTCTTTACTATCTGCATATTCTGCCGTGAGAATCTCCTTAATTTTCGTTTTCGTCAATCTTTCTTGTTACAGTAAGGTCGGGCTTCTTCTTTGCCGCCTTTTCAAGCAGTATGCATGACACCGCAAAACTTACAATAAACCCTGTGAGTGCTATAATGGTTGCATTGTCTGCCGTCTTTTCAAGTGCTATAAAATAAGCGACAAATGCTACAATTATCGGCACAAGGAAAAGCACTGCCGAATACATAATAATTCTGCCTGATTTTGCGCTTACCTCAACAACATCACCGACACGGGCTCCGATTTTATTAAGTGCTTTTGCCTTTGCACTTTTATCCCCGAAAGAAAGGCAGGCTGAGCATTCTTCCCCCTCTTCCTTTTTATGACATCCGTCGCACATTGTCTTTCTTGATATTTCAACAACGGCATATTCGCCGTCTGTTTCAACAATCCTTGCACTCTGATTCATATTCTTTCCTGCTTTGATTACTGATTTTTACTTTTGTACCTTTCCATAATGGCAAAGGCTGTATTTATGCCGTCTACTGCCGCACTCGTTATGCCTCCGGCATACCCTGCTCCCTCTCCGCAGGGATAGAGATTATCGCAAAGCATTGCTTTGTGGTTTTCGTCTCTGACAATTCTGATTGGTGATGAGGTTCTTGTTTCCACTCCCGTAAGCAGAGCATTCTTATCAGCGAAGCACCTCATTTTATTTGCAAATCTGTGAATTCCGAGCCTTAGCATATCGGAAATGTTTTTTGGCAGCACTTCATTTAAATCCGTGATTCTCACTTTGCCTGACATATATGTCGGAAGAACTGACGATGGTTCTTTAAGTCCGCTTTTTTTCTGTTCTATGAAGTCTCCGACTGTTTCTGCAGGTGCAAAATAATTGCCGCCGCCATATTCAAAGGCAAGTCTTTCAAGTCTTCTCTGATACTCAACTCCGTCAAGAGGACTCTTTCCGCAGTCCGTGGGATTTACCGATACCGCAAGTGCCGCATTGGCATTTCTGCCGTCTCTCTTGTACCTGCTCATACCGTTGGTTACAACACCGCCCTCTTCACTTGCCGCTGCTACTACCTCGCCTCCCGGACACATACAGAATGTGTACACTGCTTTTTCGCCCTCTCTGTGAGAAAGATTATATTCTCCCACAGGGAGTCTCCTGTCTCCCGCAAAACTGCCGTAAAGAGACTCGTCAACGCTCTTTTGCAGATGTTCAATTCTGACTCCCACCGAAAAGGGCTTCGGTATCATATTTATCCCTCTCTTAAAGAGCATTTCATAGGTATCTCTTGCGCTGTGTCCTGTTGCAAGGACCACCAGTGAGGGATTTATCTTTTCGCCGCCTGACAGTGTAACAGATATGATTTTTCCGTTTTTTACTTCTATATCGTCAAGTCTTGTGTTGTATCTAATTTCTCCGCCGAGCTTAATAATTTCTTCAGCGGCTTTATCCACAACGCCTAACAGCTTGTCCGTTCCTATATGAGGCTTTGCAAGATACAGTATTTCATCGGGTGCGCCAAACTCGTGCATCATTCTGATAACATATGAGCATTTGGGATCGCTTATTCTTGTAACAAGCTTACCGTCAGAAAATGTTCCTGCTCCTCCTGCACCAAACTGGATATTGCTCTCTTCAAGTTTTCCCGTTTTATAAAAAGATTCTACCGCAAGATGCCTTTCACGCGCATTGCTTCCTCTTTCAATTACAATCGGTGCATAACCGTATTTTGCAAGTGTGTGAGCACAAAACATTCCCGCAGGACCGAATCCCACAACAAGAACCCTTGAAGCAAGTGTTTCTCTTCCGAACTTCGGGCTCAGCTCTTCTCTGACAGATAAACCGGCATCCGCTTTTGTGAGCTCTTCTTCGTTCGGGACTATATCTGTGTCTACACTGACCGAGTAGATAAAGTGAGGCTTTAATGCGCCTTTTCTTTTTCTTGCATCTACTGATTTTTTGTTGATATGAAACATAGACAAATCGGCTTTTACACCGATTTGTACTGCTTTTTTACGGGCCGCCTCAAGGGCACATTCTTCGGGTGCGTCAAAAGGCAGTCTTATGTTTTTAAAAATTATTCTGTTATTCATATTCTGCCTTTCGACATAATTTTACTGAATGTCAAACTCAAGTGAATACTGACCGAGTTCGTAAACTTCTCCTTTAAGGCTGTCGGGAAGTATGATTTCAAGAGGCACATTTACTCTGCCTGCTTTATTCTCATAATAACTGAGGTCTGCCACGACTGAAATATTATCACCGTTTATCAGCGCAAGCGAGCCTGCACTTCCTCTGAGAGTTACATTTATGTTATCGTGCTGGCAGGTATATTTGAGAGCGCCCGGATTCTTTACCGTTATATTCTTTACACTCAGATCTCTTGTAGTTGTGCCTATCTGCTTTATGGTCACCGTTGCCACTGTTTCTCCCGACATATTAAGCACTCCCTCGGGAAGAGATATAACCATACTTCTTGTAACAACATCTGTATTTATGGATTTTTCGTCAATTGTCATAAGCGGAAGCGCGGGATACTGTTCGAGCACTGCGGGATCTCCCTTAACGGTTATCTTTTTCGGCTCAACGGTTATCTGTACATTTTTGTTGTTATAAAAGCCGTGCTTAAGTTCGATTTCAAGAGGAAGCTCTTTATTTTCAAACACGGGTATAAACACGACAACATCGCTCTGAGTTGTCTTTACATAAGGATTTGTTACCTTTGTGTTTCCTGCATAAAGTTCAACCGTACCCGTTGTTGTTACAGAACGCGTAAGCTTACCGACATCTACATTCACCTGTGCGTGAGTTACCTTTTCAAGCTCATTCGCAGGGCCTGTTACCATCACCTTACCAAGGCTTGTTTCGGGTGTGCCTATTGAATAATAGTCCTGTTCAATAATGTAATTGGCGTTGACTTTTATTTCAACATTCTTTGATGAACGCTTATCCACATAAACTCTGACATTGTTTGCGGAAAGCTCCTTGACACTGACTCCCGACGGCACCGCAACATTTACATCAAGCTCATATTCACCTGCGTTTTCAATGTTTGACAGGTCAACATATGCACGGATTTCGTCAATATCTACACGGCTGAGTTCGTTTATTGTTCCCGAAAGTGTAACATCAATGCTGTAGTCATATCCGCTTATAACGGTCATACCGTAATTGTCCTCAAGTGTTTCTGCAGACTTTATTTCCACAGGAATAGCGGTAAAGCGCCTTTCGTCTATCTGTGTATGTGTACTTACAGCATAAAACCAGATAAATACTGCTCCAAGAAAGCACAGTATTCTTGCCGTTATGTTCTTTTTTCTGGTTTCGGCGATTTTTTCTTTTTCCAAAGTATCGTCTGCTGCCTTTGGGGTATCGTTTTCTTTATATTCACTCATTTTTTATTCTCGACCTCCCCTTTATAAGACTTT
>JAZSET010000022.1:0-2873 GCA_045531795.1 Eubacteriales bacterium | reverse complement strand
TGAACGCTTAATGCAGATACTCTGCAGAAGACAGAAAAATAATCCCTGCTTAATCGGTGAGCCCGGTGTGGGTAAAACTGCTGTTGCAGAGGCTCTTGCTCAAAGAATTGCACTTGGAAATGTACCTCTTAAACTTGCGAGCAAAGAAATTTACCTTGTCGATTTAACTGCGCTTGTTGCAGGAACTCAGTTCAGAGGCCAGTTTGAGGCAAGAATGCAGGGGCTTCTTAATGATGTCAGAAAAAAAGGCAATGTAATACTTGCTATTGACGAGATACACAACATCGTGGGTGCCGGTGAAGCAGAGGGAAGTATGAATGCCGCAAATATCCTGAAGCCCGCCTTGTCAAGAGGTGAAATCCAGGTAATCGGTGCAACAACTTTAAGCGAATATCGTAAGCATATCGAAAAGGACAGCGCCCTTGAAAGGCGTTTCCAGCCCATTATGGTAAATGAGCCTTCAATTGAAGATACCGTTTCTATAATTCGCGGAATCAAGCATTATTACGAGAAATATCATAATGTGGCGATTTCTGATGAAATGGCTGAAAAAGCCGTAGTTTTGAGTGAAAGATATATCACAGACAGATATTTACCGGATAAAGCAATTGATCTTATAGATGAGGCTTGCTCGCATGTTGTATTGAATTCTGAAATTATAGAAAAAGGGAACAGACTTTCAGAAAAAATCGGTGTTCTCAGCAAGAAACGTTCTGACCTTGAAGCTGAACTTTCTTCTAAAACAGACGCAACAGAAAGTGACTACGCAAAACTTGCGGAAATTAAAACCGAGCTCATTACAGCCGAAGATGAATATAACAAAATCAAACCTGAACTTGATTCGGTTGAGCTTACTGTTAATGATATCGCTGATGTAATTGAAATCTGGACAGGAATACCTGCAAGCAGTATAAATGAAAGCGAATTCAAGCGAATTGACGGACTTGCAGACAGAATCAAGAGCCACATTATCGGTCAGAATAAAGCAGTTGAATCTGTCGTGAAAGCAATTAAGCGCAACCGTGCGGGTGTTTCTTATAAGCGTAAACCTGTATCTTTCATATTTGCAGGACCCACAGGTGTTGGTAAAACCGAACTTGTAAAAACACTCGCTTCCGACTTGTTTAACTCACCTGAAGCGCTTATCAGGCTTGATATGTCGGAATTTATGGAAAAGCATTCTGTATCAAGGATAATTGGCGCACCTCCCGGATATGTAGGATACGACGATGCCGGACAGTTGACCGAAAAAATCCGCAGGAAGCCATATTCAGTGGTGCTTTTTGATGAAATTGAAAAAGCCCACCCCGAAGTTATGAACATTTTGTTACAAATTCTTGATGATGGCAGAATAACAGATGCGCACGGCAAAACTGTAAATTTCGAAAATACTGTCCTTGTAATGACCACAAATGCCGGTTCAAACACAAATGACGGCTCAGCAGGGTTTATGCTAAGCGAACAGGCTATCAATGAAAATAAAACCGAAAAGGCTTTGTCTAAATTCCTGAGACCTGAATTTATCAACCGCGTTGACGAGATAATCACATTCAGATCACTTGACGAAAAAGATTTTACAGAGATTGCAAAACTTATGCTTGATGAGCTTGTAAAGTCTCTGAGTGAAAAGAATCTTAAACTTGTGTACTCGGACGAAGCTGTAGAGCTGATTGCAGAAAAATCATATTCAAAAAAATACGGTGCAAGAAATATGCGCAGGTT
This sequence comes from Eubacteriales bacterium, assembly GCA_045531795.1. Classification (GTDB taxonomy): domain Bacteria; phylum Bacillota; class Clostridia; order Oscillospirales; family CAG-272; genus UBA4717. The sequence goes on along the minus strand of JAZSET010000022.1, from coordinate 1,151 downwards.
TATACAAACTGAAGTTGAAGATGTAATTGCAGAAGAAATTATCAGCAGATACAACTCACCGATATTTGCAATTTCCATTGAAGCAACTGATGGCACGTTATCTTTTAAATATGTATAATATAAGCCGCAGATGATGGAATTTAGTCAAAACCATATCTGCGGTTATATTTTCAGTTCCCCCAATTATACAAAATTTTCATTTTGTATAATTGCCTATCAAGTTTTTAGGGCCGGGGATTATATTCCCTGACCCTTGTTATGATTTAATTCTATGTTATCAAAGTTCTTTGATATAATTTGCAATTAACTGTGCAGCTTTATCTACACCAAGTTTTCCGCTATCAATGCAGAGGTCGTAGTTTTCGATACGCCCCCATTTGCGACTTGTGTAATAATTATAATAGTTTGCTCTCTGCTTATCGGTTTTAATAATTATATCTTTTGCCTTTGCCTCTGTAATCTGGCGTCTCTGCGCAACTCGTGCCGTGCGTTTTTCAAGATCGGCATATATGAAGAGGTTAAGTACATTATCGCAGTCCTTGAGAACATAATCTGCACATCTGCCAATTATAACGCACGCTTCCCTTTTTGCCAAATCTTTTATTACATCAGACTGAGCGATATAGAGTTTATCATTTATTGGCATTTCATAAGCGAGTGCTGCATTTCCGCCGAACAGCGTTCCGCCCATTGCAAGTGTATATAATAAACTGTTAGTGGCTTTTTCATCTACATCCGAGAGTGCCTCAGAGCTCATTCCACTGTTTTTAGCAACAAGTGCGATGAGTTCATCGTCATAATACCCGATACCGAGTAATTCGGATAATTTCTTGCCTATTTCACGACCGCCACTACCATATTGACGACCAATTGTTATAACTGTGTTTTTATACACAGGTACACCTCCTTTAATTTACTTTATGCTTCAATTATAACAAATAGTTGCAAGAAAATCAATAGTATTTTGTTATTTTTTTACTAAAAAATCGTTTCAACCGTCTTTAAACTGTTATCCGGCGAGTATTTCCAACTATCTATGTGCTCATTTTGATAATAGTACCTGAATTTACCGGAATTTTTTACCGGATCGTTTTTACAAGTATCAATAATTACAAGTTTTATCTTCATTCGTTCAGGAATAATGTTTTTTA
>JAZSET010000073.1:0-65098 GCA_045531795.1 Eubacteriales bacterium | reverse complement strand
GTAATTTACCGCAGTGTTATCCGGGTAAATGAGCCTTACGAGATTTCCGACAGAGTCATATTCATACTGAATAACCTTACCGAAGGTATCGGTATATTTGGTTACTCGATTGAGAGCATCGTATTCTCTTGAAACTGTACCGTTCTTGTCTGTAACAGTCAAAACATTTCCGTTTGCGTCATAGGTATAACTTACGGAATCCTCAACACCTACATATCCTGTAATTTGTCCCTTTGCGTTATAGAAGAACTTTCTTACCTGACCGCGAGCATTGGTAAGCTGTTCCTTAACACTAAGCTCGTTATAACCGTAGGTGACAGTACCTCCCGAGGCTGTGGTTTCGACAATCAGTCTGCCCATTTGGTCATAGGTGTAGTTAGTCGCTCCGCCTAAAGGACCTGCAAGACGGGTTACGTTACCTAAAGTATCAAACTGAACTGTGCTTTGGTTATTGTTAGCATCCCTAACAGAAGTATTTCTGCCAACTGCATCATAGCCGTATTCACTGCGGTAATTCATACCGTTTGTAATACTTGCCACCTTGCCCAGTGCGTTATAGGTGTAGGTTGTGGTTTTACCCACAGAGTCTACAACAGTTGCAGGAAGGTTAAGGCTGTTGTAGGTAGTTTCGCTTACAGTATTTCCCTTCGCATCAAGAGTTTTAATTACATTGCCGTTACCGTCGTACTGAGTGGCAAAGACATTGCCCTTAGCATCGGTAATGGTAGTTCTCCTACCCATTGCGTCATAGCCGTAGGTTACGATGTTATTCTTTGCATCCTTAACCGACACAAGCTGATTTAAGCAGTTATACGTGTAGGTTGTAATATTATTAAGTGCATCCTTAACGGTTAAAAGATTATTGTTACTGTCATAGGTGTAGGTTGTAATACCGCCTTTTGCATCCCTTGCAGTCAGCATATTACCGAAGGCATCGTAGGTATAAACCTTTTTGTTACCCAGCGGGTCGGTTTCGGATAACAAATCTCCTGCAGATGAATATTCATATACGGTAGCACCAGACATGGCATTTACACTTCTAACAACCTTACCGAGAGCATTATACTGGTAGCGAGTAATGTTACCATCATTATCGGTTACAGACAATACATTGCCGTTGCCGTCATAGGTTTTAAGAGTTACTGCACCCTTGGGGTTGGTTTCCTTTACAATGTTACCTATAGCATCATACTCGTAATTAACCACACTGCCGTCTGCAAAGTGCTTCGAAACTGCTCTGCCAACACTATCATACTGAACAGTAGTAACATTACCTGCCTGGTCGGTGGTTTTAATGGGTCTGTCCTCACCATCATACTCATAAGACACCGTATTGCCGTCAGGGAACTTGACAAGGGTATTCTTCATATTGCCGTTATAGGTATACTCAGTTTTGTTGCCAAGCGCATCGGTAACAGAGGTCTTTTGGTGGTTGCCGTCATAGGTTGTTACAACAGACTGACCGTTCGCATCGGTTGTTTTAAGCAGATTTCCGCAAGCATCGTATTCGTAAGTTGTAGCCTTGTTATCAGCATCGGTTTTGGTTATTACCTGACCGATTGCATTGTGGCTATACTGAGTAGTATTGCCTAAAGCATCTGTTTGTGCTTTAAGTAAGCCACCCTCATAAGAATACTGAATTGCATTTCTGCTTCCAACCTTTTTGGTTAGCGGCATTGCACTTACATCATAGGTAAATACCGTAACGTTGCCGCGAACATCAGTATGAGAAGTTATTTGGCTTCTTTCGTTATATACAAAGCTTTCAGACGGTGCAACCTCACCAATTTTTGGATAGGTGATTTTAGTTACATTACCCTTAGAATCATAAGTAAAGTAAGTCTTACCCCCGTTCTTATCGATAATAACAGTAGGCTTATTAAAGGAGTTATATTCCTTGACCACTGAATTACCCAATGCATCGGTTTCCTTGATTACATTATAACGACTGTCATAGGTATATGTCTTTGTCTTTCCGTTTTCATCGGTAAAGCTTGTAAGCAAGCCGTTGCCGTTAAACACACGGATACTCGTCTTTCCGTTACGGTTCGTACAAATTCGCTTACCTGCGTCCTCATAAGTGACAGATGATGTAATCGAGCCGGTTATACCATCCTTTTGTGTAGCCACTCTGCCTATTTCATCATATGTATTTGTAAAATAGCAGATGCCGTTAGAGTCAGTACCGGTCAAAACCTGGCCGTCCTCGTTATAGGTATAGCTTAAAGTATTGCCGTTTGCATCACAAATAGCAGTTAAAAGCTCGCCTGTATAGGTTAATGTAACCTGACGGGAATTTTCATCATACACTCTTACAACCTTGCAGGAAGAATCCTTTTCAAGATAGAGCTTTTTGCCCGACACAGAGTCGGTAATTGTAATAAGGGTATCCGAATAAGAAATAACCGTTTCAAAGCCTTGATGGTCAACAATTTTTGCCAAACGGCCTTCACTGTCATAATACTCGGTTCTTTCCTTGTTACAGTCAATTGAATACGGTAAAGTATTCGCCGTGTTTACAGTAAGAACAAAGTTGTTCTTATTGGCAGCAGTACAAGTAAATACTGTGCAATCATCATTCGAGGTGTATCTCGAATATGTCGAAGGCGAGCTATATACTCTCGCTTCACAGCCGTCAAATTCAAGAGTTTTCTCAAAATTATGATACCAGCCTTTGCCAAAATCACCTTCAGATAATCTGGTTGAATTATACTCAGCAACAAGCTTTGTTCCCTGACCGCCAAACAATGTGAGCAATGTGTTTTTAAGAGTATGAGCACCGCTGTACATATCTATCGGGTCTTCAAATGTACTTTCGGGAACCTTGCTCTCAGGAATTTCCTCCTGTGCCGGTGTGTAAACGGGATCGGGAATCGTTTTAACAGTCACCCAACAATAGTCGCTACATCCACTGCCATCTTTGGCTGTCGCATATATCGCAACTCTACCTGCGGTCTTTGCGGTTACCAGACCACTTGAGCTTACAGTAGCAATTGATGTATTTCCACTGCTCCAACGAACACTTCTGTTATTGGCATTTGTCGGGCAAACTGTAGCAGATAAGGTATATGTGTTTCCCTTATATAGTGTCAATGACGAACGACTTACTTCAACACTTTCCACACAAACTGTGCCTTTAACCGTTACATAGCAATAACCCTTTTTCCCACTTCCATCTTGAGCAGTTGCCGTAATAGTCGCACTGCCTGCACCCTGAGCAATAACAAGTCCGCTTTGAGTTACGGTTGCAACACTTGAATTACTTGTACTCCAAGTAACTGCACAGTTTGTAGCATTAGTAGGACATATAGTTTCATATACCCAAAAAGAATCTCCAACGCTGATAGTTTTGCTTGAGGGGCTTAAAGAAACCGAGTTTACAAGCGTATCGCCTGTAATGTAAAAGTCACAACAATCGCACGCACCGCTACCGTCTTTTGCAGTTGCGGTAATGGTTACATATCCGCAAGCTTTTGCGGTTACTACACCGCTCGAACTAACAGTTGCAACAGAAGTATTGCTACTGCTCCATGCAAGCAATTTATTGCTTGCATTAGTAGGACATACCGTAGCTGAAAGAGTATATGTTTTTCCTTTTTCAATAGAAACATAGCTTCTGTTAAGCTCCACAGAGGAAACATATATAGTTCCGCTTGTAACGGTGACAGTAATGTAATCACTGCAACCGCTGCCGTCGGTTGCCTGTGCATAAATTCTTGCAGTACCAACACCGTTGGCGTAAATATATCCCGTGTTTGAATTTACAGAAGCCACGGCAGAATTGGAGCTATACCAATAAAGTGTTTTGTTGGTAGCATTATTAGGGTATACTTGTACGCTTGGGTAACTCCAACTGCCCTTTTTTATAGTTACATTACCTGAAGAAATGCTTACCGAACTAACGCACACAACGGACGGATTTCCGGTATTACCTCCGGGGCAATTGTCGTCAGGACAGTCATTATTGTCAGGACAGTCATTATTGTCGGGACAGTAATTATTCTCGGAACAGTCATTATTGTCGGGACAGTAATTATTCTCGGGATAGTAATTATTGTCGGGACAGTAATTATTATTACCATTACACATAGTCTTTTACCTCCTTAAAACATTTTTTCCACGATAACCTGTTCGTTATTTACAAGATTGAGATTAAATGTGGTTATCTTACCCATATCATCTTCAATAGGGTGACAGTTTTTACCGTACTGCCATACAGCAATATCTTTACGGGTGATACCGGACGGAGCATAAGGCATCCAGTTATCCGGATGAATAAGATGAGTGGTGGTCACACGGTCATATTCTTTAAGACTTGGAGAAATTGCCCATACAAGACACTTATCAAAGATTTCATGGTCGGTCTGAAGGCCACGACTGAACTCACGGTCAAATCCGAACTTCGCATCAGTATTTGCCTTAAAGCCGGGAACAAAGCCTTCCTCCTCAAGACCTGCTGCAAAGCCTTTCATATAATCGCGACTTATATTCTCCCCGTCAACCACTTCAAGGAACACTGCCGTTCCTTCGGGGATACCGAGTTCAAGAGCAACAACATCAATTTTCTTTGCAACGATTTTGCCCTGTTCCTCAGTCTTCTTTTCGCCGGAATCTGTATAGATAGTAGCTATCTTACAGCCCTTTGAATGAATAAATGCGATTTCGTTCTTTGTAAGCGCATTTTCACCCACAAGGTTTCTACCCCAAAAGTTAGGATATACCTTATTGCGAACTACCCATTCAAATAATGAAATATTGTTTTGCAAAATATCTCCTGCTTGGATTTTAGAATCCACACCGAACAAAAGTCTGCCAACAGAAGCCCTCGCCTCTGCTTTTTGAATCTCTGTCTGAACTGCGGCTGCTGCCACCTGTGTTGCTTCAACAGAAGCGGTTTTGTTTTTTGCACCTTTACATGCCATTTTGTTTTCCTTCTTTCTTTGAATTTTATGTTTTGTTTTCGACTGGCGTCCCAATCTTCTACAGCTGCATTTGTATTTTAATCCTTAAACCTGACAACTGCTGTCATGGTTGAAATGGTTATTGAAAAATATTTTAATTTTTCATACTCAATCGAATCTATCTGATAATCAAATATCCTTCTCACGTTCTTAACTATGATTTTCTTTTAAAGAAGCGTTCAGACTTGGATTCGCCTCGCATTTCCTCACGGCTTACATCAAATCCGTGTTGTAATAGCTCGACAATAATTTCATTAAGCAAGCCTGTTGCCTTTTGCTCAAAGCCTAAACGATATTCAATTTCCAGCTCATAATCAACCACACCCAAATAGCTGTTGCGGTCAAGCATTATTTCGCAAGCATTATCCTTGAACAAAATAATTCTCTCCGTTATTAGCTCACCCTGCAAATGAAGACCGCGTGACAAAAACACTGATGTGTCTAAATAGGCTTTTTCGGACAGGTCTTCTTCAAGACTGCAATTCGAGACTTCGATAACATGACTCTTCACAGTTGCCTTATAAATACCGTCCTTAAGCCGAATCCGACAAGTGATACCTTGCCTATTCATATCAAGAGAATCCGTATCGAAATAATAATTGGTCTGAATGATCGGAGATTTTCCATCTCCCCAATGCTTGCGAAGATGATTGTAAGTTTCCTCACTAAGCATTCTCTTTATTTCAAATTCCTTCATAAACTCATCTTCTTATAATTTTCCCCGAGCCGTTCTTAGGCAACTCAGTAACTAAATTGATTTTTGTCGGCACCTGATATGCAGGCAAGCAAGCCTGACACAGTTCTTTGACTTGTCTTGCATCGTCAAAATCTCCCACAATGTTAAGTACCAGTTGTACACCTAAGCGTTCATCATTTTCAGCAAGAATAAGTGCTTCTTTAACACGGTTGTCAATTTTAAGTGCACTTTCGATTTCCTGCGGATAGATGTTCATTCCCGCTTTAATAATCATATCGTCATTGCGGCCTTTGATTTTAAGCAAACCCTTGCTATTGATTAGTGCCAAATCACCGGTGCAAAGCCAACCGTCTTTTATAGCCTCGGCGGTTTTCTTGGGATTGTTGTAGTATCCTGCCATGACATTACCGCCTTTTACCCATAAAACGCCTACCTGATTAGGCTCAGCTATGCTGCCGTCGTCAAGCAGAATTTTAACGGCAACCGAATTAAGCGGAATTCCGACACAATCAGGGTAATCATCAAACAATTCAGGTGGTAAATATGACACACGGGGACACGCCTCGGTAAGACCGTAAATGTTATAAATATCGGCATTAGGAAAAGCCTTGCGAATTTGTTTGCCTGTTTCTGCTCCCATACACTCACCGCTGATGCAAATATACTTTAAGCAGTCATCATCTATTTTTCGTTTAAAGCGAGCCATCATACTTATAAGTGTAGGTGTGCCGCAAAAGGCGGTTATGGAATAATCCTTCAATAGTTTCAGAACAAGTGTCGGATTAAATGTTCCCGAATAAAATCGGATTTTAACCCCTTTGACAAGTGCACTTAAAAACTCACCCGTTAAAACGGCACAGTGATACAACGGACGGGATATAAGAATTGTGTCGCTTTCATTCATGTTAAAATAAGCTACAATATCCGTTACATTTGTAAGTACATTGCTTTCGGTAAGCATTGCACCCTTTGGCATTCCTGTGGTGCCGGAAGTACACATAATAAGAGCCGGTTTAATTTGGGAAAAAGTATATCTCGAGTAACTTAAACGAACAACCTTAAGCTCACCACCTTGGTCGGTAATCAAAGCATCCGGACTAATTGCATCAAGAATTTTATTGCAATGAAGCTCACCGTACCGTTGTGAAAGCGGTAGTGCAGTAACGTCTGCCGCAAAGCAGCTAAGTAATGCCAACGCTGCCGCCATTTCAGAACCACAAAGTATAGCACAGCATTTGATACCAATCAATTTCTTTGCAAATTCCTCAGCAAAAATGATGGTTTCCTCGTAAGTTATCTCTGCTTTTCCCTCACAAATTTTCTGTGAGAAATTAGATTGCATTTTACTTTTCAGGTGTTCCCATAGCATTTTTCTTCAACTCCTTTTCTACTGCTCTTACAAGCAATGTGAGTATTTTTCTTTCATTTACCGAAAGAGTCAGTAATTTTTCACGAATAATAGGCAAGACAGAATCTCTACGGCGCATATGATGAGAGGCATAAAGCATACGCATTTTATCAGCTTCTGCTACAATCTGCTCATACTGTTTACCGTACCGTTTGTTGATTTCAAGTGCTTCCTCAAGAGCGTGAATACGCTCAAGCATAGCCTTTTTATGCTCCCAAATAAGCCTGAAAACTCGTCTGTCCATTCTTTCATAGGGAATGGATCCATTGTGCAATTTAGTAACATACTCAGCAATAAACTCATGAACAACAATGCCGAAAACGTTTCCTTCACCGTCAAACGGATATTTCTTTAAATCAGAATCAAGATATTCTTTAAGTTTTGTGCAAACTGTTTCAGGAAAAAACGCTACATTATCTCCCTTTGCTTTTAATCCGCAAAAATTGGATATTGTTTCTTTTTTCAGCATAGCCTTTCTTGATTGATTAAAGCATTTTTGAGGTGTCCAAAACTTTCTGTAAACCCAGTTACTGTCATAAGAGTAAACACAAAATGTCTTGTCATCTTTGTTGTAGCCGCAAATAAGACCGTCGTGACTAAAATGACGTTCTTTATACCAACTTTTGCCTTCGATGTAATAGTCGTCAATGCCGCTAAAGGCTACATAATAACCCTGATTCAACATTTCACGAATAATATAGTGTATATGACCTTTTGCAAAACGTGTGGAACACCACTGCCTATCAAAATACGGATTAACAGACCAAGAGGAATCCGGTATTGTTATTTCGGGAGTAGTAAATCCACTTAAAAATTTTCGGTTACAGGACAAATTCATAACTTGATTTAAGTACCAATTTCGGATCGTCGGATTATCCTTGATAATAGCCGTGCACGGTCCCTGATGATGATAAGTGCTATACAACGGCTCAACGAGAGGCAAATCAACTATCTTATTCATATTCATCACCTACATATTTTGCAACCATATCTATAACGCTTTGTACAGTCTCGAAATCAAAGGGGTTCATATCCGCCTCGTCAAGCTGAATTTCAAAAACATCCTCGATTTCAACAAGTAGAGTTACCATCGAAAGACTGTCAAGAGCCAAATCGTTTTGAAGAGTTGTTTCATTAGAAATTCCCTCTTCGCCGCTGAGTTCAGATAAAATGTTTTTTACCTTTTTTTCAATATTCATCTGTTTATCACCCTTTCTACTTCTTTTTTTACAATAGCGTAGCTTTCCTCAAATGAAACATCCGTTGGAACAAGCACGCCGTTATTTGCTTCACATATTTCGATATACTCATCATGGAGCTTATACTGCAATTCCATATCAATATATCGGTCCTTTTCTTCGGGACGACTGCGAACACGCTGGACTGCGATTTCAACCGGTACATCAAAGAAAAAGGCAACATCAGGTCTTACAATCGATTCGGCAATCTCATAAATCCACTCGTCTTTTTCAAAACCTCTGGCATGTAAGTTAGCAAGGCAGGAATAAAAATATCTATCGCTGATAACGATTTTTCCTTCACGCATCGCCGGCTCAATCACCTTACTTCCGTGCTGCAAACGGTCGCTTGCCGCAAGCAATGATAAACTGCGGTAATCATAAGCAGAATGGTCAGGACAATCCATATATGTTCTGAAAATATCGGAATTACGGACTGCATTGGTAGGCTGCTTAGTAAGCAATACAGGATATTCTTTTTCAATTTCTTCCTTAAGCTTTGTCAAATTTGATGTTTTTCCGCACCCATCAAGTCCGCAGAAGGTAAAAAGAAAGCCGTTTGTTTCATTCGGTCTCATATTTAAAGATTTCATTATATTACACCTCCTCTAAAAGACTTTTTCGGTTATCGGCAAAGAATCTTGTTTCTACACTTTTTTCAGTAAAAACAAGTTTCTTTTTATCCTTAGGAGAAACAATAGTATGGATAAAATCGGGTTCGCTCTTTAAAATTTCATTGGCTTTTTCTACTGCATAAGAATTTGTGAATTTAAAAAGCTCCGACATTTGAGTTACCGTAAAAGCACATATTTTTTCGGTATTCGTTTGCGTTGCTCTCGCAAACAATGCATCAACTTTCATCTCGGTCATATCACTGAGCAGCATATAAATATCCGCATATTTGTAGAGTGTCATATCTCTCATCATTTCTACCCACGGAAGTGTTGTGGCTTCCTTGTAAAGATGACTGCAAAGGTGTACAAAGAAATCATAATCTCTCAAGGTACGAACCTTAAGATTGCCAATTTCTCTGACAGAGGTGTTTTCAATCATATCCTCTAAAAGTACAGTATCACCGGGCTTATAGTCGAGAGAAAAGTTGATATCCACCTCTAAAAACTGCATTCCCGGTAAGCCTATTTCCTTAATATACGGAACAGTTTCTCCTCGCATCATTTTTGATTCAATGATTTCCTTTCGAGTGCCAGGGATAAAACTGCCGTTACGGATATTACCTTGCTTAAAACCGGCAGATAACAATGCATTGCCGATTTCGGTTACATCCTTGGGGTGTACGAGCAAATCAATGTCGTTAGAGGTGCGGAAGCCCTCGGGATACGCCTTGCACAGATAAGCACCTTTCAGCATTGCATATTTAGCACCGCATTTAGAAAGCACTTCTTCCACGTGACTAATACACCAAAAGAAACTTCTGTTCTTTTCAAGATTTTGCTCATACGCTCCTTTAAGAGAGTTTCTGAATTCTCGGTTTACCTTTCCCAAAAGGCTATGCTTTTTCAACACCCCGTAAGCAACCGCCTGCATACGGTTAAAAAATAAATGTCCCAAAACAACGGGGGTTGCAGCTTGAAGTAAACTTTCATCAAATTCCTCAGACTTAAAGCTACACAAGGCTTTGAATAGTTCTTTTTCTTGTTTTTTCATTACAATTCTCCTTTTTTTGTTGTAGGTTTTGTGTACTGCGAGATTATGTTTTTAAGTATTAAGCGTTCAGCCGTATCAAGCCGACAAACAGCATCATCATAAACACTGTTTGAAAGCTTTTGAAGTACAGCAAGTTCTGTGTCTTTCATATACATTCGTGTCATGGAAAATCCATCCATCACGTACACGCCGCCGCAGTGTTTTCCTTGCTTTGTATAAATAGGTTCAGTTAGGCTTAGCATCTCAATATCTCGCGCAAGGGTTCTTTCTGAAACGCCGAACTCATTCGCTAAATTTTTGATTGTTTCGTATCTTCTCCGACATAAAACTCGCATTATTTCGTGCCTTCGTTCAGCCGTTCCCATATATATTCCTCCTTTCCGAACACAGTTTATCTGTTAAACCTGACAACTGCTGTCATGGTTAAAAAATTTTTTTTGCAAAAAAATAAGCCAGACAAACCAACGCTCTTTTCTCACATTGGCTTGTCTGACTTATCTTGACCATTCAATAAGTTAAACTTATCTTTTCACCTGCGTATTATTTTTTAATTGCAGCACAATACTGCGGATTTCGCACCTTCGGATATTTGTTGTATTTTAGATAGCTGTTACATTTCAGATGTTCCTCTTCAATATGCTAATCTTACTTATCTTAAAAAATCTGTGTCCACATATAAGACTTATAATATGTTAATGCTCTAACAACCGCAAATATATCTAATTATTTAATTCTTATTTTGCTTAAAATAGAAAAAAACTATCGCAACGTTCGTATAATACACAAAAAAGTGGGCAATTCAGAATTGAACCGCCCACTTTTTTGGCTATTACATGTGAATTTTAAGAGTTTTCATAGTTTTGCCATGCTTCTTCTATTATTTTAAGTATTCCAAATTAGGCAGCACACAAGGTACTGTCTATTACTTCTTCAAAAACCTCTCTGTGTGTATAATCGCTTCTAAGCCACTCATAGTAAAGCTGCTCAAAAACATTCCCCTTAAAACTCAGAATGAATGATACCGACTGTGGCGTAAGTTCGTATGAATCGGTAAGATACGAATAGAATTCCGTTATGCAGAAAACCTTATAGGCTCTGTCGAACAGTTCTTCCGGATCTTTGGAAAGCATTTCATTACGAAACTTGCGATAGTCGTTATCAAGTCTCTGATAGACTCTGTTCCTTTTTTTCACAGTATTTCCTCCACTTTGTTTTTAAGAATTGCGTGTTTAATAATGTCGGTTGGAGAATAACGCTTATAAACACTCTCGACTCGCTCATCGTGGTTGGTAATCTTGTCACTCCATTGTTTTTCTGCAAAAGCATAAAGCTTTGCACTAAACTCGGCATCAAAACCTACCACACGAATCGCCTTGATAATGTTTGTTCTGTTATCAACCGCAATTATCGGCACAATATATCCGAAAGGTGCCGGATTTTTAATGTTGAAATCGGGATAAAGCCCTGCGTTAAAGGGCATATCCATAATAAGCTTATTATCAAATGAAGCCGAAACAAAAACAACGCCTTCAATTACACTAAGGAAAATATTAAGCTTTCCCTGACTGATTGCCTGTATTTCTGCTTCTGAAATATCGGTAAATCCAATATTGATAAAACACTTATCCTCATTCATTTCAAAAATCGCACCGTCGCCTTTCATGACCTTATCGTATTTGTCGCCGACGCAGTAACATACATATTCTTTGTTATCCATATTTTTCTCCTATTTCATTCTTGCAGTTCTCGCAAAGTTCAACATGGCTTCAATTCCTTCATAGCGAAGAATTCCAAGAAAACGATATTCAAGGTGGTCTTTTTCCCAAGGTTTCTGAATAAGCCCCATATCCTTGTATCTTTGAGCCACTATTTCGTGAGCTTCGTTTATCGCTTCTTTTTCCTCGTCGCTGAGAATTATTGTTTCCGTTGTTCTCCAATTGCTGTCTGTTTCGGTTTTTACTTCCATATAAAACTCCTTTATGCTGTCTTTAGAACCACAAACTCGTAAAACGGTGAGGATTTGTCAGAACTCAAATAGAATTTGACGGTATTGCCAAACTCATAATGAGATGACTTTTCAAAATCCATACGTATACCGAGACCGCCGTTCATATTGGAATACGGGTGTACAGGCTGGTTCTTAATTTTACAGTAAACACAGTTACTTTGAACGGCATTTACAACACGGATAAGACCAACACAGTCAGGTCTGTTTTTGTGAGCAACCATTGTGTATTCTGCGCCGACTTGTAATGCCTTTTTAAGCTGCGATAAGTTCTGTATTTTTACCATATTCAAATTCTCCTTCATAATCAAGAATGTGGAAGCCCTGTACGGGTGGATCAATGCTTAACAAAAAATCAAGCGGAATAGTTTTGCCGTTTTCATCTCGGTAAACATTGATAACCATAGGGACTCCGTAATAATTATCGTTTTTTACGGTCTTAAGGAAATCCTCTTCGTTAAAAGAATAAAACCTTTCACCAATTTTGCCGTTTGAACCGAGATAATCAATTCTACCAACGGGTTTGATTTTGCCTATGCTCATACTTCCTGTCATATGTACCTCCATTTTAGAGAGAGTGCAGTTTTACCTGCACTCTCCGTTTTGGTTTCAAGCTACGGCGCCGAATACTTGTGAACTGCGTACAGTTAGCTTAAACTGATTGCACATATCACGAAGCATTGTAAATTCTTCATCTACGCCGGAAAGATCCTGCTTGAGTATGGTTTCATATTCACGCTTTTTCTGCTCAAGGGTGGATATTTTTGCTTCCCAGCGGTCAAGTATTCTCTGACTGCTGTTTCCGCTTTGAATGAGGGATATCATACGCTTTTGGTACTCCTCAATCTCGCGTCCCATATCCTTGTAGAACTCATTTGACATTTTTCCTCTCTGCTTTGCATCGTCAATAACATACATCGAGTTGATACTGATATATGTAGCATCACGATTGCTTGAATAAGTAAAGAGGTTTTCTTTGCCTATTAGCTCTAAAAATTCCTCAAGCAAAGCTATCTCGTGCATATATGCTTTGGGGACAAAGTAGTGATGTCCTCTTGCGGCGATACCTATTGCGTGCATCGAGAAAACATACTTTTCTGCAAGATTTTCGATATTTCTGTTGCCTACACAGTCCTTGTATAACTTGAAAAGCCTTTCCGCCTGTTCAAAATATCCGAGAATGTTTCTGTCTGAAGAATAATCCACATCGGATAAAACAAGAGAACCCGTCTTTTTGTCAAGGGTTATGTTGGCAAGCTTGCGGTAAGTGTTTGTGCTCTCGTAAAGAGTTTCTTCTACAAGCTCACGGGAAAGAACATCGGCATCGACCTTCTTGTTATCACGGCAATATATACGACATATCTTGATTTCGTCCCCGAAGGATTCTTCAATTCTGTCGTGTATATCTCCCGTAGCACTTCTGAAGGCATCGCTTACCGGAATGTTATCCTTTAAGAGAAAGGGAAAGCCAATCTGATCGCAGATTTCCTTTACCTTTTCCGCTTTGACAATGAGCTTGGGAAGAGAGTAGTACATATACTTACCCAAAATACCCTGTTCTTCGCCTGTAGCTGAATTTACCACCATAAACTGTTCCATTGATTTACTCATATTTTTATTCCTTTCAACTATGCCGCAATGGGCATATTCTGTGCCAGTTTTGTTCTTGCAAGCATATAATCGTCGATACCCTTATACAAGGGATTCCACGAACAGCTCTCACATTCAATTCCGTTTTGAAATAAAGTCGTTCTTAAAGCAATAAGTGCCTGCTTTACTTCGGGCTTTGAGCGTTTGTCCATATCAAAAGCTTCATACACCTTTGTTATGCCAAGTTCGCTCAAAACTTCGGGAAGAAAGGCGATTGCATTAACTCCCGGAACGGCAGCAAAAAGTCTGCCATTTGAAAGTACACTTGCAATATCTGCCTTCATCGCTCCCTCAGTAAGACAAATCTCTTTTGATGAAGTATCTCCTACAACATGAATCCACGGCTTTGCACCTGTACCGCCGTCAAAGTGTCGGCTTGAAAACCAGCGGAATTTCTTTTCGCTTGAATATTCGGAAACATCAAGTCTCATTTGAAGACCTTGTATATACCCTTCCTTATTGCAAACGGGAATGAAAATACCGCCAAGTTTATTGTAGTACATATGAGCCGTACCCTTTTCGTCATACCAAAAGCCCGGAATGCCTGTCAGATCGTGTTTTGCCGAGAGTGCTTCAAGCACTTCGCGTCTTGACACATTATCTGTCGGTACACTCTTATACATAAAGGTGTAGATATCCGAAAAGTCAAGCCCTCGATTTTGCAGATTAAGCATATGCCCTCTGTTTAATCGAAGAAGATTCAGAAAATCATAGTACACTTTATGTCGGTCCTCAATCGGACGAATTGGTGCTTCGGACTCCACAGGCGGAAAATATATCGGCTTAAATTCCGACCTCTCTTCTTCAAGTTTAAGAAGCCTGTGTGCTTCCTTGTTTGAGATGCCATTTATCTTTGCATACAGAGTAACGCTGTTACCGTGTTCTCCGCACTTAAAGCAGTTGAACTTTTCTTTACTTCTGTTAATTCCCAAATGATATTTAGTATCCGAGCAAAAGGGACATAAAGCCTTATACTCCACATTATTACTTTGTGTAGGGTGGAATTTGATACCAAGGCGTGCGGCAACATCCACAATATCGAAAGTATCATATACAAAGCTTGTCATGCTGCGACCGCCTCTCTCTGAGCTGCCACTTGTCTTAACGGATATGTAGCCACAAGAGGTGTCTTTCTCGCATATGCCAAAATTGCCTGTCCGTTAATGCGGTCAAGCTTTGTGGTGATACACTCTGCATTGTCTATGTACTTGGGATATATAAGCCCTGTAAGTCTTTCGAGAAGTGCAGACACTTCAAGACCTGCCTTTATTCGCTCTGATGTAGAAAGCCATCGGTAATCCTTGCCGTCATAGGTAAAACGGAACACATTTTTAAGTTCTCCCGTAGTTTTCACTACATCGAAAAGCTTAATGGATGCTCTGTTCATCTGAAGACTTTGAAGTGTTATCTCTGCTCTCTTTGCCATATACTCGGTTACTGCATGAATGAGACTCAGAAGATCTATTTTCTTTGTCTTATTCTGAGCAAGGTCGCTGTCGATTTTCTCGATTTTACCGGGAATATCGTTTGCGGCACATAATACCTCAACTTCCTTAAGATAACTTTCTGCCTGAGTTGTAAGAGCACAAAGTTCGTCGTATTCCTCCGGTGTAAGATTTCCGAATTTGAGCTTATCCTCAATAAGTGCGATTTCGGATACATCGGCAGTGCCAAGCTCAGAGCGTTCTGCTTCCACTCTTTTAAGATCAGCCTGACGAAATTCCTCAAACTTTTCTTTACTCTTCTTATCGAGTGCCAAGAGTTCTGCTCTTGCGGCAATGGCTGCTTTACCGTCCGAACAAGCCTTGTCATAGTCCGCTTTCATTCCGGCAATAATGCTTTTATAATTTGCCTCAGTAACAGTGGTATGGCAGGTGGGACAAGTATCGCCAACCTTTATACCTTTCATTTGTGTTACAAGGCGATTACACCTTTCGGATAGAGCACGAATTTCTGCTTCAATTTCTGCAATTTCAGGTGTGAATTTGGAAATGTACTGTCTGTTTTGTGCTTCAGCCTGCTTTGCGGCAAGGCGTGTACGCACTTCCCCCGAAAGACTTTCTGCAATGGCAGCCTGCCTTGCTCTCAGTTTTTCCACATCAATGCCGGCAAACTGTTTTTCTTCAAGTGATTGCTTTTTCCTTACTATCTCATCGCCTTTTTTCAGAACATCGTCCATCTTAGAAGAAGTATCATCAAACTGAGCCTTAAGCAAATCTTTTTGACCTGCAAGGTATGCGTCCGCATCTTCAAGTGCCTTGAGTTCTTCTCGGCGTTTCTTAATAAAGTATTCGGGATCGAGCAAGCTCTCGCTTTCAAGAAGTGCCCTTGTGCTTTCACTCATCTGTGCAAGTATTTCACTTTGGTCGGGCTGCGGAACGAGCTTTTGAAGAAACTCTCTGCCGTCCTCTGCAATCTTTTCAATGAAATATATGGGATTGATGAGAGAAAGGAACACATCCTTTTCTGCAAACATTGTGGTAAGATCTGTTTGTCGTACCTGAAGTGTATCAAAGATAATAGTTGTATTGTTGCCGTATTTGGTGCGTGAAAGTGTATGTACTTCGCCGTTTTCATCGACTATCTGAATACTTACGGACATTTCTTTGCTTTCCGAATTAAGAAGCCTGTCACAGCTTTTTTCGCCCCAAAAAGGAGTACCGCAAAAAGCAAAGGCAATCGCATCGGCAATTGAGGTTTTACCCTCACCGTTACTGCCCGAAATGCAAGTAAGTTTGTCGAAATCCATTGTGTATGCATCCTTGAATTTTTTAAAACCTTCCATTCTTACACTGAGAATATTAAATCTGTTTATTTTTATCATAACCGTCCCTTTCCTTAAGCCGCAATATCATAAGAACCGAGTATTGCGTAACTGCCGTAAGCATTTTTACCCTTTTGAGCATTGATGTTTTTAATTCTGGTACCGGGCTGTAAACGGGCATCAGTACCATTCATAAATGCTTGGAACTGTTTTCCGTTTCCAAAAAGCAGAATAGAACTGCGGTTGTCCTGTACCTGAATTTTGCGAACTTCATAGATGTCATCATTCTGGGTAGGCTTTTCAGCACCGGGCTGTCCGGAATTACCGGGTGTAACATCGGGCTTTTGGGAAGGTGCTTTTGTAGTGGTAGTAGGTGCACTGCCACCAAAAATCTTTGCAACCTGTTTGTTATATGCATCTTCGAGTTTTGATTTTTCCGAATCTGCTATAACATAGCTATCGCCACGTTCTACCGCAGTTACCCAAACCGTGCTGAAGCTATACAAATATCTTCCGATATTCCATTTCACCGCAGCACGCTTAAAGGCATCTGAGAGACCGCCCTTGATTGGCTCAATATCACTGTCTTCTGCACCGTCTGTTTTATCTATCCACTGATTATTTTCCGCATCGAAGATAGAAATGGTGCAAAGCTGGGACTGTTTTGTTTTTTTGCCTCCTGTGCAATCGTGCCAAGGGGTGTAACTGTCCTTCCAATTCATCTGTCCCACTACCTCATCAAGTCTGTCGGCAATGGCACGGGCATCAAGGTAAGGAACAGCTATTCCTTGCATTTTCTCTTTGTTTACATATTGCAAACGCCAACTGACATCGCTTGCAGGAAAAGGCTTTCCGAAATCTTCAAAATATTCCCTCATAATTGTTTTCCTTTCTTAATTATCCACAAAATCTTTTAGAGTTTTTCCGCTTTCTTTCAGAACATCGGTATAATAGTATTTAGGATCTTTATCCTTGAGAAGCTCAAAAACTGTTCTGAGTTCTGTTTCGAGTTTTGTGCGTTCCGAACGGTAGTGGTCGTTGTTATTTGGCATTGACATGATAAAGTACATTACTCCTGTTAGCTGATGCAAAGACTTAATGTTCGGCAATTTATTTGAACCGCAACACAGTCTATATCCGCTTACATTGGAAAACGGATATATGTACATCTTACTTTTGGGAGTAAGGTTACCATCATCTACAACACCAAGATTGACATTTGTAATACGATCACCGTCAAGGACAAAACCGAAAACAAGTCTCGGTATAGGAAAGTCCTTATACTCGGTCTTCTTGTACATAACATCACATCTTCTTGCAGGAAATTCTACACATACCTTTTGTTTACCGCCATCTCCTGCGCCGTAATAAAATACGCCGCTTGGCAAGATGCCGCTTGAAACCATACTTGTGCGTATAGAATCTTTCACACAGTTGATGAATACCTCCGGCTCTACCGTTTTGAATGCCTTGACACCGTTTTCTATGTCCTCAACCAAAATTTTGCCTTCACTTGTAATGTGTATTACCATTTCATCGTTGTATCGCATGATGCTTACCTCCCGAACGTTTTTTACGGCGTGCTTCTCGGTACTTCTTTTGAATTTTTGGAAGTTCCGCTTTTGCAAAAGACATTACACGCACGATCCACAAGCACATGGGAATCTCACAATCAAATTCATATCCCCACAAAGCCTCAAGTCTTGCACCTTTTCTTTTACCGCCAATAAAGTAATCAAAGTTATATGAGTCAAAACCTCGTAATCTTTCAATTTTTCTTTCAAACTCTTTGATATACGGGTTTTCCTTTGTCTTACAGCCTTCGATACGGTGTAGTTTTCGAGCGATACGGTAATACTCCTTAAATTCCTTTGACGAATATGCATAAAGATTTACTTCATCATCGTCATATGAGAATCCGTGTTTCGTGTAGAGATTTTCATCGCTGTACACAATCGGTGCGGCATTTTGAATAGCATCTAACGCAAATTCATAGTAATAGTCCATATGAAGAGGTGTTGCACCATCACATCTTTCGAGAATGGTAATACCTGCATCATGAAACACCTTAAAAAGACAGACTATCATAAGCAGTTGTCTTGAATATTCTTCTTCCTTTAACTTCATTTTGTCCTCCTAAAAGAATTGTCTCGCCCTTACGATTGCCGGCGGCATATCACCAAATGTTTTAACCAACTTATATACCGCACATAGCGTATCCTCAATAAAGTCCGATTTATAATCAATAAGTGTTGTGATATCATCTTCATCAAATGCATCAAGGTCAATTTCATCCATTGTAACATCGGAATTTGATGCAAACTTTTGAATGATATTTTCAAAGATATATCTTTCACCGTCTGTTTCGATATACTCGGGAACAGATTGTGACTTATCTTTCTTTAAGCACGAAACAAGCTTCTTTAGGTCAATTTCGTATTCCATATAAATCCTTTCTACGCCAGATGTTTTACACCTTCAGGCGTTAAAATGTTAAAAAGCATCCTGTTGACTCTCGTTTCTGTCAGGGTGCCTTCCGTATCATTTTCTCTCCGCTTTATTTCTTTTATGACTCTGCCTTTGATAACGTGGGGTGTATCACAGTCAACATAGCCGTTTATGAGTCCGCTTCCTCCGATGAGACCTACCTGACCGATATTAAGGGGCAAAAGCGGGCGTTTTTCCATAGCATCTATCTTGCTTTTCTCAAAAATCATATTTATGCTTTTGGATGCAGCAAGCTGACGCCGAAGTTCGCCAAGATTGAAATTTGCTCCTTTGAATATCTCGATAGGCTTCTTTGCTTCGGGAATAGAATATATTCCTGTTCCCAAAGTATCAATCATCGGTATCTTTTCGGGACACATTGCGTATTGCGACAGTTTTTCCGCAAGTTCCGAGCCGTCGTCCTTTGGCTTTCGTACACCAAAGACAACGATCTGATGAAACTTGGAAAACTCATCATCAAGGAATCTGTAAAGAGATATATCCCCAAAATTATCGCAAAGCACACGGCAAATATCGTATGTCAATCTGTAATACGGGATAATGTACATAAGTACGCCGTCTTTCATCAAGTGTCCCATACTTTCCACAAGAAATCTTTTCTCGCTTCTTGCCTTGACTCCGCCTTCACCCATAACATTTAAGTACGGTGGATTAAGAAACAGGGCTTGAAAAGCGTCTGAGCTTATTCTTGAATGAAAGAAGCTTCCGAATCCCACTCTGTCAAGACGGCTTTCGGCTTCCTTACCTCGTGCCTCATCTATTTCAGTTCCGTAGGTAACTGTGTCAGTACCCAAAGCGAGAGCTTCAAGTGCAAGACCGCAACCGCAGCAAGGATCAAATATATTTACACTTGTTTCGGGAAACTTCAAAGCGTTTTTAATTCTCTTGACATGAGAAATATCGGTAGGATAGTATCCCATTTTTACGTTATTCATAAGGTGTCCGATAGTTCTTGCGGTAGCCGCTTCACTTTTCGGAATTTTGTCTTTTATAGCTTGTATAGCCGAGATAAGCTTGGTATAGTCGTGTGTCATAAGTTTGAAAGCTTTTACGGCACCGTAAAGTTTATTTGCATAAGCAGAGCATTCGGGCAAATCACACTCCGAGAACAAAAGACCGAGTTCTCTGACAGTATCAAGAAGTCTATTCTTGACGCTTTCAAGCTCAGAGAAGGTGTCTTTTGCTCGTTGTATGTTGTTCTTTTCCTTGTAAATATCAATAGCCCTGCGTTTTATGGGCATTGCTTCGATAATGCTTACAAGGCTTCTGTCTGCTGCCGCAAATCGTTCAAGAGCATAATAGCTTTCCGACATTAAGCAGCCCTCCATAAATCAAGTCCGAGATCGTGATTTTCAACACTTTCGGTTCTCTCATAGTTTTGGAGTTTTCGTCTGCCGTACTTATCTACGGTTTCAAGTTTCTCTGTTACGACAGTTACGGTTTTATCCATAGTCATAACTACCTTTTTTGTTTGTGTTAGCACAATGTCATTTACCATATCCTTATGCTGCCTTTCTGATAGTTAATTTCTTTGAAGAAAAGGTTACCCTTGTACTCTCAAGATTTCCTTCAATGAGCAAATAGTAAAGCATGGTAGCCACTGCCGTACCTGCAAATACATTTGCGGCAATAGTCTGGGGTGCCGACACATTTCTTTCCGCACAAGAAAGTTCGGAAGGAAACTTTTCGGTATCGGTAAGGATATCCGGGTAAAGCCTCGCTATCGGCTTACTGATAACCTTGCCGCCCATCTTTGCACCGCACACCACCTGTCCCGTAAACTCACCGTTACCCGAATCAATGTAGATAATGTCGTCAAGCTTATTGAAAACATTATTACACATCACTCTTGAACGGTTATTGTCAACGGCACCGATGAGAATGCTTATGGGCTTCGGTCGGCCATAATAATTATTTGGTACATGAAGAAGCTCGTAGAGTTCATCTTCGCTTTCGATATATTCCGGGATATATTCGGTTTCGATACCAAACACCTCGGAATATCTCTCAGCCATAACCTTTGCTTTGTTTTCGCCTATATCACATTCGGCAAAATTCTGTCTGACAAGGTTTTTTCTTTCCACTATATCACCGTCAGCGATAATCACCTTGCACGCTCTGTTTATGGAGTAGGCAATTCTATACAGATGCGGTATAACATGACCGCCCGTTCCTCCGGCACCGATTATCAATATCTTTACCGGTCTGTCTATGGCAAGCTTCATTCTATAACCTCCTTCTTTTTGGGAGTTACAGCTTCAACTGCTTCTTTCCAAGACTCGGGAAAAGCACCTTCAAATCGTTCAAAGACCGTTTCGGGATCAACCTCTATATATTTGCCTCCGACAGATGCGCGTGTGGTAATGTCGGGAAAGACCTTATCCATTCGTCCGACAACTGTGTAAAGCCTTGTGGCTTTTTCATCTCTGTCATCGGTCGGGGAGAATCTTGCCGTCATAGTATTGTGAGAATGTATTTCCATAACGAGTATGAATTTATCCTCATCAATATCGGGAAGACTCGAATCCACGCTTGCCTTAGATACAGTCTGCTTCGGAACATACACACGGTATTTTTCTTCTTCCACAGACCAATAGATAAATGCAAGGGCTTCAAGCTCGCCGTTTTCTGTGATATATGCCTTAAAGAAAGATAAAATCTCTGACAAAATCGAATAAGGGATTTTCGGCAGAGCCGGGATAAACCCGGCCCTTACCTTTCTTAACATTGATACTTTTTCGGTAGGAGTGATAAATGTGCCGATTCTGTTAGGACGCACCTCATACACCTTGCCGTCATCCGACGGCACGTATGCAATAGCTTTCCCGCTTGTTGCCGCATCTTCAAGAGTAACAAACACACCTTTATATGATGACATTTGTCCCTTTTTCTTTGCGGTAACAGAGGGAGTAACTTTACATTCAACCTCGCCCTTTGCTTTTTTAAGATACTCCAAAAATTCCTTTGAACCTTCTATCTGAGTTTTCAAGCTCGCAATGGTAGTTTTCTTGGGATTGGATACGGACTTGCTTATCGTTCCGTATGTCATTTTCCAAGTTACAGAAGTTCCGTCGTCAAGTTCGGGAAAATCCTCTGCCTTTTCATTACGAAGCTCATCAAAGGTTTTTGAAGTGTCGGCAATTTCTTCTTTTGCGTTGGCATATTGAAAGATAGGAAGTTTGGAGATCAAACTACTCTTTGTCTTTTCTGCCTCTTTTGCGGTTGCCTGTGCCAGTGCTGCTTCAAAAGGATCTTGTTCTTCTGATTTTGAAGTACCGCTGTTCGGTTTTGTTTCTTCTGCTTCAGAAGCGTCTGTTTTGTCGCCTGTGTGTTCATCATTCTGTCCATCCCCCTGTACTGTGACATTCGTTTCTTCTGTGGCTGCTGTATCCGACACAACGCTATCCGTGTTTACTTCGGTGTGAGAAGATTTGTCCTCGAATAAATCTCCAAAATCTGCACCGTCGAAAGCGGGAAAGTCCGAAAAAGCTGTGTCACTGCCAAGATCGATGTCGTTTGCTAAAAATCCGTTTGTTTTTTCTTCACTCATTTTTGAGTCCTCCTAAATTTTGTTTTTTGGATTTTTTGTCTGCTTTCACGAACACATTTTACCTCATAACGCTCACCCCCTTGACGACAATGCAACTTACGTTTTTGGGTGTTCGTATATATGAGAGCCTATACTTCTTTTTTGGAGTATCGGCGTATCTCCGGCATACCTGTTCGCAAACATTAACTGTTTTGTCCGGTACCATATCTCCATATCTGTGAGAGTAGGGATACACGGCTTCAAACAAATCCTTTTGTTCCTGCAGTCTGTCAGACTGTTCAAAGTGTTCTCGAAGTGCCATAAGCATGATTCTTTCCGCAACAGACTCGAATGTTTCTCGTCTTAATGCAAGGATCTCATCATAGCGTTTTACTGCTTCAAGATACTCGAACACAACAGCATCGTAGTATTCTTCAAATGGAAGACCTCGCTTTCGCAAGAAATCCTCAAGAACACCGTAATGTGTTTGGGCAAATCTGCTTTGCCTTTCGTTCAACCTGTGGTTTTTCATTTTTTGTTTACCTCCTTGAATTTTGAAAACAAAAAAACACACAAATAAAGCCATCAAAGACTTAGATTTGTGTGTTTGTTTCCTTAAAATATTTTGTTGTCCTGTAAAAATGAAAAAACAGGTATGAGCATGGCTATCCCACGGGATAGTACTTTCATACCTGTTCAACTGCTTACCATTTTAACTGCTTACCATTTTTACATTGTTATTTTAGCATAGTATATTTGGTGTTTCAAGAGGTTTTGCTGAAAAAGGGAAAAATGTTAATATACGGTTTTATTTATATTTTGCACTATACTTTGTTTAAATTTTCTTAAACTCTGGAAACAACCGCTTGAAGAATTCAACATTATCTTTATCTGTATATAGATAATTCTTCTCAATTTCTGTACCCCTAATAAAATATTTGAAGTCAAATCCTCCATTCTTATACATCGTTCCAATAATTGCCCCCACCAACTCAATATCATCTGTTAACTTGTTTGTTGAAAAACAGATATTATCAGATGCTTCTTTCTTAATAGAGGGATATCTCCATCCGCTTCCATTTGGATCATAAAAATATTCCTTAGCAATGTGTTCTGTGATCCTGTACATGCTTTCTTTTCCTACAGGAACTTCTTGTGTAAATTCATCAATTAAAAAATTATTTATAATCTCATGAACACATATCGCTTTTGGACTTGTAAAGTTATGGTGCTTATAGTTTGTTGGTGCTCCAATCCAAGAAACTTTTATATCTCTTTTGTTTTTATATGCAAATAATGCTATAGGCAAATTAAATGCCTTTTTTTCATATATTGCAGTTTGAGGATTAAAAGATGTATATAGGAGCGATTCGTGCGGTGCGTTTATTCTTCCATATTTATCTACAAATTTAATAGGAGGATTCCAAAAATCAGAAAGTTGTTGTAAATTTTCATTTGGAAAATCAAAATTTTTCAACAAACGAACCCTATAAAAATATCTTCCCGTCTTAAAAACAGAATATGTATTTATTAAGCTCCATATGTTATTATGCATAAGAATATTTTTTATTTCATATTTCAATTCATCATCTTTTAAAGAAGCAATATTTAAATAACGAAATCTTTTAATTTTTTTAATTAGTTTATCAATATCAATGCTTTCAAAAAAATGTTCTAAATATTGGTTAATCTCATTTATATTTCCCGATTGTATGACTTTTACACATTCGTCAGCAAATTGATCGTTCATTAAATTTACCTTCCATCTAATAGCATATAAATATATTTCAAACAAATAATATTTGTATTGATTCATTTTAACATAAAACCACTTTGAAATCAAGATTCTCAAATTTAATAATCATTAACAAAAATCCGATGTGTACCTTAATATCAAGGCAACACACCGGATTTATTTTTATTTAAGTGTTCCAAAAATAAGTCAGCTTACTCTTTGTGCCTTGCAGCCTTGAGGGTAAGAGACTTTGTAGACAGAATTGAGAGTTTCAATATCTATTCCGTGCTCGGTCTTGTTCTTGAGATCAACGATTTCAGAGGTAAATATGATTTTGCCATCTGTAGAATATATCATACCTCTTTTTCCTTTTTCGACAATACCGAGTTCGCCGGATACATATTTAACCTGTTTTTGCGGCTTTTTGTTATCCGATTTGCCAAATAATTTCATAACTTATATCTCCTTCAAATAATCAAAACAAAAATGACGGCAATGTGCAAACCGAAAGTACCATTATATGAAACAGTACAGTAGCACCAATAGAAATGTATGCTTTCTTCGGAATTTGAACGAGTTCGCCATTTTCGATAACAACGTATTCCTTAATAAAACTTCTTACACTTACAAACATGTTGTAGCAAGCAAGTAAAAATAATACCTTATAAAACATAGTTTACCTCCATTAACATATAACTACATATTCGCCGATAATGCACAGAGCCTCATCATAACTGCTTGATGATGTTGCCCGCTTGTACATTTCATCAGCTTCTTGATTTAATCCATTTTCTTTCAGGGTGCGGGAAGCCAAAGCCAAAAGGACAAATATATTACCGTCTTTCCCTATAAGCATACATCTTGGCTTCTTGTTTTTCTTATCCATAAAATTTTACTCCTTCATATTGTCACAAGAATGATTGTTAACGCTACCTCGATAACGCCAAGTATTGCAATAGCATTGATCTTTCCTTTGTTCCACTTATAGACATCAATATAGAATGTTTCTGCTTTGTCTTTTATGCTGTTAATTATCTTTTTAATCTTTTTCATTTTTCTGTTCTCCTTTATTTCTTAATATTTCAGGGCGATATTTTTCGTTGAAAGCGATATAGTCACACCAATCTTCGTTATTGAAAATTCGTGCTGCATGAAGTTCCAATGCTTGTTGTTTAGCCTCTTTAGCATTACGGGAAAAACCATAAAGCTTTTCCCATTCAAGTATTTGAGCAAATAAGCCTTGCTCACCATTACGCTCAATGAGTTCTTCTACAAGCCTTTGCCATTCGCTTACTTCAATATCACCGATATTAGTTTGTACACCTATTCTATACCCATATTTCTTTTCGGGATTTTGGGATATGAGATAGGATTGCCCTGTACCGTAATGCTTTCGCAAGTCCGAAAATTCTGTGATTTCCGGTCCTGTGTAGTGGTCAATTACGACTCTACGAAAATTGTTCAATGCTTCGTTCAATGATTGTATCCTCCTCAAGTTCACTTGTTCTGAAAATCACATCTGCAAATTTTTGTAAAGAAAATTCAAAGCAGCTTCCCTTATCGAGAAGTATGCCTGTGAGCTTTACACCTGTATCTGCCTTAAATTCGTCAAACAGTTTCAAGAATTCATCCGAGACATCGCATTCGCCGTCTGTGACAAATACAATGTCGGGCTTATCAAGCTTTCCGTTTGTCGTCAGAGCAAATACTTCTCGCAGAGGATTTTCAAAGTTGGTACCGCCGCCGAGAAAGGTTTCAGCACAGTCAAGCACCTTCCCGGATGATACCTTTTCATCTTTAGGAAAATAGTCCACCTTTGTATTCTTTGCAAAATGTACAAGTGCGAAATTTGCGTGATTTTCTCTGCATATCTCATAAAGCACCATTGCAAGTGCCATACCGTAAGCATTGTTTTCGCCAAAGGTAGATGAAGATTCATCAAGGCAGACGATAATATCTCCACCGCCTTTGTACTCAGGCTCACGCTTTCGGTACTGCTTTAATGATTTGTTTTGGTACTTCCTCAAGAAAAGAGGTACAAGATCGGGGGATGCGAGAGTGGCAAGTTCTGATGTCAAAGCACGGTTAATGTTGTTTCCGTATTCGATATCATACTTTTCACCTCTGCCATAGGTAAATCCCGCAAGGCGTTTGGAACGAAGTTTCTCCTTGTATCTTCCCAAGAATTTCGCTATAAGCCTTAGTTTGTGAGAGGATGCCATTTTCTTTAAGATTTCGGTGTTTACCGGAGTCTTTTTCATTTCGGCGTCCCCATCACCCCAAGCCATAAGCATATTGCTTATTCCTTCAGCTCTCTCAAGTGCAGAATCGGCACAAGAAGAAACAATCCTTTTAAGCTCACCGCTGCTCTTTCCGAGACTCTGTTGTATGATGTTTTCAAACATCTGCATTTGTTCTCGCTTTGAAACAATGCGGTTAGCCGTATTTACGATTCTTTCGTTCAGTGCTTCCATTCCGCTTTGCGGAGTGGTTTCTCTTTTCTTTAGAAGTTCTTGTAATTTTTCCTGTAAAGCGGTCTCATCATCCTGCATTTTGTCAAGGGCATCTGCCTTACCTTTGCCGCCTGTAGTTTTACTTAAAACATCATCGAGATTTTCGACTAACTTTTCGGTAAATTCTTCAGTGGCGCCGATTGCGGGAAGCTCTTTGCCTTCGCATACACTTTTGACAGCAGCATAACTTTCATCACTCATAAGATCTCCCAAGATAGTCTTGTTAAGACTCTTTGAAAGGGCTGAAAGGTCGCTATCGTCTGTGTATCTTGCTCTGAGTCCGTAAACGGATTGAAATACATCGTTGACAAGGCTGGAAAAGGATTTAAGCTTTTCACTGCCTTCTGATGCGTACCTTGCAAGTCCATCTGCATCGGAAGAAAGGTCTTCGTAGATTGCCTGTTCAATGCGAGTGGATTTAAGAACTCTGTCTGTTTTTTCTCCTGTCGTTTTTTGTGTTAAAGAAGATAGTCCCGAAAGAACATCCTCTATGAATTTATATTGTCCCATATTACTCCTTGAAGGTGTGCAGATAAGGTGTTATCCTTACCCGCACAACCTCTGATTCTTAATTAAAACGGAAGGTCATCGTCATTGCTAAAATCTGTAGGATCAAAGCCGCTGAAATCGCCGGGACTCATCTGACCGGAAAAAGCACCTGTTCCTCCGTTATTCTGTCCGCCGCCGTTATCGGACCTTGCGGTGTCGGCAAATCCAACCTCATCCGCATTGATACGGAAGGAGTGAATTCTTTGACCGTCTTTTTCGTAGGAATAGGTTTCAAGCCAGCCGCAAGCAACAACCTGCTTACCCTTTGTAAAATACTTTTCTACAAAATCAGCAGTTCCTCGCCATACAGTAACGGGGATAAAATCCGCTGTGGGTGCATCTTCGTTCTTGCTCTTGAATCGTCTGTCAACTGCAAGTGTAAAGTTTGCCACCTTTGCTTCTCCGAACATTCTAATCTCAGGATCTTTCGTAAGTCTTCCGATAAAAATAGTTTTGTTAAATCCCATAATAATTCTCCTTTAAAAATTTAATCGTTTTTGGTCACTGAGCGGTATGTAGGTCGTGCCGACTGACTTTGCCGCTTCGGTGAGCATTTCTTCAAGTGTAAGTAAACCGCCGTTTACTTCCTGTAAATCGCTATCGCTCAAATCATCTGTCTTGAGTTTATCAAGTTCAAGATAAATGCGAAACAACTGTTTTGAAAAGACAACATAAGACTTCATCTTTTCTCTTTCGTCGCACCCTGCATCAAGTGCTGCTATTGTTTCATTCATCTCTGCTTGACTTTCTCCTGCCATAGCTATGAGACTGTCAATGGCAGCACCAAGCGGATTTTCACAAAGGTCGCAAAGTACCTTTTCGACAGTGGGTATTTCTTCAGGTCTGTTCCAAAAATAGTTTTTGAGAACAAGCAGATCCTTTGATGTTACCTCTGTGTTTCCGTTAAGATATGCCTTTGCACGAACGATCGGAGTAAATCCGAAAAACTTTCTGTCCGACACATGAACGCCTGCTCGTCTTAGTTCGCACAGTACATTGTCCATAAGCTCATTGATTGAGTCGGGGACAAATACCGCCTGTACTTCGACTTGCATTTGTTCGAGTTCAGATAAGGTGATACTGGTTTTAGACGGTGTGGGAAGATACCCTTGTTTACCCTTCAAAACCTGCAAACGATTGTCCTTTTCCTTGACATACTCGGTAAGTACCTTTAATTCAAAGCGGTCATACAAGGGCTTTAAGATAGCCTGTGCAGAATCGTTGAAGTTTGGTATTTCGTTAGAAGCGGAAAAGAAAGAGACAACCGGAATATCTACCGTCTGTCCCTCATTTGTGTATACCTTTTCATTGAGTGCCGTAAGCAGTGAGTTCAAGATACCGTCGCCCGACTTGAAGATCTCATCGAGAAACACAATGTGGCTGTCGGGTATCTTTCCGTCTGTTATCATCTTTGGTGATGTACTGCTTAGTGTACAGATAATACTCTTTAAGCGTTCTGCCATGTTTTGCAGTTCTACTGCACGGCTGATGCTTGTAGTGTCGTGAGTGCTCTTGTAGTTGTCATAAGTCTTTTGAAGCTCGGTATATGCCTTTGCATAACACTCATCTTTCATAAGTTCTTGATGCGGCATATTGCCGGGAATAAGACTTGAAAGGTCAAGTCTGCCGAAAAGCTGTTCTTCATCGGTCTGCTTTGACATAAGCCTTTCAAATTGCTTTGCTCCCTCAATACGCTTACGGAAAAGATTTATGGCATAGCTTTTAGCCTGACCTGTATCACCTAAGATAAATAGATTCTTCTTAGATAACAAGGCAATGGCGATAAGCTCGACAAGCTCCTCTCTTTCTGCCACTTCTGCATTTACTTCATCAATGATTTGATTCATTTTGGTGTATAACATATTTGTTTTAACTCCTTTATGCCGCTTTTCTTGAAGTTCTCGTTTTTTTCACAGTCTTATCTTCGATTTCTCCGCGAGCTATTTTCTTTTGGTTTTCAAACCTTAAGATCTGACTTTGAACAGCCGATGCAGGAAGGGGAGTAATAAGGTATCTGTCAAGTTTATTGAAAATGAGAAGATAGCCTCGTTTATCAACCCTTACGATCATAGTACCGTCAATCGTCTTAAAGGCATTTTCAAGCAAAGCCGCAGGATAGTAGAAGCTAAGCCCCGAAGTGCCGCTGAACATAACCGCTTCAGCAGTATTTGCTCCGCCTCCGACATCGTTTTGTGTAGAGACCTTTATACCTTCATCTTCAAAGTCAAGTTTAATATACGAAGTTTCGTGTCCCATAGATGCGATGTTTTTGGCACTGCGTACACATTCTTTGAACTCCTTAAACTCTACCTTTGCTTCATATTCGCTGCCCACAGAAGAAAATATCTTTTCTGTATCGACATATTCCCTTGCGAGTTTTTTAGCCGAGAAAAGCATTCCTTCCTTCATAAAGACAACAAAATTTCTGCACAAACCTACTTCAAGCTCTTCATCGCCTGCAGCAGATACAAGGTAAGACAAAGCTACCCTTGAAAGAGTTACTTTCATACTGCCGCCACAAGACATTTCGTGTCTGGCACTTCCGATACACTTTCCGTCGCAGCCTGTTGCCCTTATTTCGTTTGGAGTTATCTCAAGGTGTATACCGTTGAGTATTTCCTCGACATTCTTGTGAACAGTATCACTTGTTTTGTTATATAACTGTTTCATTCCGGCAACGTGCATCGTGGTATCGGGAAAAGGAATATCAGGTCGCGGAAAATTCTCTGTTCTGAGAGTACTCATTGTATAAGTACAACTCTCCGAGCCTATTTTCACACTTCCTTCCTGTTCCATTTCAAAAAGCACATCATCGCCTGCAAGTTTCGAGAGAATGCCCATAAGCAGTCTTGCATCGAGAACAAAAGCTCCGCCTTCTTCAATCCCGGCAGTAAATTTTCTCTGTATTGCCGACTCAATATTGTTTGCCGACACATACAAATATCCGTCATCTTCATTTGCTTCAACAAGAAAACCTTTAAGTTCGGGAATCGCACTGCTTGTCGGAACAAGCTTGCTCATAGACTTTAAGTGTTCAAGCATTATTTTTCTGTTTACTGTAACCCTCATTTTTGTTTAATCCTTTCTGTTATGCTACATCGAAAAGCGTACACTGTGTACCTGCAGGCACATCTTCGTTTGTGTACATAGAGAAAAACACAGAGGATTTTCTTGCATTTGCCTGCTTTGCAAGGAACATCGCCCTTTGCAATTTCTGTGCAACTGTAAGCTCCATATCCTTTTTCTGCTTTTTCGCTTCTTCTTCGTCAACATAAATGGTATATGTGTCGGTTTCTTCCTCCACATCGGTATTATCCTTGATAATCGCCATTTTCTTGAACATAGCCGCAACATCCTCAACCTCATCACGAATGCCCTTTGTAAGCTCACGTGCAAGCTGCGAGGTCATATCAGTACAATCGCTCATAGCCGCAAGTCCTTCATCTGTAAAGTTGCCTTCAACAAGAGTTGCCGCTGCAAGCTTTGATGCCATAAGACGAATTGCTCTTGCCTGCATTACACCCTTGAAATACAGAATATATACTTCAATGCGAGGGGATGTCTGATTGATACGCCAAGAACGGCGCGAGCTTTGTCTGAAAGTGAAAAGATTATATCCGATGTTGTAGTAGATAAGTGTTGTAAAGCTATTAAGATCCAAGCCCGTTTCCACAAGACTGGGATTTGTAATAAGGACATCTATACCGTCATCTACTCTTTTTTGTACCCATTCTTCTCGTTTTTCAGGTGCAACCTTTTGTTCAAGAACTGCCACCTTATATCCGTTGTCCTCCAAAATACCTTTGAGCTTATCCTGTGTGTCAATACTTATCCAGCTTGTGTAGATAAGTACACGTTCGCCTCCTGAAACCTTTCGTTTTACAATATCAAGTGTAGCAACATCTTTTTCGTTAAGTACACTGATATCCGAAAGATTCTTTGGTGTAACGATTGGTTCTTTTGACTTTGGATAATATATAGGCTCATGGTCGTAAGGTTGGTCGGGATATGTGGTAAGCAGGCTTAAAAAGCTTGACATTATCTTTTGGGCCGAGCCGTCACGCCTATTCATACAGTTACGATATTCCTTCTCGATGCGTTTGTACTCGTCTTCGATTTCCGGTGTGAGATTTAACTCTATCGGAATTTCCTCATAGTCTGGCAAATGCTTTCCCATATCATTAAGAGATAAGAAAACTGCACAGTCAATGAGAAACCTTGAATAGACAAGAGGTGACACACCGGGCTTTTGCCGTTCATGCAATTTCTTTCGCTTTCGGCTTTTACTGTTGGAGTTATATCCGCCCTCATCATTAAGCTCATAAGTCGTTTCAGTAACACCGTATTCACTGTTAAACAGACCGGGATTGTTGTACTCCTTATTATCCACCCTCATTAAATGCGGTACGATACGGTAAAGAAGATAGAACAAACCGCTGGAATAACCGTTAATAAGTGTTGCCGTCATTCCTATGACCTTTTTACTGCATCCTACAAGAGTTTCCATAGCATCGCCCTGTCCGCTGTCGCCCTTAAACTGATGTAATTCGTCAAGTATTACACCGTCAATGGACTTAAAGCGTTCGGCAATGTAATCGCTCATAGAATAGCGGTTATATGCTCCCTTTGCGATAAAGGCAACATCGGGATTTGAGATTATTTCCTCAAGTTTTGAAAGCACCTTTGGATCCTTTGTCTTTTCAAGATGCCTGTGAGCAAACTGTCGGTATACGAATCCGTAACCACCGATCTTCACCCAATCGTTAAATTCCACTCGTCTGTCATCTGGATTAAGGACACCCCAGAGAACGCTTCCGCAAGACTCACACTTATGGTTTTTGGTGTTTTCCTTTTGAAAGTAGAACTGATCTGCACGAACTCTGTAATGTGTACCATCATCGTTAATTTCCATCATAATAGGTTCTCCGCACCAAGGACAGACATAAGCCTTTCGGACTTTAGAGTAAACCGCCACCGGTTTTCTCATATATCCGTCTCTTGCACGTTCCTTTGACAAAACGATGTATGTGGTTTTATCGCCCTCAAGATGTTTTTGCCGTACACGGTCAATATCGGCAAGGTTATACACTACCTCAGCCTGTGTATTCGGAAGAGTTTCTTCGATTTCCCGTACCCACTTCTTTGTAACATGAGAAGGACAGAGAATGACATTAAAGCACTTTTTTCCGTTCTGATGAGCTGACAGTGCAGCCGAGCCGATTTTTGTTTTTCCGCTTCCGCATTCTGCAACAACAAGACCGACCTTTGATTTGTCAAGTCTGCGTTTTAGTGCTTCTGCAACTGCAAGCTGTGCGGAATACAAGGTATATCCCACATTCTTTTTAAGATAGCCGTTAATTACCTTAAGCCTATTACAGATAGTTTCTGTTGACGGATCGAATAGGGGATTAAACGACTCTCTTATTCTGCTTGCAATGGTAACGCCATAGGTATTCAGATATTGCGATACCGTTCCAATGTTTTCAAAACCGCTGTTTTTAATTGCACCGGGAATGGATATCCTGCCTGATTTAAGTCCGGCATTAACAATATCCTCGATTTCCTTTTCATCATTTCGCACCTCAAGCATATACGCATCAAAGTGAATACTTGAAGATAACACTTCAAGCGGCACCAAGATCTTACGCTTCATACATTTCTCTAAGATGTAGTCTTTGAACTGAGGGATAAGGGGTATGGAAGTTTTCTTATCAAGCTCTTCAAACAACGAATCGGTATCTCCTTCATCACAGAAGATATACATTTTTCGTTTGCTCTCCGGTCTTTCTACTTCAACATTTTCCTCATCCTTCATTTCACCGCTTTCATCATCGAGGGCAAAAAGCGTACCTTCGGCATAAATACCGTCGTGGGTAACACTTCTTTTGTATGCACTCTCTTTGGCGTTCAAGATGATTTTGTGATTTTCAACGACAGCCTGCACGCCCGTTCCTTTACGGAGTACATCTGTCATTGCCCTGACTTGCTCGGGATAACCTCCAAAACGCATGGCAACAAGATTACGCTCTGAACTGTTTGCTTTATGATACACAAGAGTATCTGCATAACAATTAAGCTGTAGTCCGTTTACCGCGTCATTGTAGGTTATTTGAGACAGTTCGCACATCTCACGCAAAACTTAACTCACTCCCGACTTTGAAAGATTTCATTTTTCTTTACCTCCTGAAATTGTTTTGTTCCGATTTTCTTTTAAGCCCTCATATCGAGTGCCCCCTTTCTTTTTGAAAACAAAAAAGCACGCATAGCAGTCCTAAGACATTACTTTGCGTGTTTGTTTCCCATGTATATTTTATTGTCCGTAAAAATGAAAAAACAGGTATGAGCATAGCTATCCCACGGGATAGTACTTTCATACCTGTTCAACTGCTTACCATTTTAACTGCTTACCATTTTTACAATGTTATTTTAGCATAGTATATTAGGTGTTTCAAGAGGTTTTGCTAAAATAGGAAGAATAGCTTTTTTAGCCTTAAGTTATGGCTATGGCAACTTCTTTCCACAATTATCGCAAAACTCGAAATTTTCATCGCCGATATTTTTTAGCAGATTACTCCTTATCTTTTTTCTTCTTAATAGCAACCCCTATACCTGTAGCTACACCTCCGATTCCAAGAAGGGATATAATACCAACAAGCGGTGATGCAACGCTAAGCTTATATTCTGCAACAAAACCGCCATTGGTAGTTGCAATAACCATTACCGTTCCGGTCTTATGTGTTGTCAAAATGCCATTTTCATCAATCGTGGCTATTGAGCTATCACTGGTACTCCAAGTAATGTTTTTATATGTTGCATTACTTGGCAAAACTTCCGCACTAAATTCAGAAGTTTCATTTTCACCCAAACTATTGCCATTTGAAGAAGTAATGACTATTTCTGTTACATCAATTGGTAAAACTGAAATTTCTACAAAAGCCTCAGTATCTTTTTGTTTTGCTCGAACAACAGTATTACCTATTGCGAGAGCAGTAATTTTTCCATCATCAGAAACCTTTGCAATATCTGTATCATCTACACTCCAGATAATATCTTTGACTGTAGTATTCTCCGGAATAATGATTGTGCTTAATGTAACTTCTTCGCCTAAAAGAAATTTAGTTTTTCCTTCGATTGATACTGATTCTGCCACTATTTCATTTACAGTAATCTCTACTGAATTACTGATACCGTTTGTAGATGTTGCAATTACAGTTGTTTTGCCGCAGGAAATTGCAGTAAGTATCCCATCATTTGATACATCAACAATGTTTGTATCATTTGATGCCCACTGAATTTCCGGGTGTGTTGCATTTGAAGGTGTTACAGACGCTTTTAGTGTATATGTAGATCCAAGCAACATAGGCAATTCTTTTTCTTCAATATTTACAGATTCAACAAAACGTTCCTTAACTTGAGCCTGCCAAACTCCTTTAACACCATTGCTTGCCGTTGCTTCAATTTTTACATTTCCGGAATTCTTTAATACAACATTTCCATTGTTGTCTACAGTTGCAATTTCAGAGTCGCTGCTATTCCATGTAATTGAAGGGTTGTCAACATTGCTTGGGGTTATAGTGGAAGTTAACTGAAAGGATTCGCCAATGTACAAGCTATCATCGTTTGGAATATTATTAATCGTTACCTTTTCGGCAGTTATTTCTTTAACTGTTATTTTGACCGATCCGACTTTTTCATTAAATGATTCCGCAGTAATAGTTGCCGTGCCATAATTAACTGCCTCAATAGTTCCGTTTTTAAGTTTGACAACACTGGAATCGCTGCAATTCCAAGTTATATTGGTATTACACGAATTTGCCGGGTACACAGAACCCGAAATTGATATTTTCTCACCGATTCCCAAAACTCTTTTTTCAACAGATATTGAAACACTTGAAGGAAATACATCGGTATATGGACAATAACCGCCCTTGTGAAGATGTGCCGGGTATCCTCCGCAATGATAATGATAACTGCCTAAGCCACTTTTGTTTTTGTTATCTTTGTGTCCTCCACTGCCATCAGTTCGACCTGAATGTGCAAAGGTTGTTACTGCACAACAAATTGCTAATAAAACAATTAAAAAGATTGTTAATATTCGTTTTCTTTTCATTTTAGTGTCTCCTTGTTTTTATAAATCACGGATCACAGTTTCCGCACGGAGAGTAACCCATCGCTATAAGCTCATCACGTGTTCCGGTATAACTCCCTTTATTCTTTTCGCTTATTCGAGAAGCACTTCCGCAGTCAGAATAATGGAATTTCTTTGAATTGTTATTGAGAATATATGTAATACCTATGGGAAGAACTTCTTCTAATTTGGGTGTTTGTGTTTCATAAGTTGGTGTTTCCTGTTGAGGTTTATTGGGAATGACCTCAATTATAGACGAAGGAGCTTTCAATGTATCTGCATCGGCGTTTCGAGCTACAGACATTGTTACAGTCTTGCCATCACTTGTGCAATATATATCACCTTGAATATCTGTACGGAACACCTTCACATCCGCATCACGCAGACGGCTTAAAGTATTGTCATCAGGGTGCCCGTAAGAGTTTCCATCGCCAACAGAAATCACTGCGTACTTCGGCATAATCTCACGAAGGAACGGATACGTTGTCGAAGTATCGCTTCCATGATGTCCTACCTTGAGTACAGTTGAAGAAAGATCGACACCGGAATCAAGAATTACTTGTTCTGCTTCTCGCTCTGCATCGCCTGTAAATAAGAAGGATGTATCACCATAAGTAATCATCAACACAATCGAAGAACTGTTTTTTTCATTGGTACTGTTTACACCGAGAATCTCTATTGTTGCACTTCCAAGTGTATATTTGTCGCCCACCGACGGTATCGTAATACCATTACCATTTTTATCAGCATATTTTTTAAAATCTTCAAATGCTTTACTGTCACCGGATGTAACCGGACAAAGTGTTATGTCAGATGTTGTATAATTAAAAGCACCGGGAAGACCACCGACATGATCTTCATGCTCGTGAGATGCAACAACAATATCTAGTTTTTCAACATTGGCTTTTTTGAGAACTGAATAAATAATATTGGAATCGCCTTTGTTTCCGCCATCAATAAGCATATAATGCTCATCACATTCAACAAGTGCAGCATCCGCCTGCCCAACATCAATAAAATGAATTGAAAATGTGGATATAACGGGTAGTGTGGGTGATTCCGTCTCACTGGGTAATGTTTCAACCGGCTCGGCTATTTCGGATTCCGACGATTGTGATTCTGTTTCATCCGGGAATTTGTCGGCTGGTTGTGTATCAGTTACTTGTGTATCTTGTATAGTAGTATCTATGTTTTCGGATGTATCAATAATTTCTGTAGTTGTATCAGATAAGTCTGTTGCAGAAATTGGTGGCTGAATATCCGTTTCGAGTGGTATTTCAGTACAAGCACTAAAAACCGTTACAATAGTTAAAATGGTTAATATCAAAATTAAAATTCGTTTCATATAATCCCCTCCATTAATTCTTTAGTATTTATCTTGTTTCATCTAATTTTAAGCAATGCTTTATTCTATCATAAATTCTTTCTTTTGGCGTTTTTTGCAAAAGGTATACATTTTGATAGTGATTTTTTTGTGATTTTTTGACTTTGAAAAGGGCGAAAACCCCTTAATTTTCCGCAAATATTATACCAAATTTTGTGGTTTTTGTCAATATCGCAATACTGCCAAAGAAACTCAAGAGTTTTTCTTGGATTTATCAATTTGTATACCTTTTGATAGTGGTTTTTACTTTGTTCTGAACTCTCGAAGCCGCCTGTAAAATGTAGCTATACTCATATCACTGAGCCTTGCCGCATCGTTAGCCGATATTTCTCCTCGCTCCCAGCGACCTATAATTTGGGAAAAATCATCCGGTGGAACTATCACCGGACGACCAAATATTACACCTTGTAGTTTTGCAGCCTTTATGCCTTCAGCCTGTCGTTTCTTTATATTTTCACGCTCACTCTCAGCGAAAAATGAAAGTATCTGAAGAACAAGGTCTGCTATAAAAGTTCCCATAAGGTCTTTGCCATTACGGGTATCCAAAAGCGGCATATCGATAACGACTACATCAACCGCCTTTTCCTTTGTTAAAATTCGCCATTGTTCAAGGATTTCTTTGTAGTTACGCCCGAGCCTGTCGATTGATTTTACATATAACAAATCTCCTTCCTCAAGCCTTTCCACCAAAGCAATATAATTTGGTCGATTAAAATCTTTTCCGGACTGTTTATCCATATAAATTTTATCCGGTTCAATCTTTAAATCTGCCATTTCAAGCATTTGTCTATCCTCATTCTGATCTTGCGAAGAAACCCTTACATATCCATATATTTTCATAACATCACCTCCCAGTATTAGTTGTATATATTATACCATTTGTGCGTTTTCTCCTTGTCGATTCTCTGTAAACAATAATGGTATAAACTTGCTGCAGATACCGTCTTTTAAGCAGTTAATATGACTGCAAAAAAGACTGTTTTTATCAAGTTCGTAATCTTTTTTTCCTGTTTCGCATTTAGGACATATCTGTGTGTTTTCTCTCATAGTGTTCATCTTAAACCCTCCGTAAAATAGTTTAAGGCGGCAAGTTATCCCTGCCGCCTTTTTGTGTTGTGATTTGCCGTTATCGTCTCGGCATTTTTCTTAAAAGTTTGCCGTAGACAAGCTTCTTTTCGATATTGTACTTGTTGATAACAATTTCCACACTATCGCCGTTTTGAAAGTCACCGTCATACTGCATCGGACTCAGTGAACAAAGTACATCGGTAACACCGTCAAACAGCCTGCAAAATACTCCACCGCCGTACTTGCCGACAATAGTGGCAATTCTGGTACATCCTATCGGGTGTCTTGTTTCTATGCCTTCAAATGGGTGAGGCATCGTTTCTTTTATCGAAAGAACAAGCTTACCGTTTTCTTTGTCAAATTCTTTTATGACTGCCTTTCTGACCTCGCCGGGATGCATTGTCTCACGAAGATCGGGAACGACGCCATAGCTGATGTCGCGCTGAGCAAGAGTTAAATCATATCCGCTGAAATTAACGGTACAGACATCTCTGCCGACCGAAATAATATTGACATCAACGATTTGCCCCTCTTGATATCTGCGTCTCGAATTGGCTCTCAAAATTTGCTCTAACGCAAGTTTACGTGATGCCACCGCAAAGCCTTCTTCACGGTCTATGTAGGTGATAACATAGTCGATATTTGCACCGCACATAGAGTGGAGTATGTGATATCCTGTATCAAGCTCTCTTGTAAAGACTTCTGTTTCCGGAATGATTATCTTTACACGGTAATTGATAACAATAAGACATCTGACCGTCGTTGGAACGGCTTTTTTCTTGCCTTTGGGCACCAGATTGAACTCGTGAAGGTCTACACCGGCGACACCGCCGCTCATAACCGAGCGACCTCTGTAGGAAGCATATATTGCCTGCCATTCATCACGCTCGGGTTGGGTAAGATCCTTGTCAAGCTTTGCAAGATTTAAGTCTTTAAATTCCATAGAAAATCCTCCTGTAATTTTAGTTTTACGGCGTTTGAAAATCTACCTCCTTTCGTGCAGTACCGCCGCGCTACTGCTCTTTTTTGTAAAACACTGTGCCGAGTTTTGTAATAAGGGCAAAACGGAAATTGCAGCTTGCATTTATGAGCTTCATCTGTTCCTTTGTCTCAAGCAGAAATATAACCATTTCGCATTTGCTTTCGTTAAACTTGTCGCTTACATAATCGCAAATATACTTTTCCTCGCCCTGTTTTACCGGAATTACAAACACCTCTCTGTCATGGTCTTTAGTTGCCATCATAAAGCGGATTGTTACGGGCTCTCTGCCTTTTCTGTGCCACTTTATGCTTTTGAAAAAAGAAGTTACAACCTCGAAAGAACGAATTACATCAAAATTCGGCTCAGAGGATTTTAAGCATAAAACAAAATCGTCGCCATAAGGAATCTTCTTGTATTCGCTGTAAGAACACATCTGATCGGTATATCCGTTAAGGTCTTTAAGAGACACATCGAATTTGGCGTTTACGGCTGTAAGAAGCTGACGGCAAAGAAGCGTTTCGTATTCACAAAGCAGCTCTGCTATGTACTTTTGATAAGCATTCAAATACACCTTTTTCACTCCCTTCTGATTTCTCGCAGGGAGTTTAAGTAGGGATCGACATGAAGCAAACTGTATTCTTCGGTAATGCAGTTAAAGAGCGTGCTCATGACATAGGCGGTAATGTTTTTTATCTGCCTGTCATTTTGATGCAGCTTGGCAATGACCGACTGTAAAACCGTAACGTCAATTTCGTACATACGGCTTCGGACCTTGTTTTGGGGAAGGTGTGCATTTCCGATTTTTAAGCTTTCGGAATAGTAAAGCCTTTCCATTGCATCGTAAAGTATCTTTCGCTCTTCCTCATCAAAGGTATCAAGTTGGCAGTTTTCAAGAATATCGTCAAAACTGTATATCGTGTCCGTCTGTCCGTCATAAGAAAGTGTCTCGGGTGTTTCAGTATAAAAGCCTATCGTTCTTCTCATACTGACAGACTGACTATTATCAGTGTTATTAAAATCAGTCTTAATAATATTAGTCTTATTAGACTGCGGTTTCGGCAGTTCTTGATATCCCGTTTCGGCAGTTCTTAAATTTTCTCGTTTTACATACTTTTTAGCACTCTCTGCATCCACTTCCGGTTTGACAATATAGATTCTGTTGGGCATACCGCGTCCGCATCGATGCTCGGTGATAAGCCCGATATCGACAAGCTCCTTAAATGCACTGATAGCCTTCTTATATGAAATTCCGAGATCTTCGGCTATTTCATCACGGGTATAAATAAGATATACTTCGTCATTTCCGTTTATCCAGCCATTGAGTTTGGAAAGAGAAAGCCTGTCATACAGTAATGCATAAGTAAGCTTTGCATCTGATGACAGGCTTCTGTAATTTTGATTTGCAAACATGGTTTTTGGTATTTTCAAAAACTCGCAGTTTATGATGTCATTGATTTTATATACGTTCATGGTAAGCGTCTCCTTTTTAATCGTTTAGTATATCATCTGTTGTTGTTTCACTGTATCCGTCCTCCAAGTTTTGACTTTGTGGATCATAATCATTTTCGTTTCGGGAAAAATCTATTATTTTTTCATCCTCTAACATGCTAACCTGTTCTCCCGCATTGTGAGCCGTTCCAAAGTTGGGAATCGGAGTAGAGGCAACCGTTTCAAATGTTTCCGTCTGTGCTTCCTCTCTTTTTTCTTCCTCCTCATAATCTCGCCATTTTGGAACATAGTCTGCAACTCTTGTAAATTTGAGTTTGGTGTAGTCAGACAGTTCATCGGGGATTATCTTCAAGCCCTTTAGCGGCTTTTGTCCTCTTATGAGCACAAGACACTCCTTGTTATCCATCTGCAAGATTTCTTCGGGATACATAAGCGGTCGGGTGTTATTTGACTTGGTTTGTCTGTAACCCGTAACTTCTCTTGTTATAGGTGAAAACAAAGGTGTTTGCGGTGCCATGCTATTGGTAAGCTGAATAGTGACTGCGCCGCAGCGTTTTGAAATGTACTCACTTGTCATCATGTCATTACAGCCGAGAACAAGCTGAGTATCACAGTTACCTACAATTTCCTCCCATTCTTTTATGGGGTATCTGTCCGATAACTGTGCAATAGACTGTACGATTATCTGACAGTTGATACCGTAGCCTCTGACAACTGAAATTGTCTTTTTGAAGTCTAAGAGCTTTCCGACATTGCAGAACTCATCCATCAAAAAGTTTACTTCAATAGGGAGTCTTCCTCGTTCATCACCATGCTTTCTTGCGTAGTCTGAAAGCTTCTTAAAAAGCATTGAGAAGAAAAGTGAGGAAAGGAACTCGTATGCCGTATCCTGTGCCGAGATGATACAGAAGTAGGCACAAGGTTCTTTGCCGGGAAGCTCAAGGTCGATTTCGTGATACTTGGTAATTTTATCTACGAGCTTATTCTGAAACACATTCATTCGTGAGCCAAGACCGATAAACACATTACCCCAAAGATTACTTGCCGCCTGCTTAAAGATACCGTAGGGACCACGTGCAGGGTGGTCAAGGGGAAGCTTTTGGAATTTAGCATCAAGTGTCTTTGCACTCTCACTTGAAAGTATCTTGTAAATTGTGCCGAGTGAACGCTCATGGAGAGGAAGCAGCTCATTTGTAAGCGGATCTCTCATACTCTGTACATACAAAATAAGGGCGATAAGAAGGTTTGCTTCTGCTTTATCCCAGAAGTCCGCCTTTTCACCGTCCTCAGATGTATTACGGATTATGATTTCAGCTACCGACTGTACCATATCAACATCGCCCTCTGTTTCACCGATACAATTCCACCCGTCGGAATTTTCCATATCGAGTAGGTTAAATGCTCTTACGGTATACCCGCTTTCTTTCAAAAATTCGGAGTACTGCTCAAAAAGCTCGGCTTTAGGATCGACGATAATCATACTTTGTTTGCTTTTGCCCTCTTTAAGAAGCTGTGCGAGCTTTAGCATAAAGGGCTTTACATAGCCTCTTGATTTACCCGATCCCGTTGCACCATAAGCAATAATGTGTTTATTAAGTCCGCAGTCTGAACGAAGTCCTATATAATCGGCAAACTTATCGTCATCAAAGGCACTGTCCTTTGTCTTGCAAAGTATC
Organism: Eubacteriales bacterium; assembly: GCA_045531795.1. Lineage (GTDB taxonomy): Bacteria > Bacillota > Clostridia > Oscillospirales > CAG-272 > UBA4717. The sequence continues at coordinate 23,189 of JAZSET010000073.1, read as the reverse complement.
GGGCAAGGAAGCCCATCGGCTGTGCCTGATTCAAGAACCTTAACTCTTTCTTTTTTACTCATCCAGCCGGAAGTACCGTGTGTACCTTCACTTGAAACAAAGAAGTTTCTTTCGTCCTTTGTTATCTTAACACCGGTAATGAGATGTATCCATTTGCCTGAAATAAGTGCATACATAATGAAAAGAAAGAAGAGTATACCCAAGCCTTGAGGAGTGAATACTGCTGCAATGCAGGTGAAAGGATTAAGAGATACGATACTCTCGGAGGAGCCTGTCATAAAGTTTGTGTAAGCTCTGCGAAATGAGTGTACAAATATGCCGTAAAGGTACAAACCGACAAGTGTATACAAAAGATAAAAGCCGAGCCTATCTTTTATCCTACGGCAAAACCTTTCTACCTTTGGATGCTTCGATATCATCTTTTTTAATGTTTCTTTCATTTGCATCTACGGGAACGCCCTCCTTTCCATTTGGTATTTCATACGGATTATCTTCCGACATTATTTCAGGGAAAACCTTTTGCAAGTTATCTTCATCAATAGCAACAACTACCGATTTAAAATTTGTGTATCTTCTAAGTAATGCAAACATTGTTTCTTTTTGAAAATACAGACAGTATATTTTCGGTTCTATACTCGGATTTTTTCTCTGTATTTGATTTAATATCCTTACAACTCTTTTGACATTAAAATCAAGAGCAATGATATGAGGTATGTTATTTAACAATCCATCGCATTCGGGAAAATCTCCTTTGTACTTGGTATCCAATCCGATAGCTCTCGCGAGTCTTTCTTTATATCCTGCAAGTTTTAGAATACGCAGCTGTATTACCCCGAAATCATTTTCAGGCACAAGCAAGTAGTCGTACCCAAGTTCCTCCAAAGCAACGCCGAAACGCTTAAGACCGTTTTTAACGGTCACACTCTTTGAACGGGGATGAATACTTCTCCATAATTCCTCCAAGGATTTCCCCGACAGTATTAAAGAAATAGTCTTTGTGTCTTTAATACCTGCAACCTGCGAATTGAAGGAATCTCTTTCAAAGCAAGGTACAATCCACTCTTCCGAATTATCTATGTGATATGGGACAAATGCGGTAGAACCGATTTTGAGTATTCCCAAAAGTCTTGCACCGGCGAGAACTTTACCTGCCTTTGTGCTTCGTAAGATAAGCGAGCTGACAAACCCTGTTTTTTTACCTGCAAGGGATTCCACCGAACTGTGAAACACATCTATACCTGCAAGGAACATTGTTGCTATAAAGTATGCACTTTTCAGTTTTCTGAAATATGTCTCGCTTTTTATATCTAATCTCAAATCCTGCGGAAACTCATATCCGAATTTTCTAAGTGCTTCTCTTCCTTCATAAGTGAGTGTATAGCTTAGTAAATTTGTCTGTGCTTTTATGAGTTTGTGCTTCCTCAAATTGTGTAATTCCCTTGGTGAAAAGTATGGAGAATTGAAGTATCTGCCTATCTCCGTAGGTAAATACCTGCAAACTCCGCAAAGCCTTAAAACCCCGAAATCACGGTTGTCAAAAACCACTGTAACAAAACCTCCCTCTGTACCCTGCGGTAAATTTATTTTTTCTTAAAAACCACCTCTATAAAATCCTTTATTTTACGGGCTTTTAGCAGTGTCAGGCGGTTTTGCTGCCGGCATTTTTTTGCCGTTTTCGGTTAGGTATGTTTTTCACCCCACAACAAAACCGCTAAAGCATATCATTAAGGTATAAATCCATAAAAATATTTGCCTCATCAGAAGGCATTAAGTATATCTCACACCTTGCCTCATCCGACAATTTTGAGAAGAGCCCGAGACTCAAAATGAACTGATTATCGTCGGGGATAACTCTACCTTTCAAGGCATTGGGAATCTCTTTCCAAGCCTTATTATCATTGTCAAGTGAATTGTGATTTTCATAATTACAATGCTCGACAATGGCTAAAAATGCCTTGTCAAAGTACGGAAGATCTTCATCAAAATTGCTTACAAGTCTGCAAACCGTGTCCCCGATATAGCCGCTTGTTTTGTATTTACAACTCGGCAAAAGTGTGTTAAGGGTGATATGTAACCAGCCGTCGTGAGTTATCTCCACACTGCCTGCAACCTTTGAAACGGTGTCGTCTATGGTATAGCAATCGGCTTTTACATTTATCAAACGATAGCAGTCAAGATATATCCTTGAACACACACAAAGCTTTTCTATATCGGTCATAAATTCATCAATCGCTTTTTCTACCGTGTTCGGAGATTTACCGCTTGAAGAACATAACACATCGAATTTTTTTTGTACATTCATAAGGTCGATCTTCAGTTTTTCGAGCTTGTTATCAAAACTGTTTTTCATACTTTCTTCCTGCTTTCAAGGTCACTTCGCTTTGTAGTGATAAGGTCATACATAAGCGGCGATGCTTTTATCTCAATGCAGACTTTGTTCTTGTTTGCACAAAGGAGTGCTTCGCCTCTGCCGTTTCGGATTATCTGTAAGGTTTCCTCATCCGAAAGGGAGAGATATTTTTGTGCGGTGTACGCCTCATCTTCCTCAAGATGAAGAAGTATTTTGAAGCTCGAAAGGTTAAGTATGTCTTTGCCGTATCTTCCCGTATCGGCTGAAAAACTGCTTGACAAATCCTGCGTTGCCTGAATTGCCGCACCGCCAAAACCTCGTATTAGTCGGAAAATCTCCTGTACATAGTTTGCCGCAAGCTTGTTTGCACCTGCGCCGATGAGAGTCCACAACTCGTCAAGGAAGATAACCTTTTTCTGTATACGGCTTTCTTTCGCCTTATCCCAAACAAAGTCAAGTGCCATAAACATACCAATAGGCTTGAGTGAATCTGTCATTTCGGTCATATCAAGAACAATGTACTTATTTGTTAGGTCTACATTCGTTTCTCTTCCGAAAGAAGATAAAGAACCTATTGCAAACTTCTCTATCATAAGGGAAAGCCTTTTGGTTTCCTCTTTTGAAAGAAGCTCGTTATATAGGTCTGTAAGTGTCGGCATCTTCTTAAACCCCCTGTCCTCTGCATACAAGGACTCGTTATCGAAGTTTATACCGAAATTAGCATATGTACGAATAACGGCACTATCAAGCAGGTTTAATTCATCCTGTGTGATATCGTTCTTGATAAGGGTAAAGAATATCATAAGACTTTGCAGTTTCTCTGCAAGAATAGAGTCGTTTCGTGTGTCCTTCTTTATCTCATAGTCGGTTGAAAGACTTGTTTTTCGTATCTCCATAATGTTGATGCAGTCCTTTGATGAAGGAGCAATTTTGATGTATTTGCCGCCGATAGCCTCGCAAGCGTCTATGTATTCGTGTCCCTTTACGGGAGCTATGATGAACACCTGAGTACCTTGCATACGAAAACGAAGTGCCATACTTTGAAGTAAGAATGTTTTTCCTGCGCCGGTGGTGCCGTAAATACAGCCGTTGGCATTGGAATACTTATCACTGTCAAAGATGTCAAGAATGGCAACACTTCTGTTGTACTTATTGAGTCCCAAGAAAATACCGCCTTCGTCATATATTTCAAATGACGAGAATGGGAACGATGCTGCAAGCGAGTCTGTAAGTACATTCCTTCGCCCTTTGCGTTCGATATCAGCATCCACAGACAAAACGGGGAGTGAAGATAAAAAGCATTGTTCGTGCTTGTAATCTGCACGCTTACAGACCATACTCATTGAACTGCACAGCGTCATAACATCTGCCACACGTTGCTCAAGCTCTTCCACATCGTAAGCGGTGATCTCGATAACAGTTGTCATATAGTAGAAATCTTCGCCGCCTCTGTTCATACCTTCCTTTAAGAAAAAGCCCGAAGATATTGCATCGTCAAGCTCTTCAAAGTCTTGCCTTGTATCATCCACATCTCGCATTTTACTGCGGTTTAACATGGTTTTCTGAGATATTCGGGAAAGTGTCTTATCTCTCGGCATTCGTCTGAAGGTAAAGCTGATACCGATATTATCGCCCGCTTCAACAAGGGGAGAAAGCCAAGCGGCTTCGTTTCGTGTTCGGTATCCGTAGCCTGCAACATAAAGGTATGAGTGATATATACCGTCAACTACGATATAGTCACGGCTGCCGTTATCCACAGATGAAGGAGAAATGACATCAAGCACGGAAGTTTGTCCCGTCCACATTTCAGGCATTTCAGCTTCGGGTGCTTTAACGAACTTCCCGATGAGCTTGTTTAACGGGGATTGCTTCTTATTTTGTGCCTTCTTTTTTTGGTTGGCACCGGTTTGTTTTTGATTTTGATTGTCGGTACTAAATGTTTCTTCTTGGGGTGCTTCTTTTTCGGGTTCATATACTGTCTCCTTCGTATCAAAAATAGTCGTGCCTTTTTCTTTCTTACTCATAGTCATTACCTCCGTAATTTGTATGTACCTCGTCAAACATACCGTTTGCAAAGTTGCCGGGGCTTACAAACTTAGAACTTTGCCTGTTGATAAAGCCGTAAAGCAGGTCGATAAGCTGACCGTTGTCGTTTATATCAACGACGCCAAGCTCACACTGCGACAAATATCTTCCTGCCTTATATACTTCATCTGACAATATCCTTTGAATATCCGTAAACTTGACATTTCTGCCTACAAAGTTTGAGCTTGCATACTCAAAGATGATATAAAAGCGTTTCTTTATGGCGATATTCTCGGAAAGCCCTTTTACGAAGTTCATTTCGTCGTATATCATAGCCTGCGTTTGCTCGTTCGGCTCGTTATATGCGTAGTGGTCATGGCGTTTGAGATAATCGTCTATATCGGCACGCTCGGTCATAACCCTTATCTGCATATTGTCAGGGGCTATCTTCAAATACGAAGCAAAGTAGAAAATGATGTTTTCCTGTTCAACCTCGCTTTTCAGATAGAAATTTACGGGCAGTATTTCCACGATCTTTATGTATCTGCCGTCTTTAAGCAAGATAAGACCGCCTGTTACTGTTTCGATGGGCAGCCACTTCTGTGTACTGTCCGGATAATAGTTTCCAAAGGATTTTTCAGATTTCTTTTTTGAAAACAAACTTTTCATTTTACCTCACCTCGATACTCCATTATTCTTTTGTTTCTGAGCCAGCACCACCAATTCTTTACAAAGATAGACAGCGGATCATCGTTTATCCCGATAAGTGCAAAACCGCCGACCGGAATAACAACGGTTGCCGCAAGTATGATTTTCCAAGTAAGTCCCAAAGGGACAAACATAAACACAAGATAGATAAAAGGCAGAGATAAAATCCCTGCCTCGATAACATTGCGAACGCCAAAGACGCCCATTAACTTTCCGCCTTCCTCAAAATTTGACGGAATAATATAATCATTCATTTAACGAATCCCCCTTCATTCTTCTTCAGGATTGTATGATAGGCTCCAAAACGGACCGCCTGAGCCTGCGTTTTTAACTTCTTCAAGGAATATAGATATATCCCACTCTTTTTCGCTTCGGTTTAGACTTACCGGATCGGCAACAAGAACCTTGCCGTCCTCTGTAATGCCTCGAAGCACGATAAAATGACCTGTTGATGTGAAATGTCCTTTGCCCATAATGGCAATAATCATTTTTCCTGCTTCAAGGTGTTCTGTAAGCTCTTCCGCACTTGATTTGCCGAGTTTTTCAACAGTTAATCCGTAATGCTCTGCGGCATTCGGAATAAGGGATATATAGCTTCCGCTTCCCTCACAGACATAGCCGTTTTCATAAGACCACTCGGCTACCTCGTCAGGCTCTACCGTTTCACCCTTGAGGTTGGCTATAACGATTGCAAGTGCCGTCGGACCGCAACCTGCCACACCGATTGTATCGGTAGTTCCGTACATCGTGTTTGCCCATCTTTCATCAAGCTGATTAAAGTATGTAAGCCCGTCAAGAGTTACCCCATCGTAGTTTTCAAGTCTATCAGGATCTATAAACTCACTGTCAGGGGTAATCTTTTGACCTGTAATGGTGTTGTACATCAGATTTACCCAATTCTTTTGCTCATCGGTAAATCCGTAATCCTCCATTATTTCATCGTGCGTTTTGTTGTATATTTCTCCCGTTTCATCATCTTTTGTGAAACTGTTAGAAATAGCGTTTTCCACATCCGCCTCTGTCATACTCTCTACATCCTGATTTGTGCGTACTGCATCAAGGCATATAAGGAAATTGATATCCGGCTCTACACCTTCCTCTTGTTCATCAAGCACTTCGTAGTAATGGCTTACGATTTCCGTTCCGTGTTCGTTTCGGGAAATAAGGTCATCAAAGCCGGAAAATGCCCAATTTATGAGTATCTGCGGCAAAGAAGCGATAATAAGTATGGGAATGAGAAGAAGAAAAAGAAATGCTCCGATAACGGTAAAAACCTTTTTCCAAGGGATTACCTCGATAGCACCGATAAGTGCCTGAGCATAGTTTTGAGAAGCAACACCTATGGCGATTTTAGCTATTCCGCCTGCTATCTGTGCTCCTCTGGCTGCCTTTTGTCCTGTGCTTTTTTCCTGCTGTTCCATTTTCCTCACCTCGCTTGTGTTCACTTTGCCGTTTTACAGTTTCGGTGTCTTTGGAATAATAATTTCTCTTGCCCTTGCGGTTAGCTGCGGCGGGATCGTATCTTCCAAATTTGTATTCAGGATCGATTTTTCTGCCGTTTGTGCTTACATATGAAGAAGATGATGAGTGAGAAGAAACGCTCGATACACTTCTGTGTTCAGACATACCGACACTTGATTGATTTACAACTGTACCTCTGCTTTGCGTAGAACCGTGTGCAGTGCCGTTATTGTTTGGTACATTAACATCGGTATTATTTGTGCCTGACACTACTTGACGGTCTGTAAAGGTATCTGTTCCCGATACTCTGCCTGTGCTTTGACGGTGACTTACAACGGGTACAGTAACATTTTTAGGCACGCTTCTTGTTTCGGGAACTCCTATATTAGTACCGCTTTGTACATTGACACCATTGGAATTGCCGTTAATAACAGTCTGCGTAGAACTCGGAGATACCGCTTGAGGCATAGGAACGGGAGCACCCTTTCCTTTACCTTTGGCAAGTGTGGTAATTCTTCCTGCCGTCTGTGTGTTCTGACGGGAATTGTCGTGTATTTCTCTTCCGATATCCGATTGAGACTTATCGTGAGATGCACTGCTTCTCTTGTCGCTAGGTTGGACTGTACTCTTAACTGCGGGAACAGAGGTAATGTTTTTAGCCTTGTTTTGAACACCGCCCTGTCCGTTCTGTACGATAACCGTTCCGCCGACATTTGCAGGTCTTTGACGATTGCCCGAAGGATTGTTTCTGTCTCTTTCGGAGTTTTCTCCGCTGCGACCTTCACCACGTGGGGATGTTCTGTTATCGGCATTTGTGGTATTACCGCCGACTCGGTTATTGTTTACCGCACCGCCAGCTTGTCTTCCTGCAATATTGCCGATAGGAGAACTTACTTTTGTAACCTGACTCTTACTGTTTACAGATACATTTACATTCGCATCTCCCGTAGGAGTACTCATCGCGCCGGGTTGTGGAGGAGGACTAGAATTACGAGGTCTGCCGCCGTTACCGGAAGGATTTCCGCCTGTATGGTGATGATGTGAAGAACCACCGCCGCCGGAATTACCGCCACCGCCGCCTTTCATATTGGCAGCACTCTTACCGAAGAGTGAGGCGAGAGTTTTGACAACAACAAGCGTTGTTCCACCGGGGAATCTTACACCCACACTATTACTTGTCTGTGCTGGATTAAGACCGATTTTGGATATATGAGCGTCAATCTTTCGTGCAACTCTTGTTAAAGCCATTACAAATACGAGCCAAACAATAATATTTGATGCCCACATATTGACCATTGCGTTCACTATGAGCTTAAGAAAAACGATATTCATAATGAGCATTAAGTTCATAGAGCCGTACATTCTGCACCAGCCCTTGAAAATATCGTTTGTATTTTTACTGCCGCCCATAGCAAATGCAAGGGGTGCCATAAAGGTGAGAACACAAGAAATAACATATCGTTCGCCTATATCAAAGAACAGTTTTACAAGCTGAACTATGAGAATTATGCTGACGATTATGGCAATTAGCCATGAGACACCTCCCGCACCTGAAAATAAAATCCCTGTCGGCGCTGAAAAAGCAAAGCTTCTCGGGATATTCAGATATGCAACGACAACACCTGTCATTTTAGAGCACATCTCACATATCTGCGGAGAAGCGAGGAGCAGAAAACTGAAAGCGAATGTACGCATAAAAAGTGTACGCGGATCTTCGCCCTCAAAGCCTGCTCCCGACATTATGCTTTTTAACAGCTGAAAGACAAGGTTTCCCAAAAGTAATGCCCACCCAAGAGCGAGCATTATTTCAGCGATGTCATTTACAATAGGTGCTGCTTTTTTGAAGTAGGACATATCCATTGTCAATACGTCAATAATATCGCCAAATACATAGTCTGCCATATCCTCTATAAGACCGTATATCCATTCGATAAGCCCTTTCATTATGGGTTCAAGCAAAGAACATCGCCTCCTTACCTTTTAATCGAATGTTTCATATTTTACGGCTTAATCGTCGCAAGACCGTCGAGAAGCGGTACAACATAAGCAAGGAATGCACCTATGCCGTTGATAATAGCCCAAGCAATCCAAATACGCTTGAGCCAGTCAACACTCTGATCGACCTTTTGCTGATTGTTTGAAAGCTTCATTCCGACAACGCAAACAGTCGTCATAAGTGCCGCGAGAATGGTACTGATTCCTGCTATCTTGTTATATACATCGACAATAATGCGGTCTGCAACAGTCCACATATCATCAACCGCAAGTACATTTATTGCAAGCAGCGGTACTATGGCAATAATAAACGGAAGTACCTGACAAAAGAATTTCATTATTTTGTTTTTCATAGACTTTTTCCTTTCTTAAAGGTTAAGGGCTGCCACTAACGACAGCCCTTTTTGCATGGATTTAATAGCCGGTTTTCGGCATTTCAATATAGGTGTAGTTGTACACTTTTGTCACAAATCTCGAAACGGTTGTTATCCACTGACCGTTGTAAACACCGCCTACATCGGCAGTATTAACAAAGCTGGAGCCGTTTGCAAGACCTTTGACGGAACGTGCGTAGAGATAAGGTGTTTCAACCTGTGCAAAGCCTGCTTTGACTCTTCCGAACACAAACATTATCTCTGTAATGTACTCATTCTCGGCAAGTCCGAGTGCCTCTTTGGAGATATCAATAGCATAATTCTTACTTGCAGAAAGATTGTCGTTTACCGTTCTGTATTCGCCACGAGATAAGTTGGTAAGGTACACGATCTTGTAGTAAAGATTCTGATTAAATGTACCTGTAACAAGCTTTTCTGCACGAATAGCAGACGGGAGTGTATCTCTGAAATAGAAGCTGTCAAGCGGAACTGTGGATGTATTGGCGATGTTCTTAAAGGTGTAAACAACGGGATTATTCGGCATTACTTCGTTATATCCGTACTTTGTTACGGATACACCTGTAGAAACAGACTTGTTAAGCACCTCGAAGGTCATAATCTGACCGTTAAATTCAAGGTGTGCCGTCATAAGTGTCTGATTTGCAGTGTAGTAGGTAGGTGCAACCGTTTCACGGATAGTATAAAGTCCGAGAGGAAGCGGCTTTGAGCTTGCTCTGCCGTTCTTGTCTGTCTTTATTGTATCCATGATATTGCCGCCCTTGTCGTAGATTTCAAACACAGCACCTTCAAGAAGCGAGCCTGCGGGAAGTCCGTTTATAGGGTTATCGTCTGCCGACTTCTTTATTATTTGAATTTGTGCCTGAATGGGAGTATTGTACCAAGTAACCGAGCTTGTATGACCGTATTCCACATAGAAGGTCTTGACTTCGGTATCGAGAACATAACCGTTCGGAACGGCAATTTCACGGATATAGTACTTGCCGTCTTCAAAGTTGTGATTATCGGTATAGACATAGCCGTTCTGGTCGGATACATACTGTGCTACGGGATTTCCGTATCTGTCGGAGATAAGGAAGGTAACACCGGAAATTCCTTTTCCTGTGGTAGAATCTACTTTATGGATAAGGAAAGAAGAGGTCTTTCGGTTGGTAATGGTAACTCTTGTGATTTCGCCGTCTGTGACTTCGATATCGTGCGGCTCTGCATCAAGAATATATCCGTCTGCCGCCTTTGTTTCGGTAACCGTGTACCAGCCGTCTACAAGGTCGTCGATATTGATAGTACCGCTTGCATTTGTGGTATATGTGCCGATCTTCTTACCGTTCATATACTCGACCGCAAACTTTACATTCTTCAAGGGCTGTCTTGTTTCCTCGTCAACCTTTGTAATACGAATACCGCCAAGTGCCTTGTTTACGAAAGTAAGCTCATGGGTTTCACCCGATCTTACCTTGATTGTCTGAGGAGCGCCATCAAGAATATATCCTTCGGGAGCCTCGATTTCGGTAACTACATAGGTGTCAGGCTCAAGTCCCGAAAGATGTATTTCGCCGTTTCTGTTTGTAGTATACTTGCCGTTCTTATTTCCGACAACTGTGCCTTGACTGTTTGTTACCTTGAACACAGCACCGTAAAGCGGCTCGCCTGTGGCTTTATCCACTTTGGAGATGACAAGTCCGCCTGCGGGAGCATTGTAGAAGGTAAGGTTGTGGATCTTACCCGAAACTACCTTTACTGTCTGCGGCTCGCTTATGAGTGCATAACCGTAAGGTGCTTCAATCTCAGTTGCAACATAGGTATCGGGTTTAAGTCCTGTAATGCGGATAATGCCGTTTGCATCGGTGGTATATCTTCCGTTAGAAGTACCCACTACTGCACCCGAACTGTCAGTCACTTCAAATACCGCACCATAAAGCGGCTCGTTGGTCTCTTTATCAAGTTTTGTGATAAGAAGTCCGCTGTCGGGATTATTGTAGAAGGTGAGCGTTTGTGTATCGTCTGCATCTATTCTTACAGTCTTGGAGGCAGTATCAATGACATAGCCATCGGGAGCTTTTGTTTCGGTGACAACAAGTGTTGTACCTGCCTCTATGCCTGTAATATGAATTTTACCGTCCTTATCGGTTGTATAAATGCCGTTTGAGGAAACTGTACCGCCGGAAGTTGCTACAAACTTTCCGTCAGAATCGGTTACCTTAAATTCAGCATCCGAAAGGGGCTTCTTTGTAACACTGTCGAGCTTCCTGATGATAAGTCCGCCGTCCTTTTTGTTTTCAAAGGTGACGGTGATAACATCCTGCTCTTTGCCTGTGATGTAAACCGTTTCGGGAGCATCGTCGATGATATATCCGTCAGGTGCTTTTGTTTCCTCGATTACATAAGTACCTGCTTTCAGTCTTGAAATGACGATTGTACCGTTAGCGGAGGTTGTATATTCGCCTATAACCGTACCGCCGCTGCCGCTTGTTCCCGAAAGATAGCGGACAATAAATTCTGCACCCTGCAAAACCTTGCCTGTGTCGGCATCGACTTTCTTGATGACAAGTCCCGAAAGCGGTGTGTTTTCAAAGGTAAGCTCTTTTGTTTCGCCGCCCTTAATATATACTTCTTTGACTTTATTTGACTGTACATATCCTTCGGGTGCTTGTGTTTCAGTTACCTTATACCAACCGTCTTTGAGGTTTTCGAGCTTAAACTGACCGTTCTTGTCTGTGGTAAAAGTGCCGAGATCGTTTATCTCGCCCGAGAAGGTGTTATTACTTGCGTAAACAACGCTGAACTTTGCATTTTCAAGTGGATCATTTGTAATGGAGTCAACCTTGTTTACGGTAAGCGTGGGCTTGGGATAATTCTTAAATCGGACTACCGATGTTCTTGCAGGTTCAAGCGTTACAAGCTTAGGCTCGGAATCTAAAAGATAACCGTTAGGCACGCTCTTTTCGATAACTTCATATATGCCGGGGTTAAGATGAGAAAGAAGTGCTTCGCCGTTTTCGTCTGTTACAACGGTATTCTCTGTACTTCCGTCTGCAAGCCTTACTAAGAAACCTACACCCGAAACAGGTTTATCGGTGAGTGCATCAGTCTTTACGATTTTAAGACTGGGCTTTTCTTCGTTAAGAACTACGACTTGTGATTCTTTACCGGGGAAAAGCTCTACATGGTATTCTGTTTCGTTAAGCACATAATTTGTAGGTGCTTTGATTTCCTTAACCGAGTAAACACCGGGATCGAGGTCGGATATTTCAATAATACCGTTTGTGTCGGTAATGCGGTCAAGGTAATTGGAGCCATCCTCGATCTTTGCTATTCTGAACGAGGCACCCGAAAGGTACTTGTCATTCTGCTTATCGTATTTTACCACCTTGATAGACGGCTTCTTTGTATTTGTAAATACGAATGTCGCACTGTCATTGCCCTCGATCTTAACGGTTCTTTCAGCATTGTCAATGAGATAGCCTTCGGGAGCAGAAAGCTCGGTTACCTTGTATGAGCCTGCTTCAAGCTTGTCAAGATTGATTTCGCCGTTTTCATCGGTCGTATATTCTTTTACGAATTTACCGCCGATTTTCTCAAACTTAAAGGTGGCATTGGGAAGTGCCTTATAGGTCCCGGAATCGAGCTTTACAAGTCTCATATACGGCTTTTGGTCATTTAAGAACACAAGAACTGCCGTGTCAAGACTGTCCTCTGTTATCTCGATTTCTTGGGGTGTGGAGTTTACGATATGGTTATCATCTGTGGATACTTCCTTTACGGTATATGTACCTGTTTTAAGGTCATACAGATGAATTTCTCCTGTGTAATCGGTAGTATATGTGCCGATAAGGGTTGTATCTCTGTAAACTTCAAAGGTAGTACCCGAAAGAAGCGAGCCTGTAAGACTGTCGTACTTCTTTATTGTAAGGCTGGGCTTTGCCTTGTTTTCTACAATAAGGGTACTTTCTTTACCTGCAAAGAGTTCTGCGTGGTAAAGAGTATCGTTCAATAGATATCCATCAGGAGCAGAAATTTCCTGTACCGAATAGATACCGACATCAAGATCGGTAAGTTCTATCAAACCGTTCTTATCGGTTATCTTATCGTAGTACCTTGTACTGTCACCGACTTTGGAAATTCTAAAGCTTGCTCCCTCAAGTGCTTCACCCGTTACAGCATCTATCTTTGTAACCTTAAGCGAGGGCTTTTTGTGGTTTTTGAAAACAAGCTGTACATTTCCGTCTTCAGCCGCTTCAAAGGTGCGTACTTCGGTATTCTTAACATAGCCTTTAGGGGAAGAAATTTCATTTACCGTATATACACCGACTTCAAGTTTAGGGAGGATAATCTCACCGTCAGAATCGGTAGTAAATTCGTTAAGGTAGGAAACATCAACACCCTCAATTTTGAATACCGCATCCGAAAGTGCCTTGCCTGTGTCCGCATCTATCTTTTTAATGCTGACACCGGGCTTTGTGGGGTTGAAGAAAGTGAGTGTAGCACTTTTACCTGCTTCAAGCTCCACAGACTGAGGAATATTCTGAAGTACATATCCCGAAGGAGTTCTTGTTTCCTTGACTGTATATGTACCTGTTTCAAGGTCACAAAGTTCCACAAGTCCGTCACTGCCTGTTGTATAGCTGCCCAAAAGAACAGTATCCTTATATACCTCAAAGCGTACATTTGCAATAGGCTTTAAGGTCTTTGTATCGAGTTTTTCGATAGTGAGGGCAGGCTTTTTACTGTTTGTAAGGACAAGTATGGGATCGTTTTCAACTGCGGGGTTATATGGGTTTATATACATACCGTGCTTTTGTGTATCAAGTATATATCCTTTAGGTGCAGTTTTTTCCTTTACTTCGTAATATCCTTCTGTTAAACCTGTTACATGAGCATAGCCTGCGGAGTTTGTTGTAACGGTAGTAACAAGAGAGCCGTCCTTGTATACTTCAAAATCCACATCCTCAAGAGGAATGTTTGTGTCCTTATCCTTCTTTATGATGACAAAAGACGGAGTTCTTACATTTTCAAAGGTAAGAGTAATATCGCTTTGTCCGTTCCAAGAGAAAGTGCGTACCTCTGTGGATTTTTCGTATCCGTCGGGAGCAGTTTTCTCGTACACCTTATATGTGCCATAAGGAAGCTCGTTGCCGAAGAATTCGACATATCCGCTATGCCCTGTGGTAACATCGGTAACATAACTTCCGTCTATCTGTTCAAGTCTGAAGGAGGCACCGAGAAGCGGATTGCCGTTCTGTGCGTCTACTTTTCTTATTTTAAGCATTCTTTCACTGCTGTTTTTAACGCTGATAGTGGTAGTTGTGCCTGCAAGGACATTGACGGTTACATCTTCCGCTTTGATATATCCTGCGGGAGCCTGTGTTTCCTTTAGTGTATAGGTAATAGCAGGATCAAGATATTCCCATACGATTTGACCGGAAATATCGCTTGTACCGTCATAGGTTTTGCCGTTCGAGCCTACAAGGGAGAATATCGCACCCTGCAAGGGATTTCCCATTCCGTCAACCTTGTTTACAACAAGTCTGCCATAAGGGGAGGTAACCTTTTCCCACTTCATCTGACCTGTGCAGGACATAGGTGCGTACATAGGATCGGCAATAATGAAACTTTGCTCTGTATCGGTTGTATTGTTGGCAAAGTAGATATTGAACTGAGAAATGGTAGCAGAAGCAACGAAAGTGATATTTCCGCTTTCGGGAGTGTTTCTGACAGGGATACATACTTTGAAATCGCCTGCATATTCCGAGCCATTTTCGTTCATGGTTGTAACTTCGTGAAGAGGAGTAGGAACTACCCAATATGTTTGTCCCGAAGCCTGCCAAGAGGTAAGCTTTTCGTTGTTAAGGTTTGTAACGATTGTTCCTTCAGGGGAATTATCGAGCCTTAAATTTATGGAGTAGTTGCTTTTGTATGTGGATGTAGCACTCGAAGCAACAAAGGTACGGGTATAATACTCTACGCCGTCTATTGTTTCTTTTTCGATGCCGTACATACCGTTCTGTTCTGCACCGATAAGCCCGTTTGCATCTTCGATATTAAGCACATTACCGGCTTGCGTTCTGCCAAGACGAATGTGCATACCTGCATTTAACGGCTTTGTCCAGAACGATGCATTGTAAAGAATGATTTTAAGTGCTTCATAAGCACGAAGTGCCGAGGGATCGCTCTCATCGGGAATGAGCAGTGTATCTCTGCCGCTTGACCACTGAGTGCCTTCAATGCGAAGCTGACCGAGCGTTGTCCACACCGCTGCCTGAGTTGCTGCAACATACTCTTCGCGAGTAAGATTTGCAACAAGGGGATGATCACCCTTATTGATTTTTATGAAATCTTCAAGCGAACGCTGGGGATAACCATTGGCAAAAGCACCTATCGTTTGAGGTGTTGCGGTATATCTGCCCGTAATGGGTATCTGTTTTGTGTCAGACGGCTTATCGAGTCCCCAATTTATACAGTAAGCAGGACCTTGTATTCCCGTATCACTTGTATAAGTCCAAGACTGTCCTTGAAGTTTTGTGCCGCCTACGGTTTCAAGGATATAATGTGTTTCGTTGAGCTTGATAGTTACTGTTTTGGATTTTCCGTCTGAAAGTGTTTCTGCACTTACCGGTGTAATGGGAATCACCGAAAGAAGTGTCATAAGTGCGAGCAACAGGCACAGTAACTTCTTGCTCGTTTGTTTAGTTTTCGACATCTTAGTGTCCTCCTTCTTAAAATACAAAAAGCAGACCGTTTTTTCAGTCTGCTTAAAGTTTCATATGGAATTAGTCTGTCAGTGTACTATTCGGTACAAGCAGCTCTTTGGCAAATTCCGTTTTGTGTTTATTGGGATCTGTTCTCGGATAATTCACCGAGAATAAGGATTCATCGGTACGTGCGACATCATAGTAGCTTATATCCACTGTGTGCCATTTGTTTTCAATATATACCTCATTCCATGCGTGAGTTGCGTCTTTAATCGAAACACAGGGTATATCTGCTCTCTGACACAAGTAGATAAATGCATTTGCATATGTGCCGCAAATTCCATTGACGGGAGCATCAGAAGTAAATACCTCATTTATTCCCGCAACATTTTCGTCCTTGTAAATTATGCGGTCGGCAATATAGTCTGCGATGCGTTTTACCTTTTCTCGCTCGGATAAAGAAGAAAGGGTATCTACAAATTCATCTGTTGCATCATTTGCCTTTTGGAACTTGGGATTTATGCGTACAGTGAGTATGCGGTATCCGGGATACTCATATAAGTTTTTCACATTAGGTTCGGCACTGAAAGAATATATGTAATATCCCGAAAGTCCCGCTGCTACCGACTGCATTGCAGTATCGGTTTGTCCCATAGATTCAAAGGTAGTGTCCTTATCAACAAAATGAGCATATGTATATGCAGGATTAAAGCCGTTTTCGTTATTGCCCATGATTATGGCTTTCGTATCTGTAACAGTCTGTCTCATAGCGTTGTAGGCATCATTTGTGTAGACGGCATCAAAGATACTTTCGTTTGCATTTTCAGAAAAGTTTTCTTTTGAAAAAGCATCCCCCGAAATGATTATTTGCTGACCTTCCGAGTTTTTCTCAGGAACTTCTTCTTTTACGGTATCATCTTCGGGTATCTCGCTTCCGTCAGTTGATATGTGTACACTGTTTGTTTCAGCTTCATAACTGATATCCGCACCGAAGATTGCCGCTGCATCACGAAGTTTGATGTAGTTATTGCCGCCGATATTATAGGCGAAAAGCTCGGTCTTTTCTCCGTTAAGGAAAAAGATTTGCGATGTAATTTGTGCAAGAACACCGGAATTTGCCATAACTGCTGTTCCACCGAAAAATAATGCACCGCAGAGAAGTCCAATAAGGAAATACATTTTACTCCTCATATAAATTCCTCCTCGTATAGTGATTTTTGAGCTTTGCCTACTTAAAAATATTAGACTTCTTGTGCTTTAACGCACCAACGGTAGTAGTCAGATTGATTTTCGACACAAGTAATAAGGGTGATGATATTATCACTTGTGTTTTGAAGGTCGGTTGTATCATCTACCGAGATCTTTTCGATACTAAATACCTCGTACTTTCGAGTACCGTTTTTGGTGGTAAGCTTGATAGTTGCACCGAGATCAAGCTCATGTATCTTTCCAAAATGGTTATTTACACCTCTGTTGTGTCCGGCAATACAAACATTGCCGTCCCAGATAGACGTTTCTTTAAAATGACCTGCACCTTTGGAAAGTGCGGAGCTTGTAGTGCCTTCATATACCTTGACCGAAAGATTGATGTCGGGAATACTAAGCTTTGCGATATATCCGCCGCTGTAGTACATATCCTCCGTCACTTCGGTAAAAGTATGTCCGGTGTAGTAATCCTCGTAAATATCCGTATTGATGTTTCCGGGAATGACTGTAATACCGCTTCCACCTGTAATGCTCGAACTCGGAACATTGCTTGTAACTGTTACTGTGGGTTGTTCGGTAGCACCGCCTACAACGTTAGGGGCTTGAGGATTATCCTTATACACAGTTGCAAGGTTGGGAGTAAGCGGTGTTCCGCTATCACGAAGATTGCTTGTGGCACTTCCGAAAGCAGGCGGAATAAGGGCACTGTTTTTACTGATGTCAAGTGCTTCCTTGTTCACGTTGTTTCCGACTGTCACAACATTTACCGATGTGGGAGTACCGAAAATGGTGCTGTTTGGTGAGTAAGCCACATAATCTGCGGCAGATGCCGATATGGAAAGGGCGAGTACAAGACCGAGGGATAAAAGAAGTGTCAATTTTTTCATTTAATATCCCTTCCTTTTCTTACGAATAAAGCGGTAAAGAGTATAACCGCCCGCACTGAGAACTGCAATACCGGCAATAGAACCTACAACAATTCCCGTAGTACCAACCTTGTTGTCCTTTTTGGTTACATCGGTATCTGTTGTCTTATCGTCTGTAATCATAATAGGCATTTCCTCCTTAAATACTACTGTGTATGTAACGGTATCATCCAAAATCTTTGTAACCGTGCCTTTGTAATCGGCACTTGCGGTATATCCGTTTACATAGGTTTTGGTTGCTGTTCCCGTGTACACTGCATTTGCGGTATATCTTACAGGGACTTCTGTGCCGTCAACCGTTTCACCGACAGAGGATACCCATTCGATATTGGCAAGGGTTAATGTTACTCCGTCTTTGTCGATAGTTTTAGGCACAAGGGATGTGTCGGCAGAAGCAAGATTGGGATAATTTCTTTCTTCCGAGACAGTAAACTTGCGGCTGCTATATCCGGCAGGCACAAGTTCGAGGGTGGAATGGTCAAAAGTGAGAGTGCCGGTATAACCGTCTTCCGTTGAAACATCAAGGGAAGGGGCGAATAATGCTACAACGGTTTCTGCGTCATTTGTGGATGTGTTGTAGCTGACATTCTCGGTATGCTCTTTGGACTCTTCTTTGGAATTGTCGGTTACCTTGACTTCATCGTAAACAAAAATGATTTCATTCTCGATAAAGTTGTCCTTCGGGATAACAGATTCATCACTGCCTTTTGGCATAACATAAATCTTTTCGATAACCATTTTGCTATCAACAATACTCGCCACCACTTCTTGCGGTTCGGGAATATCCGTCACGGGAGCATCGCTTGCAAACACACTTCCTGTTAAAGTGAGAATAGCAAGAAATGCCGTTAAAAGAATTTTTGCTGTTTTCATTTCTTTAATCTCCTTTACGGTATTTTGTTTTTGTGGTCTTCTTCTAAATACGAAACATTGTTATTCACCGTCCTTTTCGGCAAAAAGACTTGCTATTTTCTCTGCAAAAGCCATATCGTTTCTGCCGTATATATTTATCCTCAAACGACGAACTTCGGAATCTCTCGGGACTTTATCAAGTAATATTATGAAACTATCATCAATTTCCCTGCTCCAAAGCTTATCGTTTAAGAAATATTTCAGTTTTCCTATGTGCCAGCTGTCGGAAAAGCACATACAAACTTTTAGGTCGCACTCTTTGAAGTGCTTAATCTTTTCCTCGTCAAATGAGTCATTGTGACTTAAAAGCTTACCCTTTGATGAGATGTTGAAGGGTGTACCGAAGTCATATACAATAGCGCCGCTTGTCTTTTTTATTCTTGCCACATCAATATCCGAATGGACGATGTATGTAACCTTTTTTGACTTTGCAAATCGAAGACTTCCCGTACCCGAAAAATCAATGGCTCGGACCTGTATATTTTGAGTGCCTGCAATTGATTCCGCAACATTTATGACAGTACTTGTAACGCCGCAACCATGAGTAAATCCCAAAACTCCGATAGTGATACATTTAGGCTCGGATATTTGAGGAGCTTCGTTCTTTTCCTCTTCGTCATAAACATTCACTTCGTAATCGTAAATGTATCCCTTTTTGATAACATCCGAAAAGTAATCCTCATCGAGTCCGCGACCTTCATATATGATATCGGATATTCCGTACACATTGCGGTACTCGGATATCTGCTCTTCGATATACTGGTTTCTGTAACCGGGGAATACGATAATGATGCGAATATTAGGTTCTATCTGCCTGATTCGCTGAAAAAGCTTTTTTCTGTCAGCACTGAGAATAACGGCATCGGCTATAACGAGAACATCAACATTAGTATCAAGCGAGTCAAACCTGTCGATAAAATCCTCTATATCTTCAAAGTTTTCATCAACTATGCGGATATTGTTTTTTGCAAAGTTCATGGCAAGACCGCTTTCGTACTTTATCTTACCGAGCCACAATACTGCATTAATCATACAGCTTCAACTCCTTTTTATTTTCTTTTGGGATTTTGCCGTCCTTATCAACTATGCTTTCGAGTATCTTCAAAGCGCTTTCAAGACCTTTGTCCGTATCCTTTTTATCTCTCTTATGAAAAGCGTGCAGAAATACAATTTCACCATCATGCTCATAAAAAACTATTCTAATCATAGTTTCCGCTGCCTTTAGGCGAAGCTCATACATCCTTCTGTACCTTTCCATTGAAAAGTGCTTTACGTAAGGTTCGCAAAAAGGGTTTGTTTCGTTCTTTATGTAGATCATCTGAAATATGAGTTTTTCCTTAATCTTGTCATTTGTAGCTTTTATAAATTCTTCTACAGGACTACGGTTGTCCTTTGTATATGCATATATTTTTCTCAATGTTTTTCTCCTCTCATATGCTCTCTGTAATGTGCCAATGCTTTGATTATATATTCCTCGGTTTCTTTGGGAGAGATGATACTTTTAGGAATATATTTTCTCAAAGACTCGGCTTTAAATGTAATCTTTTCTGCCTGATTAGGTTTTCTCTCACACATTATTTCAAGGATTTTATCTGCATCAAGTTTTCCGTCCTTTGAAAACTGCTTCATTTTAAGTGCCTGTGCGAGAGAAGGGGTTGCGTCCTCACTTTTTATGGTGTCGAGAAGAAGCTTCTGCTCATCTTGCGAAAGATATGACAGTTCTACAGCGGGGCGAAAGCCTATCTTTTCTTCATCAACCATATCAAGAAGCTCTTTAATAAGTTCGGTTAATCTGATATATCTTTGAATCTGTGCACGGCTATTACCTGACATTAAAGCAAGCTTTTCATCTGTTCTTAACTTTGTCTCCGCTGGAGACGAAGTTAAATCACTTCGTTTTCCTTGACGCTTTAAGGCATCCATTCTCATACGATAGGAATAAGCAAGCTCACTTGGCAAAAGCTTTGTTCTTTGAAAATTGGATTCTACCATCATTACAACGGCTTCATCATAGCTAAGTTTTCGAATCTCTGATTTTAAAGTTGGAATACCTGCAAGCTCACAAGCTTTTTTTCTTCTGTGACCGGCAACAAGTTCATATCTGCCATTATCCTTATGTCTGACTATAGCGGGGACTATAATTCCATTTTCTTTAATGCTATCGACAAGCTTATACATATCTTCATCGATTTTCACCTTAAAGGGATGATTTGGAGCATCATCAATCAAATGCAAGGGAATTTCAGATATTTTTATTTGCTTCTTTTGCTCCTTAGACTTATCTTCGCCAAATAATTCGTTATATCCGGTAAGACCTAAATCTATTTTCTTAGTGTCCTTCAATTAAAGCTACCTCCCTTGAAAGTTCTTCATATGCTACTGATGCTTTACATCGTTTATCATAGAATAAGATACTTTTTCCAATCAAACTGCTTTCGGGAATTTTAACAGAGTGCGGTATTTCGGTATTAAATACTCGAATGTCAGCACCAACAGTTTCACGAAGCGACGAACTGATAATTTTAGCATTATTGGTTCGACCGTCAACCATAGTAAGCAAAATTCCGAGTATATCAAGATCAGGATTTATCTGCCTTTTCACTTTTGAAATAGATTTAAGCAATAAATTCAAACCTTTTGTTGAAAGGAAATTTGGTTGGCAGGGAATAAGCACACTATCGGCAGCTGACAAAGCATTAATAGTCATAAGTCCCAAAGACGGCATACAGTCTATAAGGATGTAATCATAACGATCTCCAAGCGGTGCGATGCATTTGCTTAAGATTTGCTCACGGTTTATTGCGTTAAAAAGACTGATTTCCATTCCGGACAACTCAATATTTGACGGTATTAAATCAATGCCTTCGGGGTGGTGGATAATATAATCGCTACAATTGAATTCTGTCTCTTCCAAAATGTTTTGCATTAAATTTGAAAGAGTATTATCAATTTCGTCAGGATTTTTATATCCCAAACTTACTGTAAGACTGCCTTGCGGATCGGCATCAATAACAAGGACCTTCTTTCCAAGCTTCACAAGACCTACCCCGAGATTAACAGTTGTGGTGCTTTTTGCAACTCCGCCTTTTTGATTTGTAATAGCTATAATTTTTGATTCACTCATAAAGTGTTCCTCCATGTTTTGTTTTTGTATACTCGTGCGATTTTCATTTTTCAGAGAGATAATTTGAATTTGAAGTGATAAAAGTCTACAACAATCGCACATATTTTTATGGTTAACAGTCGGTCGTATGAGTGGGAGCGAGTGTAAGCAAAAGCACCATAAAGATTTTTCTGCCTAAACGCAAAAAAAACACCCGAAACCCATGGTTTCAGGTGTTTTTCTTGGCTCCCCCTGCTGGGCTCGAACCAGCGACATCATGATTAACAGTCATGCGCTCTACCGACTGAGCTAAGGAGGAATATTGTGGAAATTTAGCTAATTCTTTTAACTCCCCCGTTAGCCACTAAATTTCCGGTGTTTTTACTTACAGTCGTACTAACCAACTGAGCTAAGGAGGAATATATGGCTTTAAATTAAAATACAGGAACCGAAAATTCTGTGTTGGCGTTGACCTATCTTCCCGGGCCGCTTCCAGCCAAGTATTGTCGGCTCTGGTGAGCTTAACTGCCGTGTTCGGAATGGGTACGGGTGGACCCTCACCGCTAATAACACCAACTTCTTTTCGGTTTCCTGCTTTTGTGTCAGCATCGACCTATCTTCCCGGGCCGCTTCCAGCCAAGTATTGTCGGCTCAGATGAGCTTAACTGCCGTGTTCGGAATGGGTACGGGTGGACCCTCATCGCTAATGACACTGACTTCTTTGGTGCACCTTCAGGGATTTGACCCCCGCGATGCATCGCGTTACCACATGATTAAGACGGCTGTTGCTCTCGCAACTGTTCTTACCATGGAATATACAATTTTGGTGCACCTTCAGGGATTCGAACCCGGGACCCACTGATTAAGAGTCAGTTGCTCTACCAACTGAGCTAAAGGTGCATATATTTCACCCTTCGGTGCTTCATATATTTTGCAAAAATGCTCATAGAAAATCGAATAAAGGAAGAAGGAACACGAACGAACCTTCAAGTGAGTGTATACTCACATTGTAAGTTCAAGCCCTCGGTCTATTAGTATCAATCAGCTGCACGCATTACTGCGCTTCCACACTTGACCTATCAAACTCGTAGTCTACAAGTGACCTTACTAGCTTATGCTATGGGATATCTAATCTTGAGGTGTGTTTCACGCTTAGATGCCTTCAGCGTTTATCACATCCATACGCGGCTACCCGGCTGTGCCCTTGGCAGAACAACCGATGCACCGGAGGTATGTCCAACCCGGTCCTCTCGTACTAAGGTCAGCTCCTCTCAAATATCCTGCGCCCACGACAGATAGGGACCGAACTGTCTCACGACGTTCTGAACCCAGCTCGCGTACCACTTTAATCGGCGGACAGCCGAACCCTTGGGACCTTCTCCAAGCCCCAGGATGTGATGAGCCGACATCGAGGTGCCAAAC
>JAZSET010000051.1:0-10860 GCA_045531795.1 Eubacteriales bacterium | reverse complement strand
AAAAAGTTTTTAGCAATTCTACTTGCGATACTCTGCATTTTCTCATCAGTGGTGGTATTTGCCGCTGAAGAAGGGAAAAACTACTATTTCGGTGAAGCAGATATGGATCTCATTAATGAATATAATGCGAAAATTGAAGCCAAAATTGCCGAAATTGAAAAGACACCTGCAAATGTGACTGTAAGTGGCACATCATACTATATTTCGTCAAGCACAGGTGATGACAATAATGATGGTCTTACACCTGCGACAGCATGGAAAAGTGCTGAAATAATAAACAAGAAAAGCTTCAAGCCCGGTGACGGTATCTTCTTAAAACGTGGTGACACATGGAGAACCACAGCGCCACTTCAGATTCGCTCCGGTCTCACTCTTTCCGCATACGGAGAGGGTGCAAAGCCCAAGCTCATTTGCTCTGTTGATGCATCAAGTGTTGAAATGTGGAAAAAGACAGAATACGAAGATGTATATCAGTATTTAGGTACAGTCGGTGGTATCCAGACTAATGTTGGTGCAATTATATTCGACGGCGGTCGTGCATGGGGTATTTTCGTCTCAAAGATGCTAAGGGGAACAAAACGTGTAGATAACGGCCCTGTATTCAATGGCCTCGAGCATTATCAGACAGCTCCGGGTTCTGATTTTGCCGGCCCTCAGGACCTTACGGGAAATCTTGAATTCTATCACGATTTTGAAAACGAAGTTCTTTATCTCCACTGCAACGGCGGTAACCCGGGCGCAGTATTTTCCTCAATCGAACTCCTTGACCATTCAACTGCAATAGATTTAGTGGAAAACAGAGATATTGTAATTGATGGCATTGCTCAGCCCATAAAAGGTGCTGAAGACATCGTCATAGATAACATTGAAGTATTTGGCGCAAGCTTTGGCGTAGGCGTTTTAAATGTTAAAAATACCACAGTACAGAATTGCATATTCAAGTGGATAGGCGGAAATGTACAGCCCGGCTTCGGCGAGGGAGACCATTATGTTCGCTACGGAAACGCAGTTGAATCTTACGGTAGCAGCCAGGGCTTTACAATCCGTAACAACTATGCAAGTCAGGTTTATGACTGCTGCTGGACAGCACAGAGCCAGGGCGGTGTTACTATAAGAGATCTTACAATTGAAGACAACGTTGCAGAATATGCAAACACAGGCTCCGAGGTATGGCTTGGAATTGCAGCCGGAGGCGGTTATCCCGGTATGCTTGCAAATATGCAGGTACATAACAACTATGACCGTTTCCTCGGTTACGGTTTCTCTCACCAGAGACCCGGCAGCAACCTCACGGACAAAATTGCAGGCGGTTGGATCGGTGCCGGCGGTTTCTTCTACGGAGCAAACAATAAGGGTATGTTCTGCGAGAACAACAGTGTCTCAGACAATGTATACTTCTTTGCAGGAGGAAGCGCAAACAGCGTTGTTGCGTCCACTAATGATAAGTTTAACTTCCACGATAATACATACTTTATGGAAGAGGGTAAAAAGATGGGCGGACAGGGTCCGTTTGTCGGACAGTATAACGAAACCACAATCCGCATAGGTGTTGCCCGCGGTTCCGAAATCGGTTCAACATTCTATGTAACAGAAAAAGAACCTTTCGGCGATATGTATAAGCTTTGCATTCCAAAGGATAATGGAGTAGCAGTATTTGAAGACGTTGCAGAGGACTTCTGGGGCAGAGGAGCAATTGACTACGTTGTGCTCAAGGGACTTTTCAACGGAACAAGTGCCAAGGAATTTTCACCAAATGGTAAAATGACCCGTGCGATGCTTGTAACAGTGCTTTCCCGTCTTGCAGGAAATACTGCAAAGGGAGTCAGCACATACACAGACGTAAATCAGAATGCGTGGTATGCTCAGGGCGTATACTGGGCAGAAAAGAACGGCATAGTAGCTGCAGGGGGCAAGTTCAGACCTGACGAAAATGCAACAAGAGAAGAAATGGGCGATATGCTGTACAGATATGCAGATATGCTCTACAGAAAAGGAACACTTGATACAGCAGTTGATTTTGTAGATGCTGCAAGCATAACTCCCGCATATGCAGATGGTATTAAGTTCTGCACAAAGAACGGCATCATTGGTGGTTACTCTGATAAGACAATCAAGCCCAAGAACAATGCAACAAGAGCAGAAGTTGCAACAATGATAAAGCGTTTTGTAGCATATATCGGTGCTGCTGACGTAGATAAGTCTGATGTACTTGCAAGAGAAACAGATGCAATAATCTTAAAGGGCAATGATCTTAAAAAGATTATTGATGCTTCCCTTGTAAGAGCGACAGTTGAAGCAGATAACAGCATCACATTTGTTCCTTTCAGCTTTGAGGGAGCAAAGAACGAATCACGCGCAATAAAACTTCTCAATGCGTATAACAAGAATCTTGACTGGTATACAAATCCTTATGCTGTAATAAAGTATAATGCATCAAACACAGGCGTTGGTACGGTTTCGGCAAAGGCAACCGGTGCAGCTGATATGGCTGCAGGCAGTGCAACCGGTTCAAGTGTTTCTAAATCAATACTCGTTAATATGAGCGGATATCTTGCAGGAAAGGCGAAGACTGATTATAAGAACGAACTTATAATTACTGTAAGACCCTGGATTAAAGCTCCCGGGGAAAACACCTCATTTGTAATCACTGAGGTAGTATTCTTTGATAATCTTGCAGCTGCTCAGGCTTATATGGACTAAGTAATATTTGCCAATAAAAAAGGTCACTTCTAATTGAAGTGACCTTTTTGGTTAAATACTCAGAATGCCCAGTTGCCGTTTCTGAAAATAGCAATTTCATCGCCATTTTCGCAAATTCCCGTTATATCAAGGTCTTTGCTTCCTATCATAAAGTCCTCATGTATCATAGAGTCATTTATGCCCATTTTACGGCATTCTTCCAATGTGTATTTGTCGTAATTGGCAAGACAGTTTGAAAAGCCTTCGCCAAAAGCAAGATGACAGGCGGCGTTTTCATCAAAGAGAGTGTTATAGAATAATATCTCCGAGTTTCTGATAGGCGAATCGTAGGGAACAAGCGCACATTCTCCAAGATAGGCGGCACCCTCATCCATAGAAATCAGCTTTTTAAGAAGCTCCTCGTTCTTTTTTGCACCGACTTCATATGCTTTACCATCTTTGAATTTTACATAAAAGTCCTCGATAAGCTCACCTTTGTAGGAGAGTGGCTTTGTGGAGTATACAATTCCCTCGGCTTCGCCCTTTTTGGGTGTTATGAACACTTCCTCGCTTGGAATGTTGGCATTGAAAAATTCGCCGCTTAAAGTGTATTCACCGCCACCCATAAACTGTGCTTCGGGGATAAGTCCTACTCTGAGGTCGGTACCGTTTGAAGACTTATATACAAGTGTGCGGATGTTTTTTGAATTAAGGTATTTACATCTTGACTCGAGCTCTGCGTTATGCTTTTCCCAGGCTTCAATCGGGTTTTCGTTTGCACGAGACGTATAAAGGATGGCCTCCCACAGTTTTTCGACTGCTTTGCCTACAGGTAGCTCGGGGAATACCTTTTTTGCCCACTTTTTGCCCGGAACTGCGGCAATACACCACTTATACTTGTTTTCCATTCTGTCGCGGAAAGGCTTTATTACTTTATATCTTTCCTGCTCACCACGGGCCTGCTTTTCACGGTTGATGCCTTTTAGTCCGTCGGGGTCTTCGCTTAAAAGATATATCATAACAGGTAAAACGGTTGCTCTGTGTTCAAGCTTTTCCTTTTCCCAGTTTTCAACTGTTGACAATACCTTAACGCTTCTGTGACGGATATGAATTTTTGTAAGTGCCTGATGCGTAAAATCGACTTCAACCTTTTTTGCTCCTGCCTTGTAGCATTCGTCTACAAGCATTTCAACAAAAGAGGGCTGATCAAGCTCACATCTTACTATAACCTCGTCACCCTTTTTTATATTTCCGCCGACGCGGGCAATCAGCTTTGCATATTCCCTGAGAACAGTTTTTTTCATAATTTCCTCCAAAATTAAGTATCTATCTGATATTATATATCCTGAAACGCCTTTTGTAAACACTTTTTTACTTTTTTGCCCGCATAACGAGAGATTTTATCCATAATCTGTCATCCTTTGTGAGGGTGTTTGTAACAATAAGAAATGTGATATATGTGAAAAGCGCAAGTGCTATGTGGACAAACAAGGAAAGATAGGAAAAGGCAATAGCCTTTACCGATTCAAGAATAAATTTTGTAACAGTAGTGGCGGCAAAGGAGCAAATAAGCGGTTTTATCAGAAATGAGAGAGCTTTAATTTTGATATCCGTAATATTCAGAAGTCTGACGCCGCTTAAGGAAAGATTGAAGATTTCGCTTGCAAAAATAGTTACAATGTAGCCCATTATTCCTATTTTCGGGCAGAGTAACCAGACAAAGAGGGCACTAACACTTGCGTCAATTATATTGATTTTCATATTGAAAAGTTGTTCGTCAAGTCCCTTGAGCAGAGAGTCAACAGCACTGTCAAGGTACATTATCGGGATAAGCGGTGCTACCGTTTTGATAAAATCCGAGGCGGTGTGACTCTTATATATAACATATCCAAGCTCGTGGGAAAAACATATCATAACGGCAGAAACGCCAATCGAAAACATCATAGTAAATCGCAAAAAGCGCTCACCTATGTAGGTTATATGTCCTCTTTCTCCGCGTGCTGCTGCCTTTGATATCTGAGGCACGAGCAAAAGGTTGAATGATGACAAGAATGCAGTAGGAAACAATATAATAGGCAAAACCATACCCTGAAGTATCCCATAAGTTTCAAGGGCGTGATTACTTCCGGCACCGTATTTTTTTAATCCTCTGGGTATCAGCATGTGTTCAAGGGTGACAAGTCCTGTGCGCAGATACGAGGAAAAAGCAACGGGGAGAGCAATATGAAAAATTTTTTGCATAATACCTTTTGACGGAGGATTCTTATATTTGTGAAAATGCTTGTATATATCGTATTTATAAGCAACAAAGCAGTAGATAAACGAGGCGATTTCCGCAACGGTTCCGCCACCGATAACTGCCATACAAGCGTATTCAAGACCTTTTGGTGCAACAAGCACGAGCAAAAGGGAAGTAACACTTATCTTTACAAGCTGCTCGAAGAATTGTGAGGATGCTGATTTTACCACTCTCATAAGAGCCGTAAAATATCCCTGCATTGCCGCAGACATTGATATAAAGGGCATACTTACGGCAAACAGCCTGATAGAGTTTACGGCTCTTTTGTCACCAAGCCAGGTTATTCCGATATAATCTGCACAGGTGAAAAGAACAAAAAATGTAGCAAGTCCGAATGCAAGGGAGTATACGAGAGCGCGTTTCATTGCAAAACGGATATCGCTTTGTTTCCCCGCACCCAGCGCTTCGGCAGTGATGCGTGTGGTGGCAAGAGATATTCCCGACACCGCAAAGGTGACAGACAGGGAGTAAACACTCATTATAAGTGACAACAGGCCCATACCTGCCGCACCGATTTTGCCCGTAACATACACATTGAAGCCAACGCCTATTGTCCGCATCAAAAGGGCGGCAAGACTTAACAGCAGACCACCCGAAAACAGTTTTTTTGCACTTGATTCCATTTCGCACCCCGACTCTTTTATTAAAACATTATGCGGGAGTCAGAGTGACTATGACATAAAGTGCAGACAAGAAAAAACAGGAGCAACTATTGCTGCTCCTGTTTGTAAAACCTTGTATTATTTAATGCCTTCAACAAGGAAAGCTCTGAGTGAGGTTTCTGTTACAGTGCTTGTATCAATAGCACCGTCAACAATTTTACCTAAGAACTTAATCTTTAATGTGTGCTCAGTGGGTTCAAGACCGTCAATAAATCTCTTGGGAGCGTTGCCGTCGTTTACTGCATAAGTCTTTGTCTCGCCACCGTCAAGAGAATATTCAAATGCGAAGTTACCCATTACAAGGTCAACACCTGTACCGGTGAATTTGAATACGATTTCGTTATCGGCAGATGTCGGGTACATATAGCCCTTCATTGTGCTGCCTGGGTATACAGATGAGTTGTTTACTGAGATATTCTTGAAGCTTTCAACAGCTGAATACTTGTTAAGTACAACAAGCTGAGGATCAAAGGTTTTTGTCTTAGAAACTACATATCCAATAGGTGTTTCATAATCTACAACCTCATCTGCGTAGGTGCTTGTGATATCTCCGCAGAGATATTCATCAAGATACTTGATAATGAGGTCAGCATAAACCTTATAACCTTCGTTTTCGGGATGCACTGAGTCATAAACATATTTGTACCAGTTAGCAGTAGTGAAGCCTCCCTCTTCTTTGTTGATGGTGTCGAGAAGAGCACCACCTACGTTAAATGAAGTAAGGTCATATTTTTCGGCAACTCTTTCCTGTGCAGCTGCACAATCTGAAAGCACTGTGGGGGTATTCTTGAGTGCTTGCGCGCGTGCATTGTCGATGGTATATACAGGGAAGATTTCACAATCAGGGTAAGCTTCTCTGATTCTGCGAACCATTGATTCATAATACAGAGTAACCATACCGTCGCTGAAAGTGCCGCTGTAGTAGTCATTAACTACATATTCAATGAATACAATATCTGGGTTTTTTGCAAGAACGTCGCCTTCAAGTCTGAATGCGCCGAAGTGTGAGCCTGTACCGCCGCAGGAAGCAGCATGCTGAGTGAAGCTTGCATTCGGGAAGGTGTTCTTAAGCCAATTGAATGTAAGAGCACGCCATGATGTTTGCTCTGCAGTGCCGGTACCGTTGGAAACACCGTGTTCAAGACCTGCACCGAAACCAACTGTTACAGAACCGCCGTAGTAAACTACATTGATTGTTTCGTTGTTCTGAATCTTGTTGTAGAGATTTGAAAGGTCACTTCTTACATTGATGAAGTCGTCAAACTTTTCTTCCTCTGTTGCACCTGTGAAAGGAAGCTCCTGGTATGAGTGCCAGCCTGCCCAGTGTCTCTTGAGGATAAGGCCGTCTACAATTGATACTTCTCCGTCATTGTTAACGTCAGCAAGCTCTGTGTCAATTGTTTCATACCCATCAAAGTTTGCAATATGTCTTGCGAGTGTGATTATGTCGCCTGATTTTACCGCACCGTCATTATCAAAGTCTCCGTAAAGAGCGGAGGAAACCACGGGGGTAAGTGCTAAAAGCATTGCTAAAATAAGGGTTAAAACCTTTTTCATTTGCTATATCCTCCTTGGAAATTACTCCATACTATATTATAACATAACCAGCAAAATTTTCAATTGTAAAAACTCACGAAAAAAAAACATCCTTATTATGGAAAATACACAAAAAGCGATTGCGTTTTAGCAATCGCTTTTTGTGTGGATTATCTTGAATAAAGCTTGTAAAGTTCGGAATACATTCCGCCCTTGGAAAGAAGCTCTGAGTGACTTCCTTCTTCAACAATTCCGCTTTCGTCAAGAACGATTATTCTGTCTGCATTCTTTATAGTGGTGAGTCTGTGTGCAACAGTAATAACAGTCCTGCCGCGGGCAAGTTTTTCAAGGGATTCCTGAACAAGTCGCTCACTTTCATTATCAAGAGCGCTTGTAGCCTCGTCAAGTATCAGAATCGGGGGATTCTTTAGAAATACTCTTGCAATGGAAATTCTCTGTTTTTGTCCGCCCGAAAGCTTTACACCACGCTCACCGACATATGTGTCATAGCCGTCGGGAAGCTTATTTATAAACTCGTCAGCTCCTGCAAGTCTGGCAGCTGCAATAATTTCTTCGTCTGTTGCTCCCGGCTTGCCGTAGGCGATATTTTCTCTGACTGTTGATGAGAAGAGGTAGACATTCTGATTTACTACGCCGATATTCTGACGCAGGGAATCAAGTGTGAGGTCTGTTATATCCTCTCCGTCAATGGAGATAACACCTGAATTTAAGTCGTAAAATCGTGGAATGAGCGCACAAAGCGTCGTCTTTCCACCGCCCGAGGGGCCGACTAGAGCGATGTTTTCACCCTCTTTTATGTGAAGTGTCAGGTTGGATATTACTTTGCTGTCATCGTCACCGTAGCCGAAAGTAATGTTATCCATTTTTATTTCGCCACGCACATTTTCAAGGACCTTAGCATCCTTTTTATCCGTAATATCAGGCTCAACATCCATAATTTCGCAAAAGCGCTCAATTCCCGTCATACCGCGCTGAAATTGCTCTGCAAACTCAACTATTCGTCTGACGCTTGTGAGAAGAGTGGTTACATAAAGCAGATATGCAACGAAGTCTGCAGGATTGATTTTACCGCTTTGCATAAAGAGCGCACCTGCACACACAACAACTATATAAGCAAGTCCGTCAAAGAAGCGGGTAGAGGACTGGAACGTGCCCATATACTTGTAAACTTTCTTTTTGATTTCAAGAAAGCCCACATTGCCCTCTTCAAATTTTTCGTTTTCAATAGCCTCGTTGGCGTAAGACTTAACCTCGTGTATACCTAAAAGGCTGTCTTCAATCTGCGAGTTGAGAATAGCCACGGTTTTGCGGGATTCTTTAAAGCCACTGCGCATTTTTTTATTAAAGGGAACAAGTACGGCAATCATTATCGGAATAACTGCAAATGTAATCAGAGTCAGGGGAACGCTTGAATAGCAAAGAATTGCAAATGAGCCGATTATTTTAATGCCTGCGATAAAGAATTCCTCAGGGCAGTGGTGAGCAAACTCGGTAACATCAAAAAGGTCGCTGGTAAGTCTGGACATAAGCGAGCCGACCTTGGTGTTGTCAAAATAAGAGAAAGAGAGCTTTTGCAGATGACCGAAAAAGTCACGGCGCATGTCTGTTTCAATGCGTGTGCCCATAATATGACCAACCGTTGCCATATAGTTATAGGCAATGGCGTCTATTATTCTTAAAAACAAATAAACAACGGTGCATTTCAGTATCAGCGAAACTGTAAGTGTGGCTATATTGTCTGTTGCAGCATTCGTGATGATTTTTACAATTTGAGGTAGCACAAGCTCGCAAATTGTTGTCAGTGCGGCACACAGTAAATCAAGCACCAGAATCCACTTGTATTTTTTATAATACGGTAAAAATCTTTTTATTAATCCTGTCTTTTTCAAAATTATCACTGTCCTTTAAATGTACTCTATACATTGTAGCATAAAAGTCATTCTAAATCAAGGAAAACATTTGAAAAAAATAGTGCCTGCAGCATATAGTAAATTACTGCAAGCACTATTTTTATATTACTCCCATAACAAGCATATTATAAACCATTCCGACACATGCTATAACTATTGAACATATTGCTATAATCAAAGCCGCAGTATCAAGTCTGCTTTTTCTGCTTTTTGAATATAAAACCATAGAAATAATTGAAGAGGCAACTGACAATAGTGTCAGGATTATAATTCCAAAACTATATGCTACTATGTAGTTATATGATTCAATTTCAAAAAACTCAGCTAATGCCGTCGTTCCTATACTTGCGAAAACACCGGTCGGAATTAACAAAAAAGCCAATAAAACAGAAATTATTGAAAAAACAAAAGATAAAAAGTCGCCTGCTGTTTTTGTTATTTTTTCTTGTCTTTTGTTATTGTCTATTTTTGCTTCAAATCCGTTTCCGTTAAAGTTTATATTCATATTAACTCCTGTTTATCTTACGTAATAAGGATTGGGTTTGAAAAGCAAGATTATAAAATCTATGGTAAGACCAATTCCGAATAAACCTACCGTAAACAGGTACAATATACCCATTCCGATTTTCCCTTCGTAGAACTTGTGAGCACCAAGCCAACCGAGGAAGAAACAAAGCAATAATGATACCCATTTGTTTTTCTCTCTGACACCAAGCATTCCGGGAGTTATCTGATTGACATTGCTGTTTTGGTTAGCATTATTGATGACTATATTCGGTGTTGAATTATTGCCGGCACTTTCCATCGTTTCAATCTGACATCCGCAATGAGGGCAAACGACCGCTTTTTTTGCGATTTTCTGTCCGCATTCCTTGCAGAATTTTGTTTCCATTTGAGTTTCTGTAGCAGTAGTATTCTCTGACATTGTTGATTTCCTCCTAAAATTGTCACATTATAACAGACTTTTAATAATGTGGATTATTGCTCCCTGAAATCGAATATACCAAATCGGGATATTTAGATTATACCACATTGGTATAATAAAGTCAAGAGATTTTAAGAAAAAAATCGGAGAAAAGTCAAATGAGATTGAAAAAAGTCCGGAAAGAACGAAAAATTTCACAACTTAAACTTGCTATTGATTTAAATATGAATCAAAACAGTATAAGCCGTTATGAAACGGGAGAGAGAGAAGCAGATTATGAAACGCTTATAAAATTTGCCGATTATTTTGATGTATCAATCGACTATTTGCTTGAAAGAACAGAAAACCCCGAAATAAACCGATAAAAAAGACAGTGTGATAACACTGTTTTTTTCTTTTAAACTTTCTCCTTGATTTATATATTTTTTTGTGATAAAATTATTGTGTAGACAAAAGTCTGTGTTTTTTGCATAAGTAATTGTATATACTATTGTATGGAAAGAAAATAACGGAGGTCTTTATGGCACGGAAAAAAATAGGACTTATAAAACTTGACAGGGGCCTTGCTCCATTTGAAAATGACCTGAGACTCAGAATGAAAAATTATGAATGCAAGAAAAAACAGCTTTTGAAGAAAGCATCGGGGCTTTCTGATTTTGCCAACGGACACATGTATTACGGTCTCCGTAAGACAAAAGACGCCTGGGTATACAGAGAATGGGCGCCTCACGCAAGCGAGGCGGCATTTGTCGGTGATTTCAACAGCTGGGACGAGAGGCAGGGAATGATGACACCTGTCGGTGACGGAAATTTTGAAATCAAGTTGCC
>JAZSET010000114.1:0-35075 GCA_045531795.1 Eubacteriales bacterium | reverse complement strand
ACTGCGCCACACCCAGATATCTAAATTGTCGACTATGTTAGTATACCACATTGTTTTGATTAAGTCAATACTTTTTTTCAAAAATCTTGCATTTTTTCTATTCTTTTTATTCCTTTCATTGACAAACTCTTTTTTCTACTTTATAATTATTCTATACTATTATTCTGAGGATTTTATTATGACCAAAACCAACAAAGCATTACTTGCCGTTTTTTGCGGCAATTCAATTTTCGGGTTCAGTTTTCTGGCTTCCAGAATCATTCTATCAAAAACTTCGGTTTTTGTTCTACTCTCCTCCCGCTTTTTACTTGCATTTTTAATAATGAATATTTTAGCCCTTTTTGGTGTTTTTAAGTTAAACTTCAAAGGCAAACCTCTCATCAAAGTTTTACTTCTCGGGCTATGTCAGCCTATCGCTTACTTCATTTGCGAAAGCTACGGAATTGAGCTTACAAACTCCTCTTTTTCCGGAACTCTTATCGCCGTTGTTCCCTTATTT
Organism: Eubacteriales bacterium; assembly: GCA_045531795.1. Lineage (GTDB taxonomy): Bacteria > Bacillota > Clostridia > Oscillospirales > CAG-272 > UBA4717. The sequence goes on along the minus strand of JAZSET010000114.1, from coordinate 34,576 downwards.
GCCTTTATTTTTGCAACTATTTTTATTGGTGAAAAATTAACGATACGGCAACTCTTATGGGGTATATGCACCGTAGCTGGAGTTATTATCGTTTCTGTTGGCGGTGGGGATAACAGTCCTGTTACTCTCCCCGGTGTGCTTCTTTTGATTGGGGCGGTTATTTCGGGGGCATTATTCAATGTCCTGAGCAGGGCAGCCTCAAAAGAATTTTCGCCTTTCGAGCGTACATATGTTATGTTTGCTCTTGCTGCTGTAATCTTTACGGCTTGTGCATTTGTTGAAAGTCGCGGAAAGCTTCCGATAATTCTCGCAAGTCTTCTTCCCGATATTGGATTTTCCCTTTCCCTCATATTCCTCTCACTCTTCTCTTCTGTTGTTGCGTTTATGTTACTCAACTATGCTACGACTTACATACCCGTCAAAAAAACCTCTATCTTCTCCTGCTTAACGACCGTTGTATCAATTATTGCAGGAATCGTATTTTTAAAAGAGCCGTTTGGCGGAATAAGACAGGTCATCGGCTCCGCGCTCATACTTATAGGCGTTTATATGATAAGTATTGCCGACAAAAACAACTGAATAAAAAAGCAAACGCAGGTACTTTGCACCTGCGTTTTTCTTTTTGTTTAGCTTTATCCAACGATACCAGAGCGTTCGATACCCTGAATGAGGTATCTCTGGCAGAAGAGGTACACAATAACAAGCGGAAGTATTATAAGAAGTCCGCAAGTATTGAGGATTGCCGATTCATAAAGCTGCTGACCGGCATAAACCGTTTCCATACCCATAGGAATAGCAACGATACTCGGGAGAAGCTTTATACCTGTTCCTGTGAAGAACAGTGATGAATAGAAGCTGTCTGTCCACTGCCAGGAGAATGAGAACAGGAATATTGTAATCATCATCGGGATTGACAGCGGAAGAATAATCTGAATGAAAGTTCTGAACACACCGCTACCGTCAATGTATGCGGACTCTTCAAGTTCATCCGGTACGCCTCTGAAGAACTGACGCATCATAAAGATATAAAGTCCGTTCTTGAATGCAAGACCGCCGAGAGAGAGGAGTGCAAGAGGCCAATAAGTATTTAACAGATTGATTGATGAGAAATTGAAAATCTTTAACCAGTCAAATACTCCGCCGCCCAAGAATTTGAATATACCTAGTATATCAAAATACTTGAAGTGCATAAACAGTGAAAGCTGAAGTGTCTTATGAGGAACAATCATAGTAAAGATTACGAGTGCAAATATGAGTTTTGCTCCTCTGAACTTAAACTTTGATATACCGTAACCGATTACACAGCAGATAAATGTCTGAACGAGACCGCACAGCACTGACAACAGAAGTGTGTTGAACATAGCTGAGAAGTATCCGTTTTTGGTAATAATCTGTGCGTATGTATCAAGTGTCGGATATTTCGGGATAAGTTTTACCGTAACATCAACAAAGTCGTCCATACTCATAAATGAGCCAGCTATTTTTGAGAAGAACGGATAAAGAATTACATATGAAAGTCCTATGAGAAGTACATATCTGAATACCGCCCACACAACGTTCTGCAGGAAATTCATTGACAAATACTTTGCCTTTAATCTCTGCAAAAGAGGGGTTCTTTCAAATTCTACTCTGATTTTGTTTTTGGTTTCTTTTGTAACCTTTGGTGCTTGTTGAGCATTCATTGTTTTCCCCTCCTTTAATCACGTTTTTGATAGAATACAAATGCGCTGAGCATTGCGGCTACTACACCGATTATGAGAATTACCAAGAGGAAGTATACCCAGGACATTGCTCCGGAAAGAACATTGTTCTCGGAATAAATCTTATTGATATATATCATTACGCTATTTGATTCTGATGTAAATGAGTCGATAACCGTATAAATTGCGTTAACGAGGATCATCGGGCTTATCATCGGAAGTGTTATCTTCCAGAATGTTTCCCATGCTGTCGCACCGTCGATTTCACAGGACTCGTAAATTGCCGGTGAAATTGACTGAAGACCTGCAAGGAATATAAGCATCTGAACACCCGAGCGGTTTACTATGTTATAAATATCATTGATAAGTCCTATAACATATTCAACAAGCTCTCCGCCGACCTTCATACTCTCAAATAGATTTTCGAAATCCAGTGCGGAAATAATCTGCGTTGCACCGCCTGTTGAAGCACCCTGCTCAATTGCATCCTCGCTGGTCATATAGCTCATAAATACATTGTTCTGAGCATCAATGCTTTCAATGATACCTGTTGAAAGAATAACAGGCACGAAAAAGATTGCTCTGAAAGCCGCACGGCCTATCATCTTCTGATTAAGAAGCACCGCCATAAAGAGCGAAAATATTACTATTGCAGGAATATCGAATACAAGCTGTTGGATACCCGAGGTAAGTGTCTGTACAAACAGAGGATCCTCGAAGAACGCCTCCTGATAGTTGGCAAGTCCCACGAACTCAAGTTCGAAACCGCCGCCGGGGATTACCTTAATTGTATTAAAGGTATATTTGATTGAGTCGATTATAACCGGAAGATAGATTATAATAAAGCTCAGAATGAACGGAAGAACAAATACATAACCTGCGCGGGCTTTTTTCTTGTCAAGAGATGCATTACTTCTTTTCTTTGTTGTTAATGTTTTATTCATTCAATACATCTCCTTTCTCACTTAATCTTCACGAATCCGAGGCTGTCAAGCTCATAAGTCTCGCCCTCGTATTCAACTGTTACATCGAAGCTGTTAAAGTTAAGTATAAACTTCACGCCGTTTGAGTATGTTACAACAGCGATTTTTCCCTCATCTGTTGTATACTTTGTTCTTACATACCCTTCTGTTTGCTTTGTTGCATTATTTTGATCTGCTTCAAAGGCTGCAAGATACTCTGCCTTATCAAGAGTTACTGCTTCGGGGTTCTGACCGTTTCTGCGAGCCTCAAGCTTTAACTTCTTAAGTGCTTTCTGATATCTTGCTTCATCAGACTCTGCCTTTTTCTGAGCAGCTTCTTCTGCTTCAAGCTTATCTGCAAGTGCCTCTGCTTCTGTAGGAACACGCTCACCAAGGATGAACTCGTGGTCATCAATTGTAGCAGTCTGACAATCGCCGATTGCATCATTAAGTTTTGTATAAGCCTCTACAAGGTCATCGTACCAGATATCAAAGCCTACCGAATAATATCTGTTGAATTCTTCGGATTCCTTTAAGTAGTTGGTGTTCTGGCTTGAAAGCATAAAGTAGAGTGATGCTCCGCTTTCAATAGACTTAAGTATTTCGTAGTCTATATCGCCTGCCATATTAACTGCTGTGCCTGTAAAGTTCTTATATCCGTGAAGTACCATTCCCATAAACGGAACAGATTCGCTTGTATTGAGATAGTTACTTGAGTCAAGCGGTATGTTGATGTAATTGTCAACATACTTGAGTGAATAAGCATTACCCGAATCGGAAAGTACATTTTCATAATCTGTACCAATACGCTCAAGAACACCTGTTGTAAGGTCCTTGACATCTTCTCTGTTGTAGATGTCCTTCTTGTTGAAGTCAGAGTTAAGGTCGCTTCCAAGAGTTGCTACAGATACGCCAATGGGCGAAAGCTTTGAATAGTTCTTATTGAACTCTTCATAAAGATAATCATATGATTTAGCCGAAATTGCAAGCTCTGTAGATTTTTCAAAGGCCTGCATTGTTGAATCATAGGTCTGCTTGCGGGCATAACGGTTATCCATTGTTTTTGCAAGGTTCTTATTGGAAACACCGTCAAAGTTTTCTGCTTTCTTAAAGTATACGAAATCAAAATCGGGATATACGCCGATGCCGTTATCACTCGCATAGCTTACGAATTCCTTGAAACCTTTGTTTCCACCTACGGCAGAATCAAACTTAACCTTATAAGGTACTGTTGAAACAAGACCGCCGTTTGCAAAACCTGTGAGCTTATAGTTTACATTGGAAATATCGCTTTCGCCAAGCTTTTCGGTCATTGTAACAAGGTCATCAAATGTTGTAAGAGGTGAAAGCACCGTTACAGGAATTGATGCAATACGCTTAATTGTTTCGATTGCACCGAATGATTCGATGTAAAGAGGAATATCTTCCTTTACTTCATCGTCTGTTAATGGCTCAAGTTCGCCGTTTGCTACAAGATAGTCACGGTAAGCCTTTGCCATACCAACATAGCTCGGTGTATACGCGTCGCTGACACCAGCTTCTTCTGCTAAAGCATCATCATTAAGCATAATATACTTAATTCTGTAGCTTCCCGTGTATTTACGGTCAAGAACCAGGGTATGAACAGCATTTCCGCCGCCTACCGATATAGCCTCTGAAAGGTTATATGAGTCCTTAGGTCTTGGAGCAAATGAAGTGTATGCAGTGAAGTACTTGTGAAGTGTACCACCATTTTCTGCAGTTACGGTTGCAAGAGAGTCGCCCTCGTTTATAACTGCGAGGAAGCCTACAGATGTAGTATTTGTGCTCTCTGCTCCCGGAATAGCTTCTATGTCGTTACGAACAACACCGTAAACAGGCAGGTGCATTATTTCCTGATGAGCACCGCTTATCTTCTGGTATGCATAATCCTGTCCGTAAATCTTATTTGTAAGAGTTACTGATTTGCCGTCAAATTCTGCGGGACGGATTATTGCACCGCTTCCGTCAGGGAAGAATATTTCACCGTCATTAGAGGTTTTACCTGCACCGAAGTAAGGAAGAATCTGAATATTTGTAAGAGTGTAAACGGTTTCGTCAAATCTGATACCGTTTGCAGGAAGTCTTACATCAAGATTTCCGTTTTCATCTATTGAGTATTCAAGAGCCATTCTGAACAGAGGAGGTGATTTGTCCTCAGACTCATATTCAACGAGCTCATGGTCTGCATCAAGCTGTTCAAAGGTATATGAAGGAGCATATTCCTTGATATATCCCTCAAATCTTGCATACTCCTTAGCGGTTGCCGCAGGGTCAAATACATAAACGGGCATCTTCTGGGTTATAGGCCATGAATGCTTCATTTCCATTATCTGACGGTCTGTAAGTCCCTCTTCAGAGGGGTCCTTAAGAGAGTAGTAAATGCTGAAATCAAGCTGTGCAGCAGGGTCAGTCATATATGCGAGAATATTCTCTTCAAAGCTTGTTTTTTCAATAAGCTCCGGCACAAGTCGTCTTGTAATCATCTCACCGATGATGTACTCAACTCTGATACCAGTTTTTGTCTTCTTTACTTTAATTTGGTCAAACTGTGCAGCAGATGAATAACTGTCAAGAGTCTTTTCTGCGCCGTTGTCCTCATATTTTATGATAAGCTGGCTGAGCAACTGGTTCTTTATGTTTTCAGAACCTAATGTGCTTGCAATATCATAAGGGTTGGAAAGAAGAATTTGTCCTGTTTTAGCATCAACAAAGCCTATTTCACCGGAAAACTTGTCAATGTAAAGCTGACTGCCGTTTTCATCGAGAATAAGCTCCATTGATTCAAGCTTTTCCTCAGCTGAACCAAAGCGAAGACTTAAATAATCCCTTTCTTCAACATCTGCAGCTACTATAGAAGTAATAAGCAGGCACGCAAGCAACAGTGCGGTCAGAAATGCTGTAAATATTTTATTGAATTTCATATATCATTTCCTCCTCTCTGTTACATGCGGTACGAAATTTCTGTTATTATATCAGATACGAAGGTAATAACCTTAGTAAGCAATGTTGAGAACAACAGAATGATAAACATAATTACTGCCATACCTACGATGGTACCGATTGTCGTAAGTATATTCTTTGAAAATGTGTAGTCATGTGTTACCTGAGATGCAAAGAATATAAGCATTCCTGCCCAGGCAAAGCCTATACCTATAAGAAGATTTATAACAAGTGCTTCATTTTCAAGTGCGAAGTTTGAATAAATCGTTGCAGGTATTATAAGCATCGGCAAGGGTGCAAGAGCATAAGAGGTTGCAACGAAGATGTCCTTGAAGCTTCCTTCACCCTCGAAAAGTGTTGTAAGACACCAGTTTGCTACCGACCACAAAACGACGGGAACAACTACCGAGATAACCTGAACAAATATTGTGGAATATGAGTCACGTGGATTAAAGATATATCCTGTACCGATTGCCTGATAGAAGAAAGCAATAATCGTTACAATTATCCAGAAGAATGCTCCTCTTACCGAACCTCTCTTTTCGTGCTTCAGATCCCAGAAACCGTCAAACGGGTGGAATATCAGGTGGAACGTATAAAGGATTTCCTCCTTGAAGCTCTTTCGACCAACCTTCAATGCTGTTACTTTGTTAACCTTAGCCGCATACTTGAAGAAGAAAACGATCAGAACTATAGCCAATATTGCTGCAACAGGAATAAGTATAAAGAACTTTGAAATCCATTCTTTTCTTATTTCCTTAAATGACTCTGAGTAGTTTGTGGTATCGTATGCTGCCTCATAGTAGTCAAGTGCTTCTTCATACTGTGCACTTCTGTAAAGGCTCTTACCGATACCGATGTATGCTGAGTCAAAGTTGTTGTTTCTCTGGAGGATATCCTGCCAGTAATTGATTGTTTCGTCGTACTTTCTCTCGTTTGTGTTGTGAATTGCCGAGATAAGAAGATCTCCGTACTCGGTTCTTCTGAACTTTGTAATATTGAGAGAGTTCTTGTCAAGTACAAGGAGGTCATCGCCAAGGTAAGAAATTGCCTTTATTGATGAAATATTACCAAGCTGTGTACCTGTGTCGCCGAAGATGTGAAGAAGCTCACCCTCTGCGTTGTATGTGTAGATTTTACTTCTCTTTTCGTCAACAATTGACCAGGTTCCCTCAGGTCCGACTGCTACGTCAATGATACGGGAAGGACCTTTGATTATTGCTGTAGAAAGATTTGATACATTAACTTCGCCGCCGGGTCCGAAGAAGCCTGTACGCTTCATAATATCGTTACCCTTACTGTTAAGAAGCTTTACAGGAGAATACTTGCTCTCCTTTGTCTCAATAGCACTCTGCTGTGAAGCTTCGTCAATACTTGATGTTGTAACGTAAATGAATCCGTTATCATCCATCGCAATATTGTTGTACTCGGTTGATACATAGGAATCGGAACGCGCTCTCTGTTCTTCTGTCATAAATCTTCTCCAGAAGATATCAAAAGCACTGATTGTAACCTGCTGTGCACCAACAAATCCCTGGAAGTCGCCCTCTTCATTGATGGCGATGACACCCATATATGTTGTTGTTGATACTACGTAAATTCTGCCGTACTTATCAACTGCAATTGCCTCGGGCTTATAAATGGAGTTGTCAGGGAAAACATCCGCATCAGGCTCTTCTATTGTTTTATAGAAGCTACCGTCACGGTTAAACATTACGATTCTGCGGTTATCTGTATCTGCAACATAGATTTTGTCCTCTGTCACAAATACGCCCGAAGGTCCCGCAAGCGAGTCCGGAACACCGTGCTCGTTTATAAAACTGCTGATGATGAACTGTATATTGAAGTACTCATTCATAACAACTACCTGATTGGGAGAACCCATTACAAGGTAGATATTATTATCCTCGTCCACAAACAAATCTCTCGGATCCACAATCTTAACAGGTTTGCCCTGATATGTAAGGTTATCCGAATCGATAATTCTGTCAGGCACATACGCATCGGGGGAAACAAGAGCAAAGCCGTCGATTGAATATGTGTATGTGGAATAAGGAGTAATCGCTCCTACCGGAATGGAAGACAAAATCATAATAAGGCAGGCGGCAAAAGCAAGGAATCTTGTAAATTTCTTCATCTTCATACCTCCTTAGTCCTTCATACCCGAGGAACCCATCGTTTCGATGATGTTGCTCTGAGTAATAACGAATACGCTTATCGGAACAAGCATCATAATAACTGTAGATGCTGCACCTGCACCAGCACGCTGAATACCGCCGGCAAGAATCTGTCCGATTGCGTAGTTAAATGACTTGAGCTGCTCGGACTGAATATAAATTGACGAGCCTGCATTCCAGAGTCCCTGGAAGCTGTAAATGATAAGTGTAAGCCAGGCGGGCTTAACCATCGGCATCGCAATTGTCAGAAATGTGTTGAATTCTGTTGAACCGTCAAGTCTTGCAGATTCAAGAACTGCGTCTGTTACATTTGTTTCCATAAACTGCTTCATAAGGTAAAGACCAAGGCTCGTACACCAAGCGGGAATGATTAAAGCCATATAGGTATCAACCCAGTGAAGTGCGCTCATTGTAATAAAGTTACAGATACCTGTTACAGTACCGTGGAACATAAGCGAAAGTACTATCATCTGGAACATCCAGTTTCTTCCGGGGAACTTAATCTTTGAAAGTGCGTATGCCGCAAGAGATGAAAGAACAAGGTTTCCTGCTGTACCTGTTACAGAAATAAATACTGTGTTGAATATGTATCTTGAAAAAGGTACCCATGAGTCGCCCATAAGTTTAAAGAGGTCTGAAAAGTTTTTGAGCGTAGGGCTGATTACATAAAAGCGGGGCGGGAACATCCAAAGTTCGTCAAGCGGCTTAAGTGACTGCATAACAACATAAAGCATAGGCAGGAACATAAATGCTCCCATAATAACGAGAAGGAATGTAATTCCTGCGTCACCGCCTGCCGAACGGTTGAGGACAACCTTATGACCTCTGGTTCTGAGTTTCTTAGCCATGTCAATCCCCCACCTTCGATAATAATTTTTTGATTACAAGGTTTGCGCCCACCATTATTGCAAAGAGTATAACCGCAATAGCAGAGGAATAACCAACCTCAAATCGCTGTCCGCCGTAGTCCTCTAAGTGGTGCATAATTGTATGCGCCGCATAGTCAACCGACGGGAAGCCCGCAAGCGCTGTAACTACTGTTCCGAATCCGAATGACTGTGTGATTGACATAACCGCACCGAACATAAGCTGAGGACGCATTGTAGGAAGTGTTACATACCATAATTCCTGCCATCTGTTCTTGATTCCGTCAACTGCCGCCGCTTCGTAAAGGCTCTTGTCAACGCCCTGAAGACCTGCGATAAATGAAAGGAACGAAGTACCAAGTGAGGTCCAGAGAGCTACTACTATACAAAGTCCCATTACATATTCTGCATTGCTGAACCAGAGTATCGGGCTTGTTATGAAGCCAAGCTCCATAAGCCATGCGTTTACATAGCCGTATGAGTCGCCCGAGAAAAGTACGGTCCAGATAAGGTAAACAGAACCTGAAATACTGGGGGCATAGAAGATAAGTGTTACAACAGCTCTTATCTTCGGAGAAAGCTCATTGATAAACCACGCAATGAGCAGGGACATAAAATATGATACCGGTCCTGTGATCGCAGCGAATACGAGAGTATTCTGACACGCTATAAGGAATATATCATCATCGAGGAACAATCTGATATATTTGTCCACGAAGATAAATTCCGGCATTTCAAGAAGATTAAATCTTGTAAAGCTCAAAATTACCGACATTCCGACAGGCAAAACCGTGAAGATGAAGAAGAGTATCATAAACGGTGCAACCATAAGATAGGCTGTTCTGTTACGCTTTATCTCCTTCAGAGTCCACTGCCATTTTGTCATTTCGGTACGCGATACCGGCTTTTTAACTTCAGCCGTTGCCGTATTCTGTGACATGTGTTTTTCTCCTTTTATTATATATAAGTCAGTTTCTTACTTATTCCGCACTCGCTGCGGCTGCTTCTCTTGCGCGCTTTGCTTCAAGAGTATCGCCGAGCTCAAGTGTTTCAAGGTCAAATTCCTCACGTTTTCTTATGATTTCCTTGTTTATGTCATCAACATAGCCGAGAAGTGACTCTACGGGATCTGCAGCATTGTTGTATGCATCGAGGAATGCAAAGTTTGTATATCGTGCGAGAATATATCCGCCCGGATATTCCGGAACGGCTGACAAGCTCTTGAACTGCTCCATAATGTGCTTGTAATCGCTTGTTGCCCAGGGCAGTGATTCGAGAGCCTCTATGTTGGCAGTTGCGTACATAGCACCCTGACCGATTGTTGCAACAACCTCGTTGGAGTATGCTGCCTGAACATCGGCGGTTACGAACCAGTCCATAAAGTCCCAGGCTGTTTCGGCGTCATTTACACCCGCCATCATCATCATCGGAGCAACGGTTACAAGTGAATCGTTGTTCACATTGCCGTTTTCATCTTCGTATCCTACAAGCGGAACGAATTCCCAGAGTCCTCTGATTTCGGTTGCGAATATTGTAAGCTGGTTATATGAAGCTACATAATCGGAGAAGCCGAGGGGAAGCTCACCTGTTCTGAAACGGTTTGCAAAGTCGTAGGTTACAGGGAAGCCGTAGTTTGTAAAGTATGAGCAAAGCGTATCAAATGCTTCGAGCGAAATGTTTGAATCGTATCCGATTCTCATACCCTCATCTGCATATACCTCTCCGCCCATCTGGTAAAGGAGAAGGTTAAGACCTGCTGTGGATGAGGGAATACCAACTTCCATATTGTTATATTGGAGATAAGGTATTATAGCCATAAGCTCATCCCAGGTACGGGGAATATCAAGACCAAGATCAGCAAATACGTCCTTACGGTAGAACATCATTGAGAATGTCATTGTTTCGGGAATACCGTATGTGTCACCATAAAGTGTAAGGGGTATCATTGCCGCTTCGTCAAATCTCGATGTTACCTCTTCGAATGTATCGAAATCATTGAGCTTCATTGAAGCATTTCTGATAGCATACTGAATGGGGTCACCCTGAGCATTTGTAAGCGATACGTCAGGACCTGCTCCCGCAAGTGTTGAGGGAAGAAGTGTTCCTGGCGCAACAAGCTTAAGGTTTACACCGATATTTGTTTCATTTGTAAATTTATTATCGATAAGGTTTCTTACGATCTGCGCCTGGTCACGACCACCGCTTATCCAGACCTCAAGAATTTCATCAGCGTCAAGCTCCTTGGTAGCGCCGAGGTTGCTGTAGTCGGTGATAAAGCTGTTTATAAATGAAGAAAGCTCATATTTTGCAGATTCAAAGAAACTTGCGTTAGCTCTTGGAAGCTCTTCCTTTTTGTCTACAGGGCAAATCGCTATAGTATCAACAAGAAGAGGCTGGTTCTGTGAAGAGTTAATCCACGTACCGAGAGTACCGATGTAGCTCTTCATCTGCGCAAGGTTTTTCGCTACTTCATCTTCGCTTGTTGCCATCTTCATAAGAGTACGCGCGATATTGTCAAGAGAAGCTGAGCTGCTGCTCTTTCCTCCGCTTATTTCAATAAGCGTTTCGGAAATTTCCGAAAGCACCTTGCTCTGAATGTAAAGGTCCTTGATTACATTAGGAATGAGGACATTGAAGTTGTAGTCACGGTACTGGTCGGGGTCCGCACCTGTAATCTGAAGAATCTTCAGATAGTCAGCATTCATTGAACCCATCGCATTGCTTGCTGTTTCGAGGATATCTCCCACATGACCGAGAGCAACTTCAAACTTGAGTGTATATTCTTTTCCTTCTTCAAAGTAGAACTTAAATTCTGTTTCGCCGTCATTGAGAGGCTGCTGCTGCCAACTGTCACCATAGTTGAACTGACAGTAGTTCGCTTCATCAAAGGGTATCTCATCATTTATGTACAAACGACGTGTTACATAAATACCTGCAAGGTCAGACTGCTTGAATCTGGGAACGATATAGTAAAGACCGCTCTTTTCACAGGTGAATGTATATTCAAGCCACTGTCCTACCGACTGCCACTTTGTGGAACCGATTGCATTCATCTTTGTTTTTGACGAATCCTGAGGCGATGTTATCGCTGAGGAACGGTCATTCTGAGGATAAATGGTACGGTCAGAGGATGCTACAGGAAGCTCCGCTTCCATTATAAGTATGTCAGCATCCGCAGAAGCAAGCCCTGCCTTTTCATATTCGCTTTCCACATCGGCATAAGACTTTGACTCCTCCAGAGGACAGAACTCAATGGTCTTCAGTACCATTTCGTCTCTTGACGCCTCGAGAGAAAACTTATGTTCACCCTCGCTCAGAGCGATTTCATAGGGATATACATCATAGCCTGTGGAATCGCAGAATAAATATTCGCCCCATCTGGGAGTTTCAAAAAGGTTCGGCTTGATGTCATTTCCGTTGATATCAGTCTGGAAACGGTAATTTCCGTTTTCATCAACTCTTAAACCGTTTGCAGTTTCCGAGGTAGCTGTTGTGGGATCAAAAATCGTAGGAAGCCAGTTCTTGGAAATTGTTAAGTATCTGAGCCCCCTGAAAGGAAATTCGTCGTCTATGCGGCAAGCTCTTTCGATTGCTGTAGACTTCTGATTACCGTAAGATGCATAGTAAAGCTTTACAGCATACTTTGCAGTCTCGGGGATGTTAATCTTCCAGGTTACCGAACCGTCAGTAGGGGTATAGAGCGCTTCGCCCTTATCGTCCTCGAAATCGGTGACAACCTTAACAGCCGCATCGGTTAATTCCTTGTCATAGTCGGTTGCATTTACAACAACTGTGCTTGTTGCCCTGGGGAATCTGCTTGTGCGGGCAACGTACTCGGTATATGTCAGGGCATTGAGCAAAGCCTTTACTTCCTCAATGTCATATGACATAGTCTGTTCTTCTGTTTCTTCAACATCAGCGACAGCTGTGAGACTGAAGCTTGTGAAGATCATCAGAAGCGAGAGCACTGCGGCAAGCAACCGTGTTAATCTCGTTCTTTTCATAATTTTCCTCCTGCCAAGATTACTTTGAAGAGAATCTGTCATTTTTGAAATCTGCAGACAAGCAGACGGACATTTACCTGAAATGTGTGTCACTCGTACACGGCCGTCACGGACAAAAAGCCCCAATCAGAAAACAAAAGCCAGCCCATGTGCAGTTCACGCGGCTCATTCGCACATCTGAGACAAGCTTTCAAAGACTTCCTTAAGTTGCTTTTTTGCCAAATTGTCAGCGTATGATTTACATATAATTATAATATCACAGCGAAAAATAAATGTCAATAGTGTAAAAAAAATACAAACTGCCCGTTCACAAACACCAAAACCCCTTTTGGGGCTTTTTCTAAGTCAAATCCCGACTTATTTTTGATTTGTTTATTTCGACAATTTTTGCTGATGTAGCAGTTTTGTGTTATAGTAATTATAAATTACCATAATCGTCGCTGATTTTCCCGTTATTATAGGGAATTTTCAGGAGACACAAGCTCGAACCTTACTTATTTGAGATTATAAATTACTTTCTTGCGGGCTGTAAATAATTATTTTACAGCCTTTTCCCAAATATCGCATTCGTCATTTTGCACAAATTTTGAGTCGTTTTTTCTACACTTATACAAAATGCACAAATTCGACAAAAATATACCGCAACAACAAAAATTATGTCGTTACGGTATGTTTTATTGTAAGTTTTATCAATGGGCGTCGTGCTTGTGGCAGCTCTCGCAATTGCAATCGCAGGCAACATCTATGTTATGCTCAATTCCATTGTTGTCATAATAGTTTGCAATCGCGCTCTTTACAGCTTCCTCAGCGAGTACCGAGCAGTGAATCTTTGCAGGCGGAAGCCCGTCAAGAGCTTCAACTACCGCCTTGTTTGTAAGTTCAAGTGCCTCTTCAACCTTTTTGCCCTTGATCATCTCGGTTGCCATACTGCTTGTTGCAATCGCCGCACCGCAACCGAATGTCTTGAACTTTACATCAACTATTGTGTTGTCCTCTATCTTGAGGAAAATCTTCATAATATCGCCGCAGACCGCATTTCCAACTTCGCCTACGCCGTCTGCATTTTCTATTTCTCCGACGTTACGGGGATTGGAGAAATGATCCATTACCTTTTCGCTATACATATTTACCTCCTTATTTATTACCCGGATATATCGGGCTCATATCTCTGAGTCTCTGTACTACCTTGGGAAGTACATCAAGTATATAATCCACATCCTCTTCAGTATTGTCTCTGCCAAGAGACAATCTCAAAGAGCCGTGCGCAACCTCGACCGGAACACCGATTGATAAAAGCACGTGAGACGGCTCAAGTGAATTTGAGGAACATGCAGATCCCGTTGATGAGCAAATACCCGCCATATCAAGAAGCAGGAGCATACTTTCGCCCTCAATATATTCAAAAGCAACATTTATATTGCCGGGGAGTCTGTTTTCCATCGTACCGTTCACCCTCACATAGGGGATTTTCTCAACTATTCCCTTTACGAGTCTGTCACGCATTTTTTCTATTCTCGGAATGTCGCAGAGATTCTTGTCCGCAAGCTCAATAGCCTTGGCAAGTCCTGCGATATATGCTAAATTTTCTGTGCCGCCGCGACGGTTTCTCTCCTGTCCGCCACCGTCAACAAAGGTGTGTACGCGGGTGCCTGTCTTGATATAAAGTCCGCCAATGCCCTTTGGAGCGTGGATTTTATGTCCCGAAAGGCTCAGCATATCAACGCCAAGCTCGTGAAGATTGATTTTAACATTTCCGAGAGCCTGTACCGCATCTGTAAATACAACAATCTTGCTGTCATAAGCCTTTACAACCTCTGCAATTTCCTTAACAGGCTCAATTGTGCCGATTTCATTGTTTGCATACATTACAGAAACAAGTGTCGTATCAGGTCGGAGTGCCTCTTTAATGCTTTCGGGAGTGATTATACCGTCACTGTTCGGTGCAACATAGGTTACTTCAAAGCCCTCCTTTTCAAGAGCCTTCATTGTATGAAGCACTGCGTGATGCTCAATCTTTGTGGTAACCAGATGTTTACCTCTTGATACATTTGCTCTCGCTGCTCCCTTTATAGCCCAGTTGTCCGACTCTGTTCCGCATGATGTAAAGAAGAATTCAGACGGCTTACAGCCAAGAATGTCTGCAATTTTTTCTCTTGATGCATTGAGGACAGCTTTTGCCTCATTGCCTTTTGAATATAAGCTTGAGGGGTTTCCGTAAACTTCTCCGAATGCAGGCATCATAGCCTCAAGCACCTCGGGATATACGGGTGTCGTTGCCGCATTGTCGGCATAAACAAATCTTTTTTCCATTTCTTTGCCTTTCAAAATTTATACAATTAGCTTTCCGATGCCGCTATGGCTCCCGCCACAGCAAGACGGTCGCATCTTTCATTATACTCATGACCCGCATGTCCCTTTACCCAGACAAACCCTACCTTGTGATACTCGATAAGCTTCAAAATCTCCTCCCACAAATCGGGGTTAAGTGCCGGGGATTTGTCGGGCTTTTTCCAGCCTTTTTCCCGCCAGGAGTATACCCAGCCTTTTTCTACGGAATCAATGAGATATTTAGAATCGGAATAAAGGGTTACATCGCATGGTTCTTTCAGTATTTTAAGCCCGTTAATGGCAGCAAGCAGCTCCATGCGGTTATTTGTAGTCAGCTTTTCTCCGCCCGACAGTTCTTTTTCGTGGCCGTTGTAGACAAGCACTGCTGCCCAGCCGCCCGGCCCGGGGTTGAATTTACAAGCACCGTCGGTATATATATCAATATGTTTCAAGAAAGCCCCTTTCCCGTTAAAAACACTGTAATATATGAATTATGGTCACAACACAGTATTTTTATCCGATTTTATACATTAAATCTGAAGAGAACAATGTCTCCGTCAGCAATAACATATTCCTTGCCCTCACTTCTGATAAGGCCCTTGTCCTTTGCAGTTACCATAGAGCCGTCGCAGGAAACAAGCTCGTCAAAATGAATAACCTCGGCACGAATAAAGCCACGCTCGAAATCGCTGTGAATTTTACCTGCCGCCTGAGGAGCCTTTGTTCCCTTTGTTATTGTCCAGGCTCTGACTTCTTTGGGACCTGCAGTAAGATAGCTTATAAGACCTAAAAGCGAATAACTTGATTTAATAAGCTTGTCAAGCCCGCTTTCCTTAATGCCAAGCTCATCAAGGAACATCTTCTTTTCGTCAGCTTCAAGCTCGGAAATTTCTTCCTCAATCTTTGAGCATACGGGCATTATCTCCGCTCTTTCGTCTGCAACCGCTTCGCAAAGAGCCTTATAGTGCTCATTTGAGTCACAGCCGTTTACGATATCGTCTTCAGAAACATTCGCCGCATAAATCACAGGCTTGTCCGAGAGAAGTCTGAGTTCATTCATAATAAGCTCTTCTTCCTCACTTCTTTCAACGCTTCTTGCGCTCTTTCCGTTTGAAAGAACCTCAAGTACGCGCTTTAAGAATTCAAGCTCGGACGCAAGTGTCTTATCGCCTTTCATTGCCTTTGTTGTACGGTCAATTCTGCGTTCAACAATTTCAATGTCCGAGAGAATAAGCTCCATATTTATTATGTCGAGGTCACGGACAGGGTCAATGCTTCCGTCAACGTGAATGATGTCGTCATTCTCAAAGCATCTTACCACGTGAATAATGGCGTCAACCTCTCTTATGTGAGACAAGAACTTGTTACCAAGGCCCTCTCCCTGAGACGCGCCCTTGACAAGGCCTGCAATGTCAACAAATTCAATTATTGCCGGTGTGTATTTTTCGGGATTATATATATTGCTCAAATAATCAAGTCTGCTGTCCGGAACTGCAACAACGCCCACATTCGGGTCAATTGTACAGAAAGGATAGTTTGCAGACTGCGCTCCTGCACCTGTAAGTGCATTAAAAAGTGTACTCTTTCCGACATTCGGAAGTCCTACTATACCGAGTTTCATTTGAGATTTACTCCTTTATTTTCAAGATTAAAAATCATGTGTTTTATTTATCGTCAGCGTATTCTTTATAGTCGCTGTAAAAGCCATACGCCCCCGTTTCAACCCAGAATGCCTGTTCTTGCGGGTCATTTACCGTGTGTACATAAAGGGGAATACCAAGCTCTGCAACAGATGCGATAGCATCAGCGTTTTCAGGATCTATGGCATATGTAAGAGCTATAAGCTTTTCTCTGCTTTGAACGAAATCTCTCAAAAGCTCTGTGTCATAGCGCCGTTCAGGAACCTCTTTATAAAGCGTATAGATGATTCTTTCAAATCCGCACTCTTCAACAAAAGCATATTCATCACGGCTATATATCTGTATGACAAATCTGTCCGCAAGGTCGGGATAGCTTTCGCTGATATGCTTGACAAATCCCTGATTATTATCCTTTACATCGGTCACAATCACCGCAAGCGGATGCTCTTTCATCCATCCTGCAAGAGTATCAAGCGTAGGCGACTCATATCCGTACGTAGCCGTACGGTATTTTTCAAAGGTCTGACTGTCCGGCACCAAAGCTCCCGTCATCTTTTCCGAGTAATATGCATACCAATCGTGCAGACACACCCATACACCGTCGGATGTTTGGTTAAAGTCAAGCTCGATCCAATAATTGCCGTTTTCATAAGAATTATTCAAAGCTTCAATGCTGTTTGTTCCTGCAAGTCCGTCGGGTGTGACACCTCCCGCGTGCATAATATATCCTGGAAGCTTGTACATATCGACAGTCTGCCCCCGGGCACAACCGCCGAGCATCAGTATAACTACAATTGTGAAAACAAATCCGGCTATACCGTGTTTCATTCAGTCCTCCGATTTGAGTGCGATTTTAAACATTCACTATATTATATAATAATTTTAAAATAAAATCAATATCCAAAGTAACATTTTTTGATGTTTTTTCATCCTTTTGTTATCTATTTTTACTTATATCGCACATATTTCACCACAGCTTCACTCCGTTTTCACATTATGTTCAAACAATTCTATTGACATCGTGCGCAGTAAGTGGTATAATATGAACATATTCAAATTATTGTCAAAGTTAACAATCGAAGGAATAAATGTTAATAAATAAAAAGGAGAAAGAAAATGGCAACAAAAATACTTGTAATTGACGACGACCTTAACATATGCGACTTACTAAGAATGTACTTTGAAAATGAGGGATATGAAATCAAGACCGCACACGACGGTGAGGAGGGCCTTGCAGCATTCAAGACTTTCGAGCCCGACCTCGTACTTCTTGACCTTATGCTTCCCAAGAAAGACGGTAACCAGGTTTGCCGTGAAATCAGAGAAATATCATCAAAGCCTATCATTATGCTTACCGCAAAGAGCGAGGTGTTCGACAAGGTGCTCGGACTTGAGCTTGGTGCTGACGACTTTATCGTAAAGCCCTTTGAAACAAAGGAGCTTTCTGCAAGAGTAAAGGCAGTTCTCAGACGCTGCAACTCACATGACAGCAAAAACGAATTTGAGGTTATCAAATTCGAAAATATCGAAATCAGCCTTGAAAAATATGAACTTAAGCTCAACGGCAAAAGCGTCGATATTCCGCCTAAGGAGCTTGAGCTTCTCTTCTTCCTTGCATCAAACTGCGACAGAGTATTTACCCGTGACCAGCTTCTTGACAAGGTCTGGGGATTTGACTACCTCGGTGACTCGAGAACAGTTGACGTACACGTAAAGAGACTTCGTGAAAAGCTTGAGGGCGTATCGGACAAGTGGACACTCCGCACAGTATGGGGCGTCGGCTACAAATTCGAGCTTTTACACAACTGATGTTACAAAAGCAAAACGGCACAGTTTTCTGTGCCGTTTTTTATTTATATTTTATTGATTTATATATTTTTTTGTGCTATACTTGTAATATAGTTAATTAAAAAGTTGGTGTTAGAATGTTTAAAAGCGTATTTACAAAATATATATCAGCGATTACTTTGATACTGTTTGTAAGTTTTATTATACTTGCAACTGTTCTCTGCTCCAATGTTAACGATTATGCGCAGAATGCAAAATCCGATTCTCTTATCAAGGTTGCAAAAACTGTTGAGAGCTTTATGTATGCCCGTGATGGCAACGGAAGCAGTTCTTTGCTGGTGGAGGATTTTGACTCTTATGTTACAGAAAACAGAGAAACTTTACTTGGTGTAATCTATGCCCTTGATGCGTACACAGAAGATATTGATGCCTTTATAACCGATGATATGGGTAATGTACTGCTACACAACGAGCATACATCAAGAATGCTTGAATCCGAGCCGGCTATGCACCATATCCCGGATAAAATAATCGAGTCTGTTGCCGAAAACGGAAATTATATGGGCAAAAGCACACTTGAAGCAAATTCGGACAAAAAGTATCTTGTATATGCAATACCCATAAGAAACTACTCAGACCCATTGTGCGGAATTTTGTTTGTCTGCACAAGCAATTTCTTCATTCCCGAGCTGAACACCAGTCTGGTTAACACAGTTCTTATGTCCTGCTTATGGCTTTTACTTGCAACGGTCATTGCCGTTTACTTCATAAGCGAGAGGATCACAAATCCCTTAAAGCAGATGAGCCGTGCGGTAAAGAGCTTTGCTCAGGGCCACTTTGATATAAGAGTTCCCGTTTCAGGCTCTGATGAAATTTCCGAGCTTGCAACTGCGTTCAACTCAATGGCAACAGCCCTTGCGACGGGCGACGAATCACGCCGTTCATTCCTTGCAAATGTCTCCCATGACCTGCGTACCCCTATGACTACAATTTCAGGTTTTATTGACGGAATCATCGACGGAACAATACCGCCTGAAAAACACGAATATTACCTTGATATAATCAGAAACGAGGTAAGGCGCCTTTCAAGGCTTGTAAGTTCTCTGCTCGATATTACAAGAATTCAGGCAGGTGAGCGCAAATTCACAAAATCCGCATTTGATATATGCGAAATGGCGAGAGTTATCATAATCGGTTTTGAACAGAAAATCGAAGAAAAAAAGCTTGATGTTGAATTTGTCTGTGACAATGACAAGATGTTCGCATATGCCGACCGTGATGCAATTTATCAGATACTCTACAACATCTGCGACAATGCGGTGAAATTCTCAGCCGAGGGTGCCGTATACAGAGTCACAATTACCGAAAAAAACAAGAAATTATATATTTCCGTATATAACGAGGGCCAGGGAATCAGAGAAGAAGAACTTCCCTATGTATTTGACCGTTTTTACAAGAGTGACAAAAGCCGTGGCCTTGACAAAACAGGTGTGGGACTCGGAATGTATATCGCAAAAACGATAATTGACGCCCATGAGGAAAAGATTTTTGTAAAAAGCGAATACGGCAAGTACTGCGAATTCACATTTACGCTTTCTTATATCAGAGAAGCTGAAATAAAGAAAAACTAATTTTGGATGATTAACTATGAAAAATCAAAAAACATTATTTGAATGTGCCGAATGCGGTGCGAGTGCATCAAAATGGTTCGGAAAATGTCCCGTTTGCGGAGAATGGAATACTGCTGTTGAAGTAGAAAAGGAGCTTGAAAAGGCAGCAGCCGTTTCCAAGGTAAAAAGAATAGCCCCCTCATACGAAAACACGGTCGTAAAGTTTTCGGATTTTGAGGTGGGCAAAACAAGCCGTGAAAGTACAGGTATGGGCGAGCTTGACAGAGTTCTGGGCGGCGGACTTGTATCGGGTTCTGTTGTGCTTTTAGCGGGTGAGCCCGGTATCGGTAAATCCACACTTCTTTTACAGATATGCAAAACTCTTGCAGGCGGTGGCAGAAAAGTTCTTTATGTTTCGGGTGAAGAATCCCGCGATCAGATAAAACTGAGGGCAAAACGCCTTGAGGGAGTAAGCGAAGCCGAAAGCCTCTATTTGCTTACAGAAACCAATGTATCTTCTGTATTAAGCGAATGCGATAAGCTTAAGCCCGATATTATGATAGTTGACTCTATTCAGACTATTTACAGTGAGGGCGTCTCATCCGCACCCGGAAGTATCGCACAGGTTCGCGAATGTGCCCTGAGCTTTATAAGCAAAGCCAAAAATGAGAATATATCCATAATCCTTGTAGGACACGTCAACAAAGAGGGCGGAATTGCAGGGCCAAAGGTGCTTGAGCATATGGTAGATGCAGTACTTTATTTTGAGGGCGAAAAAATCCGTTCCTACAGAATGATAAGAGCTATCAAAAACAGATACGGCTCCACAAACGAAATCGGTCTGTTTGAAATGACGGATACAGGTCTTGTTGAAGTGCCAAATCCATCGGAAATGCTTTTATCCGACAGGCGAGACGGAATCTCGGGCAGCTGTGCCGTATGCGTTATGGAGGGAACGCGCCCTGTAATTGCCGAAATTCAGGCGCTTGTTACAACAACCGCTTTCCCTGCACCAAGACGTACTTCAAACGGTGTTGACTACAACCGCGCCTGCTTACTTATCGCAGTTCTTGAAAAGCGGCTTGGCTTTAAGTTCTACACGCACGACGTCTACCTGAATGTTGTAGGAGGCCTGCGTCTTGACGAGCCTGCGTGCGACCTTGCAGTGGCGCTGTCGCTGATTTCAGGAGTCCGTGACACCCCGGTTGACAACAGTATTATTGCCGTTGGCGAAATCGGACTTGCGGGCGAAGTCAGAGCAGTCACCGAAATTGAAAAACGCATACTTGAAGCGTCCCGTCTCGGATTCAGGAAAGTACTGATACCATATAAGAATATGGCAAAGCTTAACGCAGACAAGTACAAGGATATTGAAATTGTTCCCGTAAAGAGCATCTATGAAGCTCTCCATATATTTAAATAATCAACCTACATTATTTGTAAAGTCGAGTAGGGCATATGACAGACACGCAGAAAGCTTTTGCTGATATTCTGCACTGCACAACGCCTCACACTCGGCTTTATTTGATATAAAACCGCATTCTACAAGAACGGCTGTATTTTTCATTCTGTCAAGCAGGTAGATTGAAGAGTCTGCCTTTTTGCAATCGCGCGTGTTGTCAGGCTGAATTTCGGTCTGTACTCTGTTTTTTACGATATTTGCAAGTCGCACACTCATATCACTGTTCGGAGAATACCATATCTGAAGTCCACGGCATACTTCCTGGGGAAACTTGTTCATATGTATACTTAAAAACAGTGCATCAGAATTCTCATTTGCAATTTCAAGCCGTTTTACAAGGTCGGTCATTTTCCTTTTTCCCTTTGGCGCATCGTCTCCGAGAGAAGCGTCACTTGTACGGGTATTTATTACGTCGTAGCCGAAAAGGTTTGAAAAAAGCGATACCTTTTCGCTTATTTCAAGATTCAGTTCTTTTTCAAGTCTGCCGTTTATGCCCGTCGCACCGCCGTCAATACCGCCATGACCTGCATCTACAATAAGCACACGGCTTTTTTCATTTGCAACAGGTGCGCTTTTTGCAAAATCACCTTTTCCGATAATATACCCCGTATAGCCGAGAATGCCTGCGATAACCGAAAAAACTATCAGAAACAGTGCAAATTCAGCCAAAAACGGTTTTCCCTTTTTCTCTTTCATATAAAGCCTCCTGTTCTTATGTCTCAAGGATATTATATGCAGAATTTCCTCCTTTATAATAGAATTTGTCATTACTTTTATCCCTGCTCTTGCATTTTTTGAAAAATGTAGTATAATATAATAAAAATGTATGCAGTGAGGTAACCCTATGCCGGAAAAGGACACGCTTCTTGAGTGCGGTAAAATCATAAACACTCACGGGGTGAGAGGAAATCTGAAAATTGAATCCTGGTGCGACTCTATCGAGGTTTTCTGCGCAATCAAGTCAATATATATTGAAAAGAAAACAGGATTTGTAAAATACAATGTGGTAAGTGCAAGCGAGCATAAAAACTGTGCTCTTGTAAAGCTTGAGGGCGTTGACGATATGGATTCTGCCCTGCTTTTAAAGAACAAGGTAGTTTATACAGAGCGCGACCTTATTCCGATTGATGAGGATGCCGTGTTTATTGCCGATATGATCGGGCTTGATGTGTACAGGAGCACAAACGGTGAAAAGCTCGGTGTTCTTACGGATATTTTTGAAAGTGTTGCCTCTGACATATATGTTATCACAACCCCCGATGGCCGTGAAGTTATGGTGCCGGGCGTTGATGCATTTATAGATGAAATTGACCTTGATCACGGAATCACCATTTCACCGATTCCGGGAATGTTTGAAGATTAACGGAGGTTTTCCCCTTGCGTTTTGATATAATGACGTTGTTTACTTCCCTCGTGGAAAATGTACTTTCCGAAAGCATTATCGGCAGAGCACGCTCGGCAGGGATAATCGAAATTCATACTCACGATATCCGTGACTACAGCGAAAACAAGCACAGACGGGTAGATGATACTCCCTATGGCGGAGGTATGGGTATGCTTATGAGTCCTGTGCCGATATACAACTGCTACAATGCCGTTCTTGACACAATGAAAGACACGCCCGATATGAAAAGACGGGTTATATATATGTCCCCGCAAGGAAGTGTTCTGACACAACAAAAGGCAAAAGAACTTTTAAGTTACGATAATCTCGTGATACTTTGCGGTCACTACGAGGGTGTTGACCAGAGAATAATTGATGAAATTGTTGACGAGGAAATCTCAATCGGTGACTATGTGCTGACCGGCGGTGAGCTTCCCGCCTGCATACTTGTTGACTGTGTTTCCCGTATGATTGACGGTGTCTTATCGGATGCAGAATGCTATGAGCTTGAAAGCATAGCATCGGGTATGCTTGAATATCCCCAGTATACAAGACCGTACGATTTTAACGGAAGACTTGTACCGGAGGTGTTACTGAGCGGTCACCACGCAAATATAGAAGCCTGGCGCAAAGAAAAAGCACTCGAAAAAACCAAAAGATGCCGCCCCGACCTTTTAGACAATGAACGAAAGGAGAACTGAGCTTGGATAACAATCAGAAAAAGTTCCGAAAGCTGACCGGTTATATAAAAAGCAGTGCTATAATATCCTTTTTGCTTTTTATTTCGGACTGGGTTTACAATAAGCTTGAACACGGATTTTACGGCAGAATAGCCACATCTTATGACAGTGAAAACAAGGCAACGGCCAACAGCTTCATTTGTCGCCTTTTAAAGAAACTCAAATGGGGTGAAAGGGTATCACGACCGTTTAAAATGACCATCGCCCGTGGCTTTGAGGAAAGCTTTATTTTAAGCAAAATCTCACATTTTATCAACACAGTCCTTTACAGTGCGCAAAAGGTACACGGTGTATTCTTTTTCTCCTTTGGACTGTATGTTGAAATTGTATTCTTCATAAAAGCGGCTCTTATAAAGGCAAGTTTTTCAGAAGTAAGCTTTATGCCCGTGCTTATCGGCGCAGTACTTATGATAATGTCACTGCCTCTTATATTCTCAACTCAGACTCTTGCACAGGGAATTGTTGAAAGCAAGATCTCATCATTTATTGTATTTAACATAATTGGCGCAAACAGAGAAAGCTTTGAAAAGAATATTGTGTGCAAAGATCATCTGTACACTCCTTTCATAATAGGAATGGTACTCGGACTTTTATCAATTTTTGTTCCGGTACTGTATATTGTAATCGGAATTGTACTGCTTCTCGCTGCATACTCCATACTTGCCATTCCCGAATCCGGGGTTCTGCTTCTTGTTTTTCTCTCTCCGTTTGCACCTACAATGGCTCTTGCGGCTTTAACGGTGCTTGTTATAGCAGCCTATGCCTTAAAGCTGCTTCGAGGAAAACGCTCCCTGAAATTCAGCCTTAACGACTCGATAATAGCGGTATTTACTGTAATTACACTTCTTGGCGGAGTCATTTCTCCAAATCCCGGCGGAAGTATAAAGCCGGCTCTTATTTATACCATTTTTCTGCTTGGTTACTTTTTGTGTGCAAACCTTATACGCACGACCAAGTGGCTTAACAAATGTCTGTGCGCCTTGACCTCGTCGCTCTTTATTGTCTCGGCCTATGGAGTCCTGCAGTATGTGTTCGGCTTCGGCTCATCGACCTGGCACGATGAGGAAATGTTCTCGGACATTTCGGGAAGAGTCGTTTCGACCTTTGAAAACCCGAATGTTCTTGCAGAATATCTGATTATGCTTATTCCCCTTGCCTTTGCACTTATGATAATTTCGACAAAACGCAATGTAAAAGCAGCTGCAATGGTAACCTTTATGGCATCGGTTGTGTGTCTTGTATTTACCTGGTCAAGAGGAGCGTGGCTCGGCTTTATATTCGGAATGCTTGTTTTCCTGCTTATTTACAGCAAAAAAATATTTGCACTGTTACTGTCGGGAATTGTGCTTATTCCTTTTCTCCCATTTATACTGCCCGACTCCATAATAAACAGATTTTCAAGTATAGGAAATCTTGCAGACTCCTCAACCTCCTACAGAGTTAATATCTGGAGTGGTGTTATGAGAATGCTGAAAGACCATTTTGTAAGCGGAATAGGAACAGGGCTTCCCGCTTTTTCAGAGATATATCCCAAATATTCCCTTTCGGGAATTGAAGCAGCCCCCCATTCGCATAACCTGTTTTTGCAGATAATTACCGAACACGGAATTGTAGCTCTCATCATCTTTTTGTTCATTATCCTGCTTTACTCACAAGGTGTATTTACCTTTAATAAATATGAGACACGCAAAACAAAGCTTATACCCGTTGCCCTTATGAGTGGTATCTTCGCTGTGCTCGTGCAGGGTATGACGGACTATATCTGGTACAATTACAGAGTATATTTTATCTTCTGGATTGTGATAGGACTTACTACCGCAGCCAGACGGTGTCACCGTTCGACACGGACTTAAATCAGGAAAGGAAATATTATTATGCAACAGACAAATAAAAAGCACAGATTTAATGTAATTGATATCCTTATAACTGCAATAATTCTTGTAGTAATAGCCCTTGTGGCATATATCTTTGTGTTTGGAGGCAACGACTTTTCAAATAACGACAAGGTAAATATCCAGTTTACAATTGAAATCAAGGAAGAACGCGACGAGCTTATTTTGAGTGCAGAAAAGAATATCGGTGCCACCCTTGTCGAGGGCACGCAGAAATATGCCCTCGGACAGGTTGTTGACTTTTATCACGAAAGCGCAACATACTCAACCTTTGACAAAGACGGCAACTCTGTTGCAGCGGTATATCCCGAACACTCAAACGTGTACTTTGTTGTAAACGCCGAGGCAGATGTTGATCAGAACACGGGCAGATACAGTATCAACGGATTTGAAATTTCTGTCGGAACACTTGTATACGCAAGGCTTCCCCACTATGCAGGAACCTCATACTGTACACAAATTGTAGAAATAGGCAAATAATCAAAGGAGAACTTAATTATGGCAAATAAGACTAAAGCTCGCTTCAACGGAATAGACTTACTGATAATTATCATTTTTATCGGCTGTCTTGTAGGTATTGCTTTAAGATACCAGCTTGTTGACACAATAAAAAACTCAACAATAAATCAGAAAGCCGCGGTTTCCTTTTATCTTGAGGATATAAAGTCCACAAGCGAAGACTTCTTTGACGAGGGCGATGTTTTCTTCATAGTCGAAAACGGTGAAAGACTCGGAACACTTCAAAGCGGTTTTGTATTTGAACCTGCCGAAGAATTCAATATGAATCTCGACGGCGAATACATTAAAAGTGCATCTGTTAACGGCAGAAGCGATATGAGAGGCACATTGCTTGCTGACGGACTTTTCACAAACGAGGGATTTATGCTTAACAACACTAAATATATTGCCCCCGGCAGCGAAATCACCATTCACAGCAATAAAATAGAAGTAACTGTAATCCTGACAGATATAAAAGAAGTTGCGTAAAACGGCCTCTTTTTTGTCAAATTGTCGATTATGGCGCACAAAGACGAAATATTTTTGTTAAAAAAGGATATAAAGTTTCTATTGATTTATCTTTCAATTTTTGGTATACTTTTTAGTATAGAGTATTTGAAAGTTTGTTCAGCTTGTACGCTGTAATCGTAAAAACAAAACCGGGAAAGGAACAGCAATATATGAAAACACGCGAGGTTACTATACAGAATACTTATGGTCTTCATGCAAGACCTGCAACTTTCTTTATCCAGAAAGCAAACACTTATAAAAGTTCAATATCAGTTATAAAGGACGACAAGCGTGTTAATGCCAAAAGTTTACTTGGTGTTCTTTCGCTTGGGGTTGTTAAAGGTATGACCGTAACACTTTCTGCCGATGGTCCCGATGAAGATGCGGCACTTGACGGACTTGCCGAGCTTGTCAATTCTTCATTCGGCGAATAAGTATGCTCTGCCACGGTAACTCCGTGGCAGTTTTTGACTCGGACAAATACGGTCTTGATAATACCGTGGTTTGTCCGTTTTTGTTATAAACGATTATTTCAAAGTGCAAAATATATAGGGAGGTAAGTATGGATTCGACGTTTATCATATTAAAAAGAAACGAGCTTCTTGAAAAAGCGCTTACTCTTCCTCTGTCATCCGGCATTTATATTATGCGTGACCGGAACGCAAAGGTAATCTATGTCGGAAAATCGCGTGCGCTGAAAAACAGAGTTTCACAATACTTCCGTGATTCGCAAAAGGACATAAAATGCGAGAAAATGGTGTCGAATGTAGCAAACTTCGACTATATTCTCACCGACTCGGAAATGGAGGCTCTGACGCTTGAAAACAGTCTCATAAAGCAATATAACCCCAAATATAACATAAGGCTCAAGGATGCAAAGTCATATCCGTATATAAAAATAGATATGGATTCACCATATCCCAAAATTACAATGACGCGCAAAAGGGCAAACGATAATGCCAAATACTTCGGGCCCTATTCAAGCGCAAGTGCCGTTTATTCAATAATACAGACAATTCAGAAATCCTTTGGCGTTGCTTCCTGCTCCAAGGAATTCCCCCGTGATATAGGCAAAAGCCGTCCCTGCCTCAACAGTCATCTCGGCTTTTGTATGGCTCCCTGCACGGGAAATGTAAGGGCGGAAGAATACAAAAACGTTTTCAAAGAAATAATCACATTTTTAAGAGGCTCGTATAAGGAAGCCGAAAGGTCGCTTACCGAGCAAATGGAAAAAGCCTCCGAAAATTTAATGTTTGAAGCCGCTGCCAGATACCGAGACAGAATAAGTGCTCTTAAAAGTCTGTGGCAAAAGCAAAAGGTTGTGGGCTCACCCGACCTTGACGAAGATGTAATATCGGTTTACTTTGGCGAAACCGCCTCATGTCTTGCGATATTCTTTATCCGCGAGGGCAGAGTTGTTGACAACGAAAATCATATTTTTACAGCCGAACAGATTATAAACGGTGAAGCCATAACATCATTTCTGAGCTCATTATATGTAAAAAGAGAGTATATACCAAAAGAAATACTCCTGGACTTTCCTCTTTCGGAGGATGAAAAATCATTTTTTGAGGACTTTCTATCAGCCAAAGCCGGCAGACGCATATATGTACAAATACCTCAAAAGGGAGATAAAAAGGCTCTATGCGATATGGTGCGTGAAAATGCAATTCAAAATGTAATTCTCTACGAAAAGCAGAGTGAACACGATAATTCTGTACTCGTCAAGCTTGCAGGTATGCTGGCTCTTGAGGTTGTTCCCGAAAGAATCGAAGCATACGACATATCAAATATGGGAAGTGACAATATAACCGCAGGTATGATAGTATCGGAAAACGGAAAATTCAAAAAGAGCGATTACCGCACATTTAAAATATCCTCCGGTATGCAGGACGACTACGCGGCAATGAGAGAAACAATTTCCCGCAGACTTGCACATCTCTCTGATCCGTCAGGCTCATTTTCAACAGCACCCGACCTGATTTTACTTGACGGCGGAAGCAGTCATGTATCGGTAATTAAAGAGCTTATAGACTCTTTGGGACTTGACATTCCCGTATTCGGTATGGTTAAGGACGAACATCACAAAACCCGCGCACTCACTGACGGGGTAAACGAAATTGCTATAGCCCGTGAGCAGGCGGTATTTGTCTTTATTTATAAAATACAGGAGGAGGTTCACCGATATTCAATTACACGGATGACAAGCGCTAAGAGAAAATCGGTCAAAACCTCTACTCTTGAGGATATTCCCGGAATCGGCAAAACAAAAGCGAAAAATCTGCTTGCTCATTTCAAAAGCCTTGCAGCTATTAAGAGAGCAGGAGTGTATGAGCTGACACAAGCTCCCACAATTTCAAAAACAGATGCAGAAAATATAGTAAAGTATTTTTCTTCTGACAGCAAATAAAAAAAGGAGACAAACAAGTATGAGAATTATAACAGGACTTGCAAGAGGAACAAAACTTCAGACTCTTGAGGGCGATGCTACAAGACCTACTGCCGAAAGAGTCAAGGAAGCATTGTTCAGTATGATACAGCTTGAGCTTGAAGACGCAAATATACTTGATTTGTTTGCAGGAAGCGGTCAGCTTGGTCTTGAAGCCCTGAGCCGTGGTGCTGAGCACGCAGTGTTTACCGATGTTTCAAGCGAAGCAACTGCAATTATAAAGGCCAACGCCCAGAAAACACGGCTGTTTGCCAAAACACGAATACTCACGATGGACTACAGGGAATATATCCGCGCGGCAAAGGGAAAATACAAGTTCGATTTTATTTTTCTTGACCCGCCTTACGCACTGAGACTTATTCCCGATGTATTAAAGCAAATAGCCGATGCGGACATCTTGAATGACGGCGGCACAATAGTCTGCGAGAGTGAAAATGAGGATATTCTTATAAATGACGAGCTGGAAAATATCTACACAATAAGAAAGCAGGCACGATACGGAAGAATATATCTGACACTGCTTAATAAAAAAGGAGACAAGTAATGAAAAAAGCACTTGTGCCGGGCAGTTTTGACCCGATAACTAAAGGTCACTTAAACATAATCGAGCGTGCCGCAAAAATGTTTGACAAAGTCTATGTTACCGTTTTTATAAACGCACAGAAAACTCCAAGATTTAAATTAGAGGACAGACTTGAAATGATACGCGCTGCCTGTGCTCATATTGACAATGTTGTCTGTGATGTAAACGAGGGAATGCTTGCCGACTATTGCAAGGATAATGATATCTGTACGGTGGTAAAAGGGGCCCGAGACAGCAAAGACTTTGATTACGAACTTGAAATGGCTCACTTCAACCGTGAAAGAAATCCCTCTCTTGACACAGTAATACTACCCGCCGAAAAGGGACTTGATGGTATCAGTTCGACTTTGCTTTATGAAAAAATACTAACAAAAGAGGACTTTAAAAAGTATCTTCCTACACCTGTTATACCTATAATCGAAAAGCTTATATAAAGCACCGCCATTTTGGAATAAAAATTCCAAAATGGCTTTTTTATTGCCCTAAAAAGCTCGTTCACAAAATATTTACATTTATACAGGCTTGTAAGACAGAAAAAATTAGTTTTCCCTATTGAAAAATGAAAAAATGTGCGTTATAATTAAGTAGAAGTGGAGTGAAATGGTGTAATTAGGTGTAAATTGGTGGAAATTCACCCAAATTTTACCAGATTTCACTGAAAATCCGCTATTCTTGGAAAGGAGAAAGCTTATGGTAGTGTTTTCAGGCACATACAATCACACAATTGACAGCAAAAACAGACTTTTCATACCTGCAAAGTTCAGAGAGCTTTTAGGCGATTGCTTTATGGTTATGCAGAATGTTGACGGCTGTCTTGATATTATCACAACAGATGCCCGTGACGCCATAGTAGAAAAGCTCTCTCACATGCCAAGAACTCAAACCTCAAAGATTAAACGCTTTCTTTTTTCGGGAGCAGGTGACTGCACACCCGACTCACAAGGCAGAGTGATTATTCCAAAACAGCTTGTAGATTTTGCAGACCTTGAAAAAAATGTTCTGATTATCGGTGCGGGTGACCACATTGAAATATGGAACGAGGAAAAATTCACTGAAAACATCTCAACTATGTCAAACGAAGCTCTCGAAGAAGAGATGAGTGCTCTTGAGTGGTAAAATGGCTGAGGGTATAAATTTTTCACACTATTCGGTTTTACTTTCGGAAAGCGTTGATGCATTAAATCCCGAAAAAGGCGGTATATATGCAGATCTGACTCTCGGCGGCGGCGGACATTCGCTTGAAATATTAAAACGCTTACCCGAGACAGGTCGTCTTGTAGCCTTTGACCAGGATAAGGACGCAATTGCTGCTTCCAAAATAAGACTTAAAGATTATCTTGACAGAATAGATTTTGTAAACGACAACTTTTCAAATATCGCAAGTGCACTTTCAGAGCTTGGGATAGATTCCCTTGACGGTGCGGTAATAGACCTCGGTGTGTCATCATACCAGCTTGACACTCCCGAAAGAGGTTTTTCCTATATGCATGATGCTCCCCTTGATATGAGAATGAACAAGGACGGCGGAATATCTGCATACGATGTTGTCAATACTTATTCAAAGGACTCTCTGAAAAAAATCATATATGAGTACGGCGAGGAACGATTTGCACCGAAAATCGCGGCAAAAATCGAAGCAGCCAGACAAAACAGGCCCATAGAATCAACATTTGAATTAGTCGAAATCATACGCAGTGCTATGCCTGACGGGGGCAGATGCGCTGAAAAACATCCCGCAAAACGAACATTCCAGGCTATTCGGATCGAAGTGAACAAGGAGCTTGATGTAATCAAACCGGCACTTGACGGTGTAATGAATGCATTAAAGCCGGGCTGCCGCCTCGCCGTCATAACCTTCCATTCGCTGGAAGACAGACTTGTAAAAAACACATTTGCAGGCTATGTAAATCCCTGCACCTGTCCTAAAAACTTCCCTGTCTGCGTGTGCGGACGAAAGCCTGTCGGCAAGCTTGTAACACACAAGCCAATTCTGCCGGGAGAAAACGAGCTTTATGAAAACTCACGCTCAAGAAGCGCAAAACTCAGGATAATAGAAAAGATATAGATAAAAAAGAAAGCGAGGACCAGAAAGTGACTTCCAACACCTATGATAAGGCAAAGAAAAAAAGCAATATGCTCTCTCAGGGCGAAGCCAAGAATCTTCATCAGGGCATCAAAGACGGTCATATAAACACAACTCACTCGCAAAAAACAGTAACCAATGTTAAAAGTCAAAGCGGCACAAACACTCGTGCAGTAGCAAGAAGACGCGAAAAAGTCGCTGTAAAGCCACAGGCATTACATACCCGCATTCCAGCCATTCTCGGCTTTGATACAAGAGAAAAAATCACAACTATAACTGCTACAGCGGTAAACAAATATCCGATCGTTATGACCTTGTTTGTTATTGTAATGATAACAGCAATGCTAATGGTACTTGTAACAAATGCTGTTAATGTCAATAAACTGAAGCAGGAAAATACTCAGATGAATTTTGCTCTTGAACAACTCATTGAAAGAGAAAACGAGTTGTCCCTTGAGCTTGAAAAGCGCGACGACCTCAGATACATAAGAGAAATCGCAACCAATCAGTACGGTATGATTGACAAAAAGCATATCACAAAGCATTATATAAGCCTTGACAAGGAAAGCAAGGTAGAAGTATTTGACAAAGAAGGCGCCTTGCCAATTGTTGACTCTTCAAATGACTGAGGCACTTTCCAAAAAGCGGAATATAAACGGCCAAAGTCAAATAGATATAAAATAACGGAAAACAATGAGGGTAAGGAGTCATCGTCTCTTTACTCTCGCTTGTTTATTTGTCACTTTTCAAAACTATATTTGTACCAGAAAGAAAGGGAAAATCCATGGCTTTTCCAAAGCAATATAATACAACAGAAAGCCGTGCAAAAATCATTGTACTGATTCTTGTATGTATGTTTGCAGCTGTGACAGTATCGCTTTTCAATCTTCAGATTCTCAATTATGAAAAGTATCAGTCAGAGGTTATAAACCAGATGACAAGCGAAACGACAGTTCGCGCAAGCAGAGGTAATATATACGATACAAATATGAATTTACTCGTCACAAATACTACAGTATGGCGAGTTTTTATAGACCCGAGCAAAATCAAGGAATACGACACCAAGCTTCTCATTGCTGATAATCTTTCGCGTATTCTTGATGTTGATTACAACACCATTCTTGATAAAATAAATAACAATCCCAAAAAGAGAGACATTACAATCAAGAATAATGTAGAAAAAGAAGATGCAGACCTGGTGCGCGGGTTCATAAGCGAAAACGATCTTTCAACTATGATTTATCTTGCAATAGGAAGCAAGCGCTTCTATTGCTACGGCGATCTTGCCTCCCATGTGCTCGGCTTTACAAATATTGACGGTCAGGGACAGTACGGACTTGAGCTTGTATATGACGATTACCTGACGGGTATTGACGGAAAGCTTTTAACCGCACACGATGCACAGGGAAATGATATGCCGTATAAATATGAAAGCTACATAAGTGCATCAAACGGTCAGAATGTTGTAACCACGCTTGATATGCGTATACAGTATGAGCTTGAAAATCAGCTTGAAGCGGCATACGAAAATGCAGGGGCGAGAAACCGTGTCACGGGTATAGTTATGGAAGTTGACACGGGTGCTGTGCTTGCAATGGGCACTTATCCCGATTTTGACTGTAATAATCCAAAAGTATTAAACGAAGAGCTTCAGGCAGAACTTGATACTTCAGGATATTCAAAGGGCTCTGAGGAATACAGCAATTTATATACAAATCTCTTATATGAAATGTGGAACAACAAGGCTGTAAACGACCTTTATGAGCCGGGCTCCACATTCAAGGTAATAACCTCGGCAATAGCCCTTGAAGAAAAATCGGTAAAGCTTACCGACCATTTCTATTGTCCAGGATACTACAAGGTTTCGGGATACTCAACTCCGATACACTGCCATAAGCGTACAGGTCACGGAAACGTAACCTTTGTTGAGGGCTTGCAGCAGTCCTGCAACCCTACTCTTATGATGCTTGCCGAAAGAATAGGCAGAGAAACATTCTACAAGTATTTTGAAGCTTTCGGATACCGTGCAAAAACAGGCATTGACCTGCCGGGAGAATCGCTTGGTATAACACATACTCTTGACGGCTTTAACCAGGTTGAACTTGCAGTTTACTCTTTCGGTCAGACCTTTAAGGTCACACCCATTCAGCAGATTACTGCAATAAGCACCATTGCAAACGGCGGTTATCTTGTAACACCGCATCTTCTCCGTCAGCTTGTTGACAATGACGGAAATGTGCTTTATACATACGATGATTCGTCAAAAAGGCAGGTTGTCAGCACAGAAACCTGCGAAACACTTACGAAAGTACTCGCAGACGGTGTTGCCGGTAACGGCGGTGCAAAAAACGCCTATGTAAAAGGATACTCTGTAGCAGCAAAAACAGGTACATCTGAAAAAAGAGATACTCCCGACAAATACGGACAGTATTCCCTTAGAGTCGGTTCCTGCGTTGCATTTGCCCCTGCAGACGACCCCGTAATTGCGGCTATAATAATGGTTGACGAACCGTCTATTGCAAATGTTTACGGAAGCGTTGTTGCCGCACCGTATATTTCAAATCTTCTCTCCGTGGTACTTCCCTACCTCGGTATCGAGCCTCAGTATACAGAAGAAGAACTTGCATCTATGGAAATCCCGATTTCCGACTATACCGGAAAATATGTTTCGGATGCATCAAGTGAAATAAAGAAAAAGGGCCTCGCTTACGAGGTTATCGGAAATGGCAGCGTTGTAACATCACAGATTCCGAAATCAGGAAGCCTGCTTTCAAGCGAAACAGGAAGAGTTCTTCTCTACACGGGCGACTCTGAACCGTCACTTTCGGTAACAGTCCCCGACCTTGTAGGCAGAACTGCAGCATCTGCTAACAAAATTGCAGTTAACGCAGGCCTTAATGTCAGCATTTCGGGTGCACAGAACTATGACAGCGGTTCAG
>JAZSET010000079.1:0-2107 GCA_045531795.1 Eubacteriales bacterium | reverse complement strand
TATGATTAAAAAAATAACAAAAGCAATAATTCCCGCGGCAGGGCTCGGTACAAGAATGCTGCCTATTGCAAGAGCAGTGCCAAAGGAAATGTTACCTATAGTAGATAAGCCTGCAATATCCTATCTTGTAAAAGAGGCGGTAAGCGCAGGAGTCACCGATATCCTCATCATTACAAACAGAGACAAGGATGCAATTGAGGACTACTTTGATTATTCGGTTGAATATGATAAAAAACTCCGTGAGGGCGGTAAAACCGCACTTGCCGACAATGTCCGTGAAATTGCGGATATGGCAAATATATATTTTCTCAGGCAAAAGGAAACAAAGGGACTCGGTCACGCAGTACTCAGGGCAAAAAGCTTTGTGGGAGCCGAGGCGTTCTATGTTCTTTACGGAGACGATATAATCGTATCCGAAACACCGGTCTGCTCACAGCTTTTTGAGGCTTACAATCTGTACGGCAAGCCTGCAGTCGGAGTCAAGGAAGTTCCCGATGAGCTTGTTGTAAAATACTGCTCGCTTAAAACCGAACATCTGAAAGACGGATTTTACAATGTCAGCGATATGATTGAAAAACCCTCGCTTGATAAGAAATTTTCAAATTTCTCAATACTTGGCAGAGTTCTTCTGACTCCCGAAATCTTTGATATTCTTGAAAAAACACAGCCGGGAGCCGGCGGAGAAATACAACTTACAGATGCAATGAAGGTTATCGCCCGTCAAAGCGGTATGACGGCAGTTGATTTTGAGGGTGAGCGCTTTGATATGGGAGCCAAGCTCGGATTTTTGACGGCAAATGTCAAAGAGGGAATAAAGCATCCCGAAGTCGGTGAAGAATTCAAAAAATTCCTTAAAGAATTTGTAAACGAAATTTAATACATATCGGAGAGAAGATTATGAATAAGGAAAGAGTAAGTAAGCAGAACTACTATCTTGATATTGCCCAGACCGTGGCAGAAAGAAGCACCTGCCTGCGCAAATCCTTTGGTGCGATTATTGTAAAGAATGACAGTATAGTGTCAACAGGCTACAATGGTGCGCCGAGAGGCAGACAGAACTGCAGTGATATCTGCAGATGTATCAGAGACGAGCTTAATATTCCGAGAGGTGAAAGATACGAGCTTTGCCGTTCGCTTCACGCAGAGGCAAATGCAATTATTGCCGCATCCCGTGAGCAGATGCTTGATTCAACCCTTTATCTTGCTTGTCTTGATTCAAAAACGGGTGAGCTTGTACCTCACACATCTTCTTGTATGATGTGCAAAAGACTCGTTATAAACGCAGGCATCAAGAGAGTGGTTATAAGAGATACAAAAAGCGAATACAGAGAGGTAGATGTCAACGATTGGATCGAGGATGATGACAGCCTTTCGGGTAAATTCGGATATTAAACTGAAATCGGAGCAATCTATGAACACGGCAGTAGCTGCAAAAGAAGAAAAAATCCGGAACACAGATGAAAATATGTACACAGTGCTCTTTGTTTGTACGGGCAATACCTGCAGAAGCCCTATGGCTGAAGCGGTGTATAACTTTTATGCCAAAAAGCTCGGGCTGAATGCAAGGGCTGTGTCGGCAGGGCTTTTTGCGAGCGGTGCAAAGCTTTCAGCTCACGCAAAAACCGCACTTGTTGATGCAGGCTTTGTGGATGAAGATTATGAGCATATGTCAACACAAATAGATGAAAAGCTATGCGAGTCAGCAGACCTTATTATTGGTATGACTGATTCTCATGCGATGCACCTTATTATGAATTTCCCCGCATATGCTACAAAAATCCGTGCACTGACCAAGGAGATAGCCGATCCGTTCGGAGGGTACCTTGAAACCTATAAAGAAACTCTTGTGCAGATAGATTCTGTGATAAAGGAAGAATTCTTTTCGGAGTATAACATATGAGTATTGTCGTAAGAGAGGGAAAAGTCAGTGATATTAGAGAAGTGGCACAGCTTGAAAAAGAGTGCTTTTCATCTGCCTGGACTGACGAGATGTTTGAGTCGTTTCTGAATTCTTCCACGGGAAGATTTATAATAATCGAGGACTCAGGCAGGATCTGCGCCTATATCTGCCTTTACATTATAGGCGGTGAAAAGGACAATGAAGTCG
>JAZSET010000003.1:0-7037 GCA_045531795.1 Eubacteriales bacterium | reverse complement strand
TACGGCTTCAGATGCGTTTGAACCTGATGCAGATGCGACTTTTTTATTGTTTGAAATAATATCGTCAACAAATTCAATAAAACTGCTCAGGCCCTTGAAGCTGCTGCTTTCAAAGTCACGGGCGTAGCTGTATAAAAGCATAAGATTTTCACGGGCTGATTCGGGAGTTATATCCTCAGCCTTATTTTGTGAAACAATTGAGAAGAGACTCAGTTTACGGTACAGGAGCTTTATCAGTCTGTCTACACGACTGCCCTCTGCAATTTTGCGGAAGTAATTGAGCCTTTCAAGAAAATATCTGCCTTTCGGGAAATCGTTATCCTCTGTATAGTCAACGAGCGCTTCGAAAAGTGAGGCTTTTTTTGAATAAGCCCTGATAAGCACAAGCTCATCAAGAGTAAATCTGAACAGCGGACTCTTGAGAGTTCCTGCGAGATGTATATCACGCATAGGGTTATCAATAGTGTTCAAAAGAGCCATTACAAGGAGAATTTCGGGATTTTCAAAAAATTCCGTTTCAATGCTGTTCGATGTAGGAATATATAACTTGTTAAGTTCCGCCTCAATTTCAACCGATGCCATTTTTTTACGGAATAGGATTGCAATATCAGACGGCTTTATCTGACTGCCATCGCTTTTCTTTTCAGAAGTAATAAGTCTCTTGACTTCATTTGCGATATATTCGGCTTCTGTTATAAACGGTGACTCTTCGTCAGACGGCTTTTTAGCAAGAA
The DNA here is from genome assembly GCA_045531795.1 of Eubacteriales bacterium. Classification (GTDB taxonomy): domain Bacteria; phylum Bacillota; class Clostridia; order Oscillospirales; family CAG-272; genus UBA4717. The sequence goes on along the minus strand of JAZSET010000003.1, from coordinate 6,303 downwards.
TTACTTTTACCGGTGTACAGTTTTTGTCTCCATCGATCTTTGAAAATCCAAGATTATCGGAATCGTAGTAGCTGATTCTGCCGGTGGCATTTCTGAAAATGCAGGAGAAAACCGTGTTGCAAAAATCAACAACACTTTTGTCACATCTGAAATTGTCAGATAAGAAGATCGTGTTTTCCTGTGAAAAGTCTTTGTTTTCATCGCTGAGTACAGGGAAACTATCTCTGTACTTTGCGAAGTTTTCGGGCGCCGCACCCCTGAAGCCGTATATGCTTTGCTTGATATCGCCAACCATAAATCTGTTTATCGGAGTCGATATTGACGAGAAAATCATATCCTGCAGAGCATTTGTGTCCTGGTATTCATCAATATAAATTTCGTCAAAGCCTGCAGCAATTTCACGGGCAGAGTCGGTGGGGCCTTGCTTGCCTACAAGCAGTGAAAAGGTGAATCGCTCAAGATCATTATAGCTTAAGCGGCCGCTCTTCTTCTTTTCTTCAATGAACCTGTCATCAAATTCTTTCATTATTACATAGAGACATTTTACAAGACGGCAGGTTTGAGTACTTTCAAAAGCGCGGATATTTTCATCCTGCGAAAATACTTCTTTAAGTGTACCGATTACCGAATCTTTAAGAATCTTTCTTAAATCCTTTAATTCTTGTGTAAACTCAGACTGATAGCCTCTTTTGAGACTCGGAAGTCTCTGTACTTCAAATGCGTCAAATATTCTTTTGGCGTTTTCGGCCATATCTTCGTCTATACAAGTACAAAAAGAATTCAAGAATGATTTTTCGTCACTTATAAGAGGTATATATTTGGAATATGCTTCTTCATCTATTGATAATACTTTCTCAAAAGACTGATATTTCTTACAGAGGTGATTTGCAGTGTTTGCAGCAGCCCTGAGGATTTTTCTTCCGTAAACAGTCTGATAAAAGGGAAGTGACAACTCACTTTCCATAGTAATCAGGGAGTTTTTAATAAATTCAACACCCTCGGGAAAGCTTTCAAGCTTTGTATACAGCGTAAGAAGACTTGTTTCAAATGCTGTGTCCATGCCAGTTTTCGAAAACAAGTTTGAAAGACTTATGAAGTCTATAGCAGAAAAGTCTCCCGAAAGCTTACCCGCGTAAGCTTCGTTAATAACATCACCCATAATGTTTTCGGCAATTAAATTCAGTTCATTTTCGTTGGCTATTCCGAAATTATTTGGGAGCGAAAGTTCTTTGCTGTTTCTTTTAATTACATCAAGACAAAAACTGTGGATTGTACAAATCTTTGCACTCGTTAACAACAGAAGCTGCTTCCTTAAATGTCTGTTCTGAGGATTTTCTGCAATTGCTTCACTCAGTGCTTTTGATATACGTGTCTTTAATTCGTTTGCCGCAGCTTTTGTGTATGTTACAATCAGAGTGCGTGATATATCGGCAGGCTTTTCTGTGTCACAGAGCCTGTCGATTATTCTTTTGGTAAGAACAGCGGTTTTGCCGCTGCCGGCTGCTGCTGATACAAGGAGAGTTTTATCCCTCTCGTTTATTGCAGCAAGCTGTTTGTCTGTCCATTTTACACTGCTTTGTGCCATAATTTATACCTTAGTTTTCTGTAAATTCATTATCTTCTGCGTGCTCTGCATTTTTACATACCGGCTTCATCGGACAATAAGTGCATGAGCCGTATGACTTGTCGGGGATTTCGCTGATAGGTTTGGTTTCGGCATTTCCGCATTTGATTCCGTTACCGATTTCGGTAAGTATTGCGCTTACCTCATCCTTTAAGTCGTTAAACTCCTCAAGGGTTACAACTACTGAAGAGTTTGTAGCCGACATATCCTCGTTTACAGGTACATATTTTTTTGTGTATTCACTGTCCATCATGCCTATTATTTCGGGATCTGCAAGATATATACCGCTGCGTGCGAAAGCCTTTTCAAGTTTCCTTTCGAGCACATTTTCATCAACTGTACCGTCAGTAAGACCGGGTGTAGTTATAACATATTCTGCTCCTGCGGGAATAACTATTGCATCGGGAGCTGCTCCGGAACTTTGTTTGAAAGCTTCATTAGCATTCTCCCATATAGAGAACAGGTAAATCAGCAATTGGAGATTAAGTCCCATTCTGATACTTTCAAGAGAGAATTTGTTTGTTCCTGTTTTGTAGTCGGCAACGCGGACATATAGCTTGTCACCTTTTACATAAGTGTCAATTCTGTCAGCAATACCATTGAGTACAACATAACTTCCGTCTTCAAGCGAGAGCTTTATGGGCATAAGTCCTCCGCCGCTTTTTGCGCTTATGTTGAATTCAAAGAATGTGGGTTTGAATCCGCTTTGTGCAAACTCACTTGCAAGGTTGAAAGCGGTCATGGCACTGATATCGCCGATTCTCTTGAACATTTGCTTTAGTCTTGGGCGTTTGTCTTCGCTTGTGTATTCTAAAATCAGTTTTGAATTATCTTCTGTTAATTTTTTTACTTTGCCGTAAAGCTTTTCCTTGTCAACAGTGCCGTCGGGACTAAGATATTCATTTAAATTGTCTTGCAATATATTTTCAAGTATACTGTGTACGAATGTTCCGAGATTGCTTTTTCCATATTCAAAGCTGTCTGATGTTTTTAGATTCAAAGCATAACTGCACTGATATAAAAACGGACATTTTGCATATTTGTCTGCCGATGTTTGCGAAAGATTGAGATTTCCCGGAAATACCTTTTTTATAACAGACTCGGATATTTTTTCGTTTTTTGAAAACAGCGACATATCCGGGGTCACAGTATCATTGCCGAACTCCTTTTTTAACTTTTCAGGTGAAATGTAACTGTTTAAATAACGCAAATGCTCAGATAAAGCCTCTTTGTTTATTATCCTTTCGGTTAAATCTGTTTCATCGCTTGTTTTGTGGGAAGATTCAAACATATTTCTTATTCTTGTAAAAGCCGATGACGGAAAAGCGTCATCAGATGAAGCGGTGCTTCTCGGATATGTAAGAAATAATTTTTCACTTGCCGAAGTTGCGGCAATATAAAAGTAAAACAGTTCTTTTGAAGCCTCAGACGTGGGGTCGAACAGGATTTCTTCAAGTTTGTTTTCGCTCAGAATTTTTCTTTGCTCTGTACTTAACAAACCGCCGGCTTTTGTGCTTTTCGGGAACTCTCCCTCGACGCAGCCGATCATAAAGGTTACTTTTGATGAACCTGAACGCAGAAGTGAAGCATCAACAATTGTTACAACATCATCTGCCTGGGGAATAGTAGCGATATCTGAGTCAGCAAGCACCATTTTAAACAGAGAGAGGAATTTTTCAAGGCTGATTTTTTCATCACCGAGAGCAAAGACAAGTTCATCAAGGCAAGTTACAAAAGCAGACCAGAGCCCTTTTTCTTCGAGTGCAAGTGTATCCTCACCCTCACTTTTGAAAAACTCTATTCGCTGTGAGAGCTTTTCGCAAATGTTCGTGTTAATTGTGAATTCGTAGATTGCCTTTGCAAAATCTTCAACAGTTTCAGCACTTTTTACAGATCTGTCAAGCTCAATAACAGGATCCATAACAGTCCGTCTTAAGTTGTTGATCTTTTCAAGCTTTTCGGCATCTGCGGCAGTAAGCGGTGAATATCCGCCCGGGTTCATCGTAAATCCCTCGTCGCTAAACCATATTTTACCGGAAACACGCCATGCACTTGCATATGATTCAAGCAAGTCTGTGTCATACTCCGAAATCGTAGTAAGTCCGCATCTCAAATATCTTATTATGTCTGTGTATCTGGTCTTTCCGCTGCAAATTGCAAGTGCAGACATAATATATCTGACAAGCGATTTTTCGTTGATATCGGTTTTGTCAGAGAAGTAAGAGGGAATACCGTAACGTTCGAGAGCTGCATCTAAAACGCCCTTGTATGTGTCGGCATTTCGCATTACCACAAGTATATCCTTATATCTCTTGCCTGCGCGTATCTCTTTAGCTATAAGAGAAGCAACAGTTTCACATTCATCAAACACATCGGAAGCTGAAATAAGAGTTACATCTGATTCATTTTCGTATTTTACAGATCTGCCCGAAACATTGAAGTACTTTGCTATATGGGCAATTGACGGGCTCAAAAATTCACCATTATCTTCAAATTTTGTAACGATTCTTTTGATGTTATGCTTGTCTGCAATAGAGGCAAGTCTCTCGTTTGTTTTGTTTGTATATTCAAATGTTTCGTTATACTCATCATCCATACCACTCAGAAGTGAAACTGTTATATCACAGGGGGATGATAAAAGAGCATCTATAACATCAAACTGTTGCGCGGTGAAGCCGTTGAATGAATCTATGTATATATGAGCACCTTTGTATGGCGTGTGTTCTTTTATAAGCGATGCACATTTTGTAAGACTGTCGCAGGCGTCTTCGCCAATTTCGCCAAAAAGAGAATTGTATGCTGCATATACAACAGACAGGTCGTCAAGCAAGGCTATAAGCTTTTTGCTATTATTTTCGTCGTTTTTTGCAATAAGCTCCGATGCCTTTGCAAGAGAAACCGGTGTTATTTCAGCATACTTGAATTCAGTTATCTGCAAAAGAAGAATTGAAATAAAATCAGAGTTATCCTGCCTGTCAGAAAGTTCCTTTAACGCGGGAGCAAGCTCAGAAAGTGTCTTTGAAAGGAGTAGTTTTTTTATTCTTTCATTTACATAGGTGCGGGAAAGATGACCGCATTTTCTGAATACTTCCTCTGTGAGCCTGTCAAAATTCATAACCTCGAGCTCCAACAGAGACGTGTCCTGTGCCATTTCATAAATTTTGCGTTCAGCAAGGACTGCTTCCTGCTCAGGCACAATAAGGATACTCCTGTTGCCGGCTTTTATATTTTCTATAGCTAAGTTATACAGAGGCTTATCCTTGGCACTTGCTACATTTGTGTAAACAATGTTTAACATCGCTGTTCTCCTGAAATCAGTGTATTATATACATTTTCTTTTTGTCAAATTTCATTTTGTTAAGATATCGTTTCAGCCTGAAGAAATATGTTTCTCTGATAATTGTAAGGTTTCCTGCTGTTTGGGAGGTTATAAACAGTCCATCGCGCAGGGATTTTGAAATAACTATAACGAAGTATTTCTCGCTCATTGAAAAATCCCTTACCATTACATCAAAATATGAGTTTCTGTTTGCTCTGTAACCGTCCTGAGCAACAAAAAACAAAATAGTCTTGTTTTGAGCTTTTTCAAATATAGCCAGATTCGATTTTTTTGCGTTTATTGAATCTACGGTCATTAAAATTATAGCTAAAGCCAGAGTTACAGGCAATAAAAAGAGCAAAACAGACGCAGTGATAACAAGTACGGCGCTTGTCTCAATGAAAGCTACAATCATTGATGAATATCTGAATTGCCTTGCTATAAACAATGAGCGTCTTGAATATGCAATAACCCTACCGGCACTGTCCCACAAGTCGGTGCTTTTGATCATATTGTACTTGTATCTGAAATAGTTTTCGTATCTTTCAAGTGAAACATCTTTTCGTGATTTATTAAGGGCTTGGGATACCTTGCTTTGCTTTTCAAATTTATCTTCAAGCGCGGCAATCCTGCTTTCAAGTCTCTTGTTTCTTAATTTGAGCGCTTCGATACGCGCAATAAGGGTAGCTTTACTATTCTTAAAACTGCTTGGCAAAGTAATTAACCTCCGGACCCTGGGACAAGATTTAATTACCTATATTATTATACCATGCATAGGCAAACAAGTCAATAATGTATATCCTTTTTGTCCCATATTTGCCCCACATTAGAGAAAAATGAAAAAAACTCTTTTCAAAATGAAAAAAATGTGTTACAATATAAATGAAAAAAATGTGTTACAATATAATTTAATAAAATGCCGAAATGAGGTTTACTATGGCAAAGAATAATACAACTGCTATTTATGATGACAACAGTATTACCGCCCTTAAAGGTGCAGACAGAGTAAGAAAACGCCCTGCTGTAATTTTTGGTTCTGACGGACTTGAGGGATGCGAGCATTCGTTTTTTGAAATTCTCTCAAACTCTGTTGACGAAGCAAGAGAGGGCTTTGGTAAAGAGATTATAATAAATGTATATTCAGACGGCTCTTATGAGGTTGAGGACCGCGGCCGTGGTATTCCTATGGGCTACAATGAAAAGGAAGAAAGATATAACTGGGAGCTCATTTTCTGCGAAATGTATGCAGGCGGTAAATACGACAATAAGGGTGGAAAGGGCAACTACAAATTCTCACTCGGTCTTAACGGTCTTGGCGCGTGCGGAACTCAGTGCAGCTCGGTCTATATGAACGTAACCT
>JAZSET010000142.1:0-14717 GCA_045531795.1 Eubacteriales bacterium | reverse complement strand
AAGAGCAAATCGCCAAGAGGCGGTTTGCTCTTTTTTCTCTTTTCTCTATTAGATTTTGAACCACCGCCCCTCATTCTTAACAGCCAGACGAGCAAAGCGAGTACTGACTTGCGACGTTTGCCAAAGGCAAACTCGCAGAGTCACACGCGCAGCGTGTCACTCTTCTAATCCCAGGGGGTCGTTGGTTCAACTTAGGCAGGGGGAGCCATATCGGTGCAACAATTTTGCACCCTAACACAAAAGTTCTTGATTTTTGGGGGGCTTTTCGTGTTTTTAGGGGTAAAAAACACACCCTTTTCACTATTGCACCTTTTCCCCGACCTTATGGACTTGAACCTGCGACTTTATAAAAACATATTGAAAAAATAGGTTTTTTGTGATATAATAAACCCAAAAGAAATCCGTCGATATCTAAAAAGGATTCATCTTTTTATACATAGCCAAACACGGACTTAAAGATGATTTTTTGAAAAAATTCGGAGGTGTGATATGAAAAGGATCTTTTATGTATTGTTGCTTTTGTGCATGACTGTCATTTTGATGATAGGAGCATCCTTTACTGCAAGCGCGTCTACCAGTGGCCAGCAAGGAAGTTGCCAATGGACTCTTAAAGGAACAGTTTTGACCATCAGCGGAAACGGAAATCTAAATGTCAGATACGGAAGCAAAAGTTGGGCAAACTCAATCACAGAAGTTAAAATAAGTGAAGGTGTCACGTCGATTGGCGTGGGTGCGTTTGCTGACTGTGGCTCTATTTACAAGGTCACTCTGCCAAGTTCTTTAAAGACAATAGATAACAATGCGTTTTTGAATTGTACGGCTCTTACTACGATTACCATTCCGAACGGCTTAACTACGATAGAAAACTATGCCTTTTCAAATTGCGCTTCGCTTGTGGATATTACTCTGCCAAAGACGGTTACTCACATCGGATTTGAAGCGTTTCAGGAGTGCTATTCTCTGAAAAATATTTTTGTTGATTCAAAGAATTCATCCTTTACATCGGTTAACGGGGTGTTGTTTTCAAAGGATAAGAGTGTGCTTATCAGATATCCGGCCGATAAGAGCGGACAGACGTATGCCGTTCCTAACGGAGTAAAAGAAATAAGTGGGGGTGCTTTTGAAGCGGCATGGAATCTTTTGGATATTACGCTTCCCGACAGTATAACAAAAATCGGATTTAATGCATTTTATAAGACAGTACCCTATAATGATGGCAGTAAAGTATATAACGGCTGTTTTTATTTAGGCAACCATCTGATCGTCGCAAAAAGCAAGGATATCACCTCTTGTACCGTAAGAGCAGGTACAAAGACGATTGCTGACGGTGCTTTTGCTTCGTGCAACAGCATGGAACAGCTGATCCTGCCGGAAGGACTTACGCACATCGGCGACAGTGCATTTTCCTGGTGTGGCTCTCTTAAAAGCATCTATATTCCAAAGAGTGTTATAAAAATCGACAACAGTGCATTTTATGACTGCAACGCCATTAAGAGTGTTTTTTATCCGGGAGATTCTTCCGACCGTGGCAAGATAAATATAGGAATGCAAAACACGAGTTTGACTGGTGCATCTTGGAAATATAATTCCTGTTACGGAGGTAAGGATCACAGCTTCAAATCTTCGGGTATACTCAAAAACGCCACCTGTACCGGGGCGGGGGAAGAGAAGCTGCGTTGTTCCGTTTGTACTGCCGTTGTTATCGAGAAGATAGAGGCAACGGGGCATAAGTATGGGCAGTGGTCTCAGACGAAGGCTTCGACCTGCGTATCAACGGGTGCAGAGGAAAGAAGCTGTACTGATTGTCACGATGTTGAAACAAGAGAGCTTGATGTTATAGGCCACGTATACGGCCCTTGGACGGTCGAAATTGACGCTTCGTGCGACGATGTGGGCATTGAAAAGCGAACCTGCGTGCTATGTCAGGGCATTGAAGCTCAGAACATTGAGCCAAAGGGGCATAGTTACACAGACTGGATAGTTGATACAGAACCGACTTGTACCGAAAAGGGTGTAGAAAAGAAAACTTGCAATAACTGCGATTCGGTTGAAACACGGGAGCTTTCTGCGGTTGGACATTCTTACGGCGAGGGTGTGGCGGTGAAAAAGCCGACTTTAATTCATACCGGGCTTGAAAGATCTGTTTGTGAGAAATGCGGAGACGTTAAGGAAAATTCACTTGATAAGATTGATCCCAAGGGTTATATCGTAGCTACTTGTATTGTTGCCGTCGTGCTGATTGCGGTTGTTATCGTGTGCGTGATAATCAAAAAGAAAAGGACGGATTTGTCTAAAACGGAAAGTTAACTTGACGTGGAACGTGTGAGAGATTTTTCGTTGATTAATTAAAATTTTATTGAGTGCGAGCGGTAGAGTCTCGCCCTCAGAACCCGTAGTAAAACGCAAGCGTTTTACTACAAATGCGAGGCTTTCCTTGCAAAACTCGCCGTTTCGGGGCGACTGCATCCGAAATATGTGCACACAATCTTGAATGGCTTTTTTCTGTTTCTCATTCACCATTGCACCTTTTCTTGCACCTTTTAGTCTTGAACCTGCGCCTTTGCGGAAGTATATTGAAAAGATAGTAATTTTATGATATAATGAAAGCGAAAGAAGGTGACATTATGAAAAAAGAGAGCAGGTCATCTCTAAACATTTTTCGAATTGGTTTTTTTGTCATGTTTTTGATATTGGTTTGTTTGGGCATCATCTTTAACTTCAGGGATGAGATGCTTGCTTGGATAACCTTCGCGTTTTTCCTTGTTCTCATCCATTTTATGATTGTCTATTGGTCGCCATATAACCCCAAAGCGAAGCGTATGAAATATGTATCTGTTGAAAACAAAGTATTCGCTAAGCTTCTTATTTCTAAACGAAATTTTTATATTGACGGATATGTGAAAGTGGAAGACCGCAAGAAAATATCGTTATTAAGTGTAATCTTATATATCTGGGAAGCAGTTTTACTGATTGCTACAGTTATATTACAAATCATTTCGCCCATACCCTGCACTCCATATATATTTCAAATTCCGAGCAGACGAGGACATACTATCGAGATTGTTTTAAGTTCACTTAACATTAAAATCCCTTTGTTGCTCAGCACCATTACGGCATTTTCTATGTTCGGCGTAGTTTTACTTTGGATTACTGTTGGGCTAATCAAGTTGAAAGAAAAGACAACAAAGTTAAAATGGGGACTGTTGTTTTTTGTATTGTTTGATATATTGTATTTTACAATACTGGCGATCTTGTTATTAGGACTTTTTAAAAATTAAAAACGGTTCGATTCTGTTGGGGTAACTCAAAACAGAAGCACCGCAACAGCGGTGCTTTTGTTTTGACTCCTTTTATTCGAAATGCACCACCGACCCTCATTCTTACCAGCCAGACGAGCATAGCGAGTTACTGACTTGCGATGTTTGCCAAAGGCAAACTCGCAGAGTCACACACGTAGCGTGTTACTCTTCTAATCCCCAAGGGGGTCGTTGGTTCAACTCAGGCAGGGGGAGCCATATGAAAAGACCTTGTAATCCGAACCATTACGGTTTAGATGCAAGGTCTTTTTTTGTACCAAAACGCCTTATGTTTCAATGCTTTTTCACGTATTCTGCCATTAGATTTGTCTAATAATGAATTTTGAAAATTACTCAAATTTAGGTTGCAAATAAAAACACCTTCAATTATATGAATCAAGCTGTTCAAGATTTTTGGACAGCTTTTCTTTTATAGTAATCCTTTTCGTGTTTTTAGTGGTAAAAGATTAAGAAATTATTTTGTGATAATTCTTCGCGAACCATAGGGACTTGAACTCTCGACAATTTCTTGTATTGATTTTGTTTATCTTTTGTGATATAATTTGTATAAAGAATAACAATATATTATTTTTATATGGAGATGTAAAAAGTGGGACACTGTTATTATTATCAATATTTAAGATTGAATGGTGAAGATTTTTTCACAGTTGTTATGTTGCCCGAAAAGGACGATAAGTTTCCGGTGGTTATTTGCCGTTCTCCGTATGTAAAAAACACCGTCAGTATAACAGAGGAAGAGATAACGCAAAATTGTTATAGTGGATATAAATTTTGGCTGGAGAGTGGATATGCCGTTCTTTTGCAACATTGCAGAGGTCAGGGAAAAAGCACCGGTGCCTTTGTGCCCTATGTTAATGAGAGAGAAGACGGACTTGCATTTAGGGAATGGATAAGAAGCCAACCTTTTTATAATGGAGAAATATTTTTGATGGGTGGTAGTTATACTGCCTCACTTCATTATGCAACGACACCGTTTGAAAAAGATATTAAGGGAGCAGCTTTTGACGTGCAGGACAGCGAACGGTATCGGCTTTGGTATCGAAACGGGCAAATGCGCAAAGGACACGCGAATTGGCATTTTGAATTATATAAAGCGAAATGTAATTTGAATAAAAAATACAGTATCAAATCCTTCTCGGAATTACCCCTTAAGGGGCTTTCGGAAAGAGTTTTGGGCGATTGCTCGGAAGATTTTGAACAAATGCTGGAAGCGTCATCTCCGTTACACGAATTTTGGTTTACACGTTTTGGCGGAAGCGATACTAAAGATGCTGTTACGAATGCAAATATTCCAATTTTGCTCACTACCGGATACAATGACTTTTACATTGGGGGCGTTTTTAAGATGTGGAATCGTATGAGTGAGCAGACCAAGGAGAAAAGTGCGTTGCTTGTTTCCCCCTATAATCATGGTGACGGTTATGATAAGGACAACAGCATTCCATTTCCAATGGGACAAAGGAAACAAGCGTTTGGCGAATACTATCAAATGGCTTGGTTTGATAATATCAGAAAAGGAAGCGCAATTCCATATAAAAAAGGGACTGTTACATATTATCGTGTGTTTGAAGACAAGTGGCAAGCCGATTTTTACACAATGCCCACAAAAGACTTGACCATTCCACTGGGAAACGATACGCTTTCTTTTGAATATGATCCTAAGGATCCTCCAGCTTTTCGGGAGGAAGGCGTTTTTGCAGAAGATTTTGATGGCAGAAAAGATATTGTAAGTGTGTATATGCCGACCTTTGAAAAGGATGTTTTTGTTAAAGGTCAAATGAAGATCAAATTAGCGGTTGAGTCGAATTGTCCGGACACTTCTTTTTATGTTCGTATAAGTATAAAAAAACATGAATATACGTATGTGCTTCGTCATGATATAACCTCCCTGTGCTATCAGCTGGGAGATTATAAAGAAGGGAATGTAGTTGTATTGGATTTTTGCTTTGATGAACATGCTTTTCTGATAAAGAAAGGGGAATGCCTGCGAATTGATATTTCTTCTACCGATAATAACACCTATGTTTGTCATACGAACAAGAAGGGAGAATATTATTTGCAAACTGAAACGGACAAGGCTGAGAACAAAATACATCTTTACAAGTCTTGTTTAATTCTTCCTATTGAACAATCATAGGTTGCATTTTTATACTATGAGCCCACGGAAAAGGACACCACAAGGTGACCTTTTTTTGTGACTCCTTTTATTCGAAATGCACCAGCGACCCTCATTCTTACCCGCCAGACGAGCATATCGAGTTACTGACTTGCGATGTTTGCCAAAGGCAAACTCGCAGTCTTGCCGCAGGCAATGTCTTCTAATAAAGGGTATCTTTTTATTTGCTATTGACAAATTTTTTATATTATGTTATTAAAAAATACCATTATATTATTTAGGAGACTTTTATGAAACGCTTTTTTGTATGTTTTTAGTAGTTATTATTATCTGTAATTTTATTGGGTGTGGTGTTGAACCTGATTTGGCTAAAAAATCATCTAATGAGCAAACTGTTGAGGTAACAATAAATGATATTGTAAGTGCTTTTGATGAAAATCTTTATCAAATACAGAATTATGATAGCGAAATGATTGCTGAAATACATAAAAAGTTAAGTCTTGACGGCGAAATCCTTTCTGTTGTACACGCAACGAAATTTGAAAATGAAGGATCTGAATTAGAGTGGGCTTATATTTATGAGTTATCCAATGATGATGACGCAATATGGTTAGAAGAAAACCGAGCGACGTTTGTTTCAACAATAGATAACGGTATTTGCATTCGATTAAATAATATTGTCATTTTTGGTAATTCGGCTATTATTCAAACCTTAAAATAATATGAAAACTGCAAATAGTATTTATTGCAGTTAAAAATACTTCGCAAAGTCCACTGAATTACCCTCACATATTGAGCTTTCTGATGGGAATACTAATTGTGAGGTGATTTATATGGCTAAACAGGGTATGAAACGAATAGAACGCACTCATACAAACCTCCGAAATGAAGTAGCACCTGTTCCTGAAATTCAGGGTAAAGCTAAGCAGACTAAGAAAAAAGCTAACCCTATTATTGCCGGTACAGAGGCACCTTCACTGAGGGTATATCACACAAGAGTTCATTCTGAACAAAAGCCCATATCCTCAGTGTTTCCTGTTATTGATACAGATGTTGCAAGGGATAATATTGAAAATGATCTTTCTGCGGCAGATTTACAGGATTTATAATATTTAATGTTTTTAGAGGAAGTGAGTCGGATTTTGACTCGCTTCTTCTTGCTTATTACAGGGAAATATGTTATGATATAATTACAAGTATAAAATGAGGGGACTATAACTTGATTATCCATCCTATAAAACCTATTTATGACAAAAGTTCGAGAATACTTATACTTGGCAGTTTTCCGTCTGTGAAATCTCGTGAAGAAGTTTCTTTTTATGCTCATCCGCAGAACAGATTCTGGAAAGTTCTTTCAGCAGTGTTTGGCTGTAATGTGCCTGAAACACTTGCAGAAAAAAGGCGTGCATTGCACGCCTTTTTGTTGTTAAAATAGTTAATTCTTTGTATTTTCTGTCTGACCCTCACTTGCTATTTCGTCAGTAGGGGTAACAGGTTTTAAGCTGTGGTACACATTAGCATATGTAGCCTGAGTATATGGGAAAACCCAGATGTATGCGATACCTAAAGTAACAGAACCTAAAAGTCCCCAGCCTATAAAGGATAATCCTAAAACAAAGAGATCCATTTTATGGCCATTTGTCATAGCCTTGGATTCGTTGATGCACTCAAGAGCCGGCTTTTCTTTGTTTTCAGCGAGAATATACATAGCCATAGAGTAGGAGTAGCTCTTTACAATGCCCGGGATAATAAAAAGGAGCGACCACAAAAAAGTAAAAAGTCCAACCAGAAAATTAACTTTAAATGCTGACCAAAAATCATCAAAGCCGCAAAAAGCATCACCGGCTGTTAGTTTTGCACCGGCTATAACATTAAGAAAAACTCTTGTAAAACTCAAGGCAAATGCAGGGGTAACAATAATTGCACAAGCCAGTCCGCCCAGGGGTACAAAAGATAAAATAAACGACGCTAAACCCGAAATTACTGCAATAATAAGAGTGATTACAAAGAGAATTCCTATTTTCCCTTTGATCTGCTGTTTTGCTTTTGCTTTTAATTCTGCTCTGTTCATACAGACTCTCCTTTTGTAGACATAAATAGTTTTTTTAATAATATCATATTTCAAGAAGTATGTCAAGCAAAAACAAAGAACAGGATTTGCTTAAATTATTTAGAAATTTTTCTAAATAGCTATTGACAAGGGCGAGTAGATATGCTACAATCTATTTAGAAATATTTCTAAATACTTTCCGGGGAGGGGGAGATGTTTATGGGAATAAATGAGACGTTGAAAGCTATTTCGGATCCTGTGAGGCGGGACATTCTGACAATGCTTAAAGAGGGCAGAAAATCAGCAGGTGAAATAGGAGAACATTTTAATCTGACAGGAGCAACAGTTTCGTATCATCTGTCAAAACTAAAAAGTGCAGATCTTATTTGTGAGCAAAAGCATAAAAATTTTATATATTACGAAATAAACACATCTGTTTTTGAAGATGTTCTTAGTTGGATTTACAATTTGGGAGGCGGTAAATAATGAAATTTTTTAAATGGAAAACTTTTATAATTACAGCAGTTGTTTGTTTGGCTCCGATATTGCTTGGAGTGTCTCTGTGGGACAAATTACCCGATACAATGGCTATTCATTTTAATATGTACGGAGAGCCTGACAATTTTGCATCAAAAGCCTTTGTGGTTTTCGCGCTTCCTGTGTTAATGCTTGTATTGCAGGCAATTTCTTGTGTAATCAATGATATTAATGCACATAAGCACGGGGAGAGAAAAAAGTTTGAAACAATCACAAAATGGATAGTTCCCTGCCTTTGTGTTGTGCTGCAGATATTAACGCTTGGATATGGACTTGGTTGGGAAATTGATGTAAGAAAGACGGTTTCGGTTATTGTCGGCATAATTTTAGTCGTTATAGGCAATTATATTCCAAAGTTTGACTATATTAAAAACTATGATGCGGAAACAGAAAAAGCTAAAAAGATCAACAGATTCATAGGCTATGAGACAGTCATAATGGGACTTTTATTCTTCGTAAGTGTTTTTCTACCGCCGATAAGTTCGGTTGTTTGTCTGATAATGCTTGTACCCTATGCGATTATTGGAATTGTTTATGGAATAATAACAGGACGCAAGCAATAATGATATGTCAAAAAAGACTATTCGGGAGAATAGTCTTTTTTGCATAAAGAGCCGGACTATTTCAAGTCCCGGGTTGCAGGATTGTCGATAAGCTTTCCGCTTTTTTCAAAGCGGGAGCCGTGACACGGACAGTCCCAGGTGTGTTCATTTTTGTTCCATTTAAGAGAACATCCGAGGTGCGGGCACCGTCTTTTTGCAGGCATTATAAGATTGCAGGCAGATTCAAATGCATTTACTGCAAGTTGCGTCTTCAATATGCTTCTCTGAGGCGAAAAAATACCTTGGAATTCATTTTCTCTTCCCATAATCATATCTGTCAGTATCTTTGCGGAAAGCATAGATGATGTCATACCCCATTTATTAAATCCGGTTGCCACATATAAATTCGGCGTATTTTTCGAGTACTTGCCAATATAAGCAATGTTGTCAAGGCTCATACAATCCTGCGTTGCCCACTGATATTCTGCGGTGGCACGGGGATAATGAACTTTTGCAAACTCCCTGGCAGGTTGCCACGCACGACTTTCTTTTCCCGTGCGGTGATTTCCTGCGCCGATCAGCAAAAAATTATTGTAACTTCTGAAAGAGAAGCCGTTTTTTGATTCATCAAGGTACATTCCGTTTAAGGTCTGAGCGTTTTTAAATACTGATACATAGGAGCGTTCCTGATAAAGCTTTAAAAAATAACTTCCGTGTTTGTTTAAAAATGGAAAATGTGTTGCAACTATTATGTCATTTGCTTTTATGGTTGCGCTTTCTGTTACTGCTTTGCCTGAAACAATTTTCCGAACAAAGGTTTTTTCGTATATTTTCAGGTCTTTTATAAGCTCTGATATAAATTTCAGAGGATTGAATTGTGCCTGATCTTTAAAGCATACAGCGCCGGCAATTTTCACGGGAAGCTCGATATTATCTGTGAAATGAGCTTTAAAGCCGATTTTCTCAAGGGCGTTGATTTCATCTTCTATTTTTCTTCTGTTATCAACAGAATAAACATACGAGTTTTGTTTTTTAAAATCACAGTCTATATGACTACATAGATTTTCGTATTCCATCAGCGCAGACTCGTGTGCCTTTAAATACAGCTCTGCCTGATAAAGACCTTGCTTTTTTACAAGGCTTGAATATATCAAAGAGTGTTGGAAAGTTATTTTGGCGGTTGTGTTTTTGCTTATTCCGGAAGCGATTCTGTTTCCCTCAACGAGAACACAGTCAACGCCCGCTTTTCTCAAAAAATATGCACAAAGTATTCCGCAAATCCCACCGCCTATTATGAGAACATCTGTTGTAATATCTTCTTTCAGAGTGTCATAAGAGGGTAGTTTAACAGTATCGCTCCATATTGATTTTTGCATTGTAAGTCCTCCTTTATAAAGTTAGTATGTTACAAAACAACGCATTTATAAATATTTGAAAAAGTATTGAAATTCACCGTACGATATGTTAACATATAATTACTAAAAAGCTTTGGTGGACTGATTTTTGTTATAACACGACTCGGCATATGTAAAACTATGAAACAGAACGAAAGGTAAGCCATGTTTGAAAGGAAAACGTTTAATCACCATTACGAGGGAGCAATGGAGCCCTTTAAAATAATCGGGAATGTTTATTACGTTGGGTGTTTTTCTGCTTCTTCTCACCTTGTTGACACGGGAGAGGGCCTCATTTTAATTGATACGGGATACGCAGATACTCTGTTTTTGCTTGTAAATTCGATATATAAGCTTGGTTTTAAGCCGGAGGATGTAAAGTACATTATACATACCCACTGGCACGGAGATCATACTGAGGCAACTGCAGGCTTTCTAAGTATCAGCACTGCGAAGACATTTATAGGCGTTAATGATGCCGAAAAGGCAAAAAAGTATTTTACTACTGATTTTGTACTTAATGACGGAGAAAAGATCTCCCTCGGTAACACGGAAATTGATATCGTGGAAACCCCGGGGCATACAAGGGGAACGATTTCGCTTTTCTTCAACACAACAGAAAACGGAAAAACCTATCGGGTCGGAATGTTTGGCGGTGCAGGAGCCAATACTCTTGCGCCTGACAGATATGAGTTTGACGGATGTGTAGAGGCATATCTCAATTCCCTTGAAAGACTCAGGAAAGAAAAGGTAGAGGTGTTTATAGGAAACCACGTCTGGAACAATGATACCGAGAAAAAGGGACAGATATTAAAGCAGGGTGGAAAGAATCCGTTTGTTGATTCTGATATCTGGACTAAATTCCTCGATTTCTGTGAAAAGAGAGCGCTTGAAGCCCAAAAAACAAAATAATAACCGAAATGACAGATGCCGCAAACCCGGGATCTGTCATTTCGTTTGTGAAAATTATGTCATCAAACAACCAAAAGCGGGAATTTTTTGTAAGTTAAGGAAAAAACACTTAAAATGCGTTAAAATTGTTGACTTTTCCTAAGTTGTGTTATATAATTTTAAGTAGTAATTGTAAAGAAAGGGAAATATCAGAATGTATAAGAATTTACAAATCAAGCCGCCCTTTTTTGAGGTTGGCCCCAAGGCTTATCTCTATGGCGAAAAAATGCTCAAGCTTGCACAGGTTATTGATAAAACTGCGATGAAATATGATGTAGACGTCATCGTTACACCTCAGTATACCGATATCCAGCTTCTTGCTGAAAACACAGAAAGAATTTTTGTTTTTGCTCAGCATATGGACTATCTTCCTGTGGGAAGAGGTCTCGGAAGCGTGCTTCCTGAAGCTGTAAAAGCGGCCGGTGCGGTTGGTGTTATGCTTAACCACGCAGAAAAGCCCCTTACAATGGAGGAAATTGAAAAGACAATCAAGCGTGCCGATGAAGTAGGACTTGGTACAATTGTTTGTGCTAACACAGTTGAAGATGTCAAGACAATTGCAAAGATGTCGCCTAACCTCATTGTTGCTGAGCCGACCGATCTTATCGGAACAGGCGTTACAAGTGACAGCAACTATGTAATTGAGACAATCAGAACTGTAAATGAAATCAACCCTGATATTATGGTCCTTCAGGGCGCAGGAATTTCCAACGGTAATGATGTTTACAACACAATTAAGCTTGGTGCGCAGGCAACAGGCTCAACAAGCGGTATTATCAAGGCTGATGATCCTTATGCAATGGTAGAAGAAATGCTTTATAATCTCAGAAAAGCCTGGGACGAAATGAGGTAATTACCGATGAACAAGGAAGCGCTTAATCAGGCAAAGCAGGCGTACATAATTGAAAGTGAATGCATAAAGGAAATGGCAGAACATTTCGACGAAGAGGTGTATTCAAAGGCAGTAGAGTTTTTGAAGAATGCCCCGAGAATCGGCACAAGCGGATGCGGACATTCGGGTATTATCTGTCAGCACTTTGCTCATCTTATGTGCTGTATTGACCAGCCTGCAAGATTTATTTCTCCCGCAGAGGCAGTACACGGAGCAACCGGCTTTTTGCAGAAAGGCGATGTAATGGTATTTGCATCCCGCGGCGGAAAGACAAAGGAACTTTTGCCGATTCTTGATATTTGCAAGACAAAGGGAGTTAATGTTATTACAATAACAGAGAATATGGAGTCTCCCCTGGCACAGGGTGCGGATGTTGTTATAAAACAGCATGTAAACCGCGAAACCGACAAATACAACTGTCAGGGAACGACATCATCAACTGCACTTGCAGTAATTTTTCACGTATTGCAGACTGCACTTATTGAGGAAACGGGCTTTTTGAACGAACAGTTTGCCGTTGTTCATCCCGGCGGAGCAGTAGGCGAAAGACTTAATAGTAAATAAAATAATTTATATAAATTTCAGGAGGATTTTAAAATGGAATTTAAGGTATTTCAGAAGGAACTCGAACTTCAGTCAAGAGGTTGGATCCCTACATTCCACGATATTTCAAAGGAAGTTATGGAAATCGTAGCAGCATCAGGTGTTAAGAACGGTACAGTAACAATCGCTTCTCACCACACAACCTGCTCTGTTATGGTTCAGGAGTGCTCACACGATATCGACTCATTTGACCTCGAATATCTCCAGCACGACCTTCTCGATATTATGAGAAAGATGATCCCCGATTTTGCTGAAGAGCATCAGTACCGTCATCCCGGACCGATTCACTCTCAGTTCGGCAGATACGTAAATGAACCCGGCGACTATACAAGTATGAATACAGACGGACATCTCCGCAGTGTATTCTTCGGCAGAAGCGAAGCTATGACAATCAAGGACGGCGTTCTTGACGGCGGCGAATTTGCTCACGTTTACTTTATTGACTGGGACCACGTTCGTGCACGTCACAGACAGGTTAACGTAACAGTTATGGGTACAACAGAGGATGTAGGCGACAGAAAGTGGAACAACGGAGAAGTTATAAACACACTTCGCAAGTACACAGACGAAGAAAAAGCGTTTGACGTTCACTACACACTTCAGCAGGAAAGATAATAAAAGGTAAACTTATGAAGTGTTTGGGAATTGATTTTGGCACAACATCGGTAAAAGCGGTGTTGTTCGATGAAAAGCTGAATGAGATTGCTCAGACCACAGAAGATTACGCTGTAAATGCAAGCGGCAATAAAGTTGAGCTTCCGGGCGAGAAATACTGGAGCTTACTTCAAAATGCACTCGAAACAATTAAAAAGACCTCGGAAATAGATGCGCTGGCGATTGACACACAGTGCGAAACGCTCATTTTAACAGATGACGCCGGAAATCCTGTGCGCGATGCAATCGTGTGGCTTGATAACCGTGCTACCGAGGAAGCGGAAATAATTGAACAACATTTTGGCCGTAAAAAAGTTTATGAAATTACAGGCCAGCCTGAGGTTACAGCAACCTGGCCGGCCTGTAAGCTTTTATGGGTGAAGCGTAATGAGCCTGAGGTTTGGGCAAAGACAAAGAAAATTTTTCTGTTGGAGGACTATCTCCTCTATAAGCTTACAGGGAAATTCGTGACAGAGAAAACTCTTCAGTCATCAACGATATACTTTGATATCAAGGGTAACTGCTACTGGAAGGAAATGCTTGATTTTATAGGCGTTGACGAAAAGTATCTGCCAGAGCTTCTTGACAGCGGCAAACTTGTTGGTGAATATAAGGGTATCAAAGTTTCAACCTCTGCAATGGACCAGGTTGCGGGAGCAATCGGTGCAGGAGTTGTAAAAAAGGGTATAGTCAGTGTTATGACAGGTACTACTATGGCAATCTATGTGCCTACAGACGACGTACCCGAATTTAAAGAAGATAGTTTTGTGCCTTGCCACTACAGTTTTGACGGCAGTTATTGTCTGTTATCCTGGAGTCCTACAGCGGGAATGGCTCTTAAGTGGTTTAAGGATGCTTTTTTAAAGGATAACTCTTTCAGAGAGATAGATGAAATGGCACAAAAGATAAACATAGGAAGCGACGGCGTTGTATTTCTTCCTTATCTTTGCGGCTCTACTATGCCTAAGTATAATCCCGATGCAAGAGGAAGCTTTACAGGCATTACTCCTGAGCATACACCTGCACATTTTGCAAGAAGCATTATGGAATCAATAAGCTGTGTGCTTAAGGGAAATCTTGATTATCTCGGAGTTGATGTAGACGAAATCCGCGCAATGGGCGGCGGAGCAAAGAGCCCTCTTTGGTGTTCAATCAAGTCGGATATGACAGGCAAGCGTCTTATTACATTGAAGAACAAGGAAACTGCGTGCCTCGGAGCGGCAATTCTTGCAGGTGTGGGAGCAGGCATATTTGAGTCTGTAGAAAAAGCCTGTGAGCTTATTGCAACAGATAAGGTTTATACTCCCTCCGGTAAGGATTACAGCAAGGTTTACGAAAACTTTGTTAAGTATGATAATATTTTAAATATCAGAAAGGACTAAAATTATGATTAAAGCGGCTTTTGTCGGCTTTGGTGAAGTAAATACACCGGCTGATATTATTATTAAAAAGTGTAAGGACGCAGAGGCTTCCCTCATCAAGGAAGGCCTTGACCTTATAAGTGTTTACCCCGTAACAGACGATTACGAGGAAAAGGACATCAAAAAGGCTGTAGCCGCTCTTGAAAACAAAAGCTTTGACGTTCTTGTTGTATGCATTGCAGGCTGGATTCCCACTCATGCAGTAGTAAAGGTGACAGAGCATTTCCGTCATAAGCCCAT
>JAZSET010000101.1:0-6492 GCA_045531795.1 Eubacteriales bacterium | reverse complement strand
GTTAGTAATATTGTTTCTTTTCTCGTCTATAGTATTTCCTGTAATAACTTTACGACTTGCAGATACATATACTTTGCCATCATCTAAATAAACAATATCATATTTTGGTGTACCGTCTTTTATGTTGCTTGTCTTACTTTCCGCATATGCCTTTTCAAACATTCGCTCAACCTTTGCAAGTTCCCTTGCTTCCTTTGAGCCTGCAGTCACTATCTTTGCCAGATATTTGATATCATCCCATATCGACTGAAACATATTGCGGTCACCCGACAAACGCTTTACAAAGTCATAATCATTAAAGAGATATTCGCCCACAAGGTCGGCTGTAAGCTCTCCCTCAATGTTTGCACCCTCAATGCCCTTGTATATTTCATTAAGCTGTGTAAGCCTTTCGTCTACATTTACGCCCTTTGTCCTTGCATAATTAAAGAGTGCATCACGAATCTTTGCATAATTACCGGCGTTTTCAAATGTGTGGATAATTTCGTGGCCGACAATACGATTTAACGCCCTCGGTGAGTCAAGATTAAGTACAACGCCCTTGCTTGACACAGTTCCGTTTATTTTAATATCACCGTTTTGCACTTTTTCAAGCACCGTCTTCATCTCTTCAATTTGCTTGAGCTGTGCCTCTGTGGGATTCTTAACCGACTCAAGTGCTTTGATTTTTTCACTCTGAAGCTCGATAAAGCCCTGCTTTATTGATTCATTGTCTCCAAACTCAAATACTTCTCCGGTGTCGGCAGAAAGCTTTGCGGTCATATCAACAAGGTCATGTACCTTACGGGTATTGTTTGCACCCGCCTTAATAGCATTGTCAATTGTAGCCCTTGCCGCTGCCTCGTGCTTCGTGCCTTTGTATTTGTTATAATCAGCCTTGAAGTCCTCATAAAGCCTGTCCCTCTCGTTATAGCTTTCCATAAGGAGAGAGCCTTTGCCTTTTCTGTCGCCCTTTACAAGACTTAAAACATCATCAGAGAGCTTTTTCTTTGAATTTTTAACCTGCTCATCAAAATACTTGCTGTCTCCCATTGCTTTGAGTTCGCTGAGCCTGTCGCTTTGTGCTCCTGTAAGCTCGTTTGGCTTCATACCGTTAAGCTTGTTGAATTCATTTTTCATATCGAAAGCCTTTTTGTATGCATCAAGGCTTTCACCGCCGAGCACCTCTTCAATAGTGTCAATGGAAATACCGCCACGAGTCAGATCTTCAACTGCATCATCATATATCTTGTTCTTTTCCTTGTTCGTTAGCTTCTTACCGTCAGCTTCCCTTTTTGCAATTTCGTTTTCAGCAAGCTTTGCGACTACCTTTTCTTCCGCATCGGTACGGCCCGTTACAAAATCAGAACCGCTTTTATTTGCCTTAATATAATCACTGCCCTGTGCAAGTGCAGATGTAACCGAACCTACAACAAACTGCTCAAGCAGATTTTCATCCTCTATAAGCTTTGACAGATCCTCTTTTTTCATATAAGTCAGCTTCTTCATTACCGCAGAGCCAAGACCGGACAATACCTCTTCAACACCTTCTCCACCTGCTTTAACTGCAGCTTCGACAGTGTTACCGACCACCTTTTGAACACTCTCGCTCGCAATGCTTTTGACAACCTTTTCAGATAGCTTCTTGGCAAATATATCATCAAGACCGCCAATACCACGACTTAAGCCGAGTGCTTTCACGCCCTTGCCAAGACCACCCGTTAAAAGCTCTGTCGCCGCTTCGATTGTTCCTGTGCCGAGTCCGTATAAAAACGCCTGCTCGTCTGTTGCACCTGCATCATAAGCCTCTCCCATATTCGTACCCATTGAGGAAAGACCCGAAACACCTGTTGTAACTGCCGCAACACCTGCAGAACCAAGTCCTGCAGCACCGGCTAATCCTCCGGTAAGAATAATTGCTCCTACCTGGCCAAGACCCTCGGATATCATATCTCCCTTGTTGCCTATAAGCGAATATTTGTCAACATAGTCTGTTGCGCCTTTGGTCCATTCGTCTGTGGCACTGTATCTTGCAACTTTTCTTGTTTTATCTGCAAACTCATCAGCACCAAACAAATCGGCAATACCTGCTACTCCATATGTACCAAGGTCAACCAAACCCTCTACCATTCGGCCAATGCCCTTTAGAGCACCGATTCCAATATCACCGGCAGTACCAAGTATAGCAGAGGTAACATCACCGACCTGATATCCGTCAGAAAAAGAACCTGCTTTAAACCAGGAGTCTTTGCCCCCGCCGATAACAGGAGTAATATCTTCACCATTCGCAGTTGTTACCCCGTGCTTTTCATTGCTCCATTCTTCGAAAGAAGTGTACTTCTTTTTCTTTTTTGTGTCTTTATCTTTTTCAGCAGTTGTTACTCCGTGCCTTTCATTGCTCCATTCTTCAAAAGAAGTGTACTTCTTTTTCTTCTTGGTACTATAATCTGTATGTGACATAATTTACACCTCCTTTTACTTCATAGCTCCCCATCTATTGATATTTTTAGCACTCATATAATCTGTTTCTTTTTTCTCGTTTGTTTCATTTTCCTCTTCTTCTGCTTGCAAAATCAAAAATTCCACTTGAGCATATAGGTAATCTTTATAGCTGTTGTAATTCTTTACTGCAGCCCCACCTATACCTGTTGTAGAATAGGCTCTCTTACTTCTGCTCCATTCATTTGCTGTCAATATATTTGAAGCGGTAGCGCCGGAAACTCTATTTGATTTCAAATAGGCAACGGCTTCTTTATAAGTTGAACCCGTAAAGCCACTGGTGACTTTTTCTTCATCGGCAGGCTTTATAACAGGAAAAACCTCTTCCTCGTCATCATCGTCATCATCAACAAGCTTGACCTCGTTTTGCAAACTGTCTATTTCAAGCTGAGTGCGTTGCTGTTCAAGGCTGTGTTTTTCCCGTTCCCTCTGCCTTGCTTCTTCGCTTATCTCAAGGTCTCTGGTGTAAGCATTATAATATGGCATTAAATCAGCACGGGTGAGACCGAGAGCTGCAAGTTCTTCATCACTGTATGTATCGGGATTTCTGCCGATAGAAACAGCCTCAAAGACAGATGACCTCTTTTTGTCAAGCGTTTCAGCCTCGAATGTTTTTGTTTTAAAGTCCTGTTCCCAGGCTGTGTTTTTCTGCTCTTCTGCTTTTTCATTTTCATAGTTAATCTGAGCAAGAGTGTTTTGATATTTCTTGTCATAAAACTGCTGAGTCGCAAGCTTTTCGCTCGCCCACTGTGAGAGCAGACCGTTCTTAACAGTAAGTCCCTGAATTATAATCTGACTTTGTTTTTCAAAGGCATCGAGGGCTATCTGCGCTATTGTTGCATCATTCTGAAGCCTCGCCTGAGTTATAGCATTGTTAAGCTCAAGCTCTGCCTTCTTGTATATTTCTCTTGCAGATACAATACGAGCCTGGTAGTCGCTGTACATCTGTGCACGCACGCTCTCCGCATATCCCGACTGTGTAAGTCCGTTTGTCGCCATTTTTTCGGCGTTGACTCCAAAAGGATCCGTCTGCTTCTTAAAGTCGCTGTACGCTCCCGCCTGCTCTTTTTCGTAATCTTTCTTTTCCTGTTCTTTCTGCTGTTCTATTTTTGAAACAGTAAAATCCGTAGCGGCATTCTGTGCATCAATAATATTTTCAACACCCGTCTGTATTCCGTCATCCGGGTCTATTTCATACTGACCTGCCATTTTGTCAAATGTCTGTTCGGTATCCTCAATAGCAGAAGAATATCTGCTATCAATTTCAGCAATAGCCGAATTGGTTTCATCTCTCACCGCTTTAAGTTCGGGATTGTTTTCTTCATCAATTGCAAAATTGTTTATTTCCATAAATATCACCTCTTAATATATCCGCCTATAAATGCCTCAAGTGTTGCAGACTCAAGGCTGAACCGTTTATCTGAATGGAATTTCAGCTGTATGTCTTTCCATTTTTTCTTTTTGATTCTTACAGCAAAGTAGTCGCTTATATTTTCAAAAGTTCCAAGCTCCTCAAAGTCCTCATCCTTGTCAGTTTTAACCGATATTGTAACATTTCCGAGAGCTTCAACCACGCACCCCTTTTTGTTGGTAGTCTTCTGCTTGTGAGGAGCCTCGAATTTGTCCTTTGGTGTCACCCAATAACTTGGAACATCGGATTCAGTATCGCTTAAGCTGTACACGCCGTCCTTTGTACCAAGATAAAGCATACCTTCATAAACTCTCGTGCAGGTGATTTCCTTGTCAAACTCCCAATAATACCACTCATATTCATAGTGATTTTCATTCTGGAACATTGACCTTGAGTCTGCAAGATATACATTTTTGCCGATTATAACAAAGAGATAGCCCTCATACTCCTCAAGAAGCATAGAAGAATAGTTTGCTTCATCCGTAAGTCTTCTGTCAACTACAGTGCTTCGGTGTGCCGCCATCTGCTCTGTAGTAATGTCTCCGCTGATGCCTTCCATCCCTCTCGGTGAAAAGAAAACTATATCATCACCGAAATTTATAGCCTTTCCGACACAGCCGAGAGATATAGATGAATGTGACGACGGATATATCTTTCCGTATTCATCATCAAGTGCCGGGATATGGTAAAAAACATTGGTATTTGCATCAGACGGCTCTCTGAACACCCACAAAGCATTATTGCCTGCAGCAATTCCTGTTATTTTTGCTTCATCCATTCCCTCCCGGTAATAGTCAAGGTCACTGAAATATGTAGGGTCATTAAGAGAGCAGTGATATACATAATTAGGCTTGTTGGGATTTCCCGAAAAGAAAACCCTGTTGTCAAAAAGCTGAATCATAGTGCAACTGAGTATTGCTTTCCGGTATTCGTCCTCGTCACCGTCTTCTTTTGTTACCTTTTTTGTAAACTCTATCGAAACATTGTCCTGTCCTGTAGTCAAAGGTTCGCCCGGCGCGGTTGTGAATTTTATCATACCTTTTTCCAAGTATTCTGTATATGCAGTTGTCTTAACCATTTCACCCGTTTCTCTGTTTTCAACCTTTACAGCAATAATAGAGTCAATGTTTGTTGAATCTACATAATACTCCTTGCTTTTGCCGTCGCCTCTGAAGGTGTTGATTCTTCTCGGTGTCAGCATATTAACATCCTGATACTTCTTACCGCCGCCGAGCGGCACTCTGCTGATATATGTAGTTGGCACATAGCCCTCAACCGCTTTTATCTGTGTACCGTCATACTGCAAATAATTCTTACCGTCTATGATATAAAACTTATCATCATAAACAAAGCCACAGCTTTTGGCATTATTAAGTTCTGAATATATAGGGCTTTCAGTTCCCGCTATATACAGCTTTGTACCGCTGTGTACAAGCATATTTCCTCTGAAAAAGTAAATTCCGTTGATTTCCGCATCAAATTTTGTATGCAGGGCCAACTTCGGTCTTGTTTCGATAGATGAAGTCTTTTTATAATTTCTCCATACATTTTTACTGTCCGGAGAACGCACAAGATTAACCTCATCCCCTCTCAGGTCCACACCACGAAAGCCTGTGTATTTTCTTCTTATAATATCTCCCGTATCTGCCATCAGACATCTAAGCCCCCTTCAATGGAAATGGAAGGTATAATATACCTCGAATCGAGTCTCGTTATAAGTGTTTCATAAGTCTTACGGAATACTTCTCCATAGTTTGAAGAAACATCTGTCGAAAGAATATCTGCAGCTATACCGTAAGGAAGCACCTCAAGAGCATCTGATGATAGCTCAAGCTCGAATTTATCACTTGTTTTGTCTGTAATTCTTTCGGGATAAACAAAAACATCAATTTCTAAAATTCCGTCTTCAAGAATCTTAAAAACAGTACCGCTTGCACATTCCCTGTAATCAACACCGCTTAAAAGCTTGACCTGATATATAGGATTGCCTATTGCCGCCTCAAGGTCCTCAAGGGTAATAGTGTCACCCTCGGACACTTCCATTTCTCCATATTTCGGTATTTTCTTATATCGTGAAATCTCAAATATCCTCTGATTTGCAATATCATTTATTTTTGCTTCGATATCAATATCATCAGTCATGCTTGAGTTTTCTGCATTGTATTCTTCAATGAGAACAAGCACTTTCTTTTTAAGTTCTCCGAGTGTCATCTCCTGACCACCTTTCTTTTACAAAGACGCAGTCCTAAACGGACTGCGTCTCTTCATTTGTTTCTTCATCTGTATTTTCAGAAGTTTCTGCTTCCTCATCTTCAGCAAGAGCCGCCGCGTCCTTATTCTCAATCGTTTGCGAATTTGCCGCTTCTCCCCTCTCAAAAACTCTGTTAAACTCACCAACAGCTGCTTCAATAAGCATTTTTATCTCTATTTCACTTATGCTGATACCCTTGACGGCAAGCATCTCACTTGCAGACTTTACAACCTCGTTGTACTTTTCTTCGCCGTGCAGGTCCTTGTATAACTGCTCAACAGCCTTTACACAGGTAGCAACAACATCTTTCTTCGTCTTGTCATCAGCATACTTGGTGTATATCTTCTTTACC
>JAZSET010000081.1:0-3704 GCA_045531795.1 Eubacteriales bacterium | reverse complement strand
CGAGCTGTTTGTAGGTCTTACTGTATTCCTTAAGGCTTATCTCGATAAACCATTTCCAGAGGGCAATATTTTCTTTGTCAAAATGTTCAAGCTTTGTAAATTCTTCTCTTGCTCTGTCGTTGAGGGAGGGATCAGCTTCAGCCTCTGAGTGGAAGCGGACATACAGTGATACAAGCTCGTCTATACCGCCATCTTCAATTTTATTTCTGTCGCCCCAGAGTCTGAAAGCAACGATAAGTTTACCAAACTGTGTGCCCCAGTCGCCAAGGTGATTTATTCCGATACAGTTAAATCCCACAAATTCGTGGAGCTTTTTAAGAGAGTGACCGATAACAGTTGTGCCGAGGTGTCCGATATGGAAAGGCTTTGCAACATTCGGTGAGGAATAGTCAAGAACAACTGTCTTGCCACGGCCGAAATCAAATTT
Source organism: Eubacteriales bacterium (assembly GCA_045531795.1). Lineage (GTDB taxonomy): Bacteria > Bacillota > Clostridia > Oscillospirales > CAG-272 > UBA4717. The sequence goes on along the minus strand of JAZSET010000081.1, from coordinate 3,277 downwards.
TCCGTAGTCATCGCCAAGTGTGTTTATTTCACAAAGTCTCTCTTTTAAAAACTCTTTTGAAACAAACATATTGAGATAACCGCCTGCTACCTCGCATTTCTCAATTTCGGGAATGTCGAGTGCCTCTGCAAGCATTGATGCAATTACAGGCGGTGCTGCCCTTAAAGCCTTTGACAGATGAAAGCAGGGAAAAGCAAGGTCACCCATTTCACTTTTAGGCGGATACTCAAACATCCCTGTAATTGCACCTGTGTCAAGACCGTGAGAGTCATTTTTTTCATTAAGCTTCAGAAGAATTTTTTCTGCAAGCTTGTTTTTTAACTTTAACATATATAGTCCTTTCTCATTTTGCTTCTATTTAACTGATATAACCTCAGCTTCACGAAGAACGATGTCCCTTTCTATAAAGGGAATGTGCTCGCCCCTTACAAGCTGATATTTTTCGTGACCTTTACCTGCAAGCACGATTACATCTCCTACACAGGCATTCTTTATTACATACTTTATTGCTTCTTCACGGTCAGCAATAGTGATGTATGGAGTACTTGTGCCGACAAAGCTTTTTTCAATGTCTTCGATTATTTTTTCAGGCTCCTCAAAATCGGGATTGTCGCTTGTGATAACACAAAAATCTGCAAGTCTTGCACAGACATCTCCAAGTTCTTTCCGCCTGATTTCTGTTCTCGAGCCTACAGAGCCAAAGAGCACCACAAGTCTCCTTGGTGAGTATCGTCTGACAGTCTCAAGCAGATTCTGCATGGAATATCCGTTATGAGCATAGTCGATTATAACCGTTGAGTTTGGCAGCGCGTCAATAATTTCAAATCTGCCCTCAACAGTCGAGCTTTTGAGCGCAGAGGATATTATATCATCGCGTATGCCGAGTCTCTTAGCGACTGCAATTGCAGCAAGTGCATTGTAAACATTGAATCTGCCGGGCATTTTAAGCGTTATTGGAATTGTACCTGTTACTGTATTGCACTCAAAACTTATACCAAGACAGGTGTCGGTTTTATATTCCTTGATAAGAGAAGCGGTATAATCGGTGTGAGTGTCAATGGAATATGAGAGAGAAGGGCACTTAGCAAACTTTCTCATATCAGTATAGTGTTTGTCATCAAGATTGAACACGGCAAGTCTTGAATTTTCAAAGAGCCTTGCCTTACATTCAAGATAGTTTTCAAAATCGGGGTGCTCACCGGCTCCTATGTGATCGTGAGCAATATTCGTAAAAACACCGATGTCAAAGGTCAGAGAGTCAACACGGTGGGTAAGATAGGCCTGCGAAGAAACCTCAAGAACACATATATCAACATTTTCCCTGACCATCCTGTCAAAAGCCTTGTAAAGCTCAAAACTTTCGGGTGTTGTGTTGACAGTTGGTATGTGGTCGTGATTTATATAAATGCCGTTGGTGCCGATTGTAGCGGTATTATAGCCGCCTGCCGTAAGAATATCCCGGATAAGCTTTGTTGTGGTGGTCTTACCCTTTGTACCCGTAATACCGATAAGCTTGAGCTTTTTTTCGGGATGACCAAAGAACTGTGCAGAAATAAGAGGCAGTGCAGCTCGCGTATTTTCCACAAGCACAGTGCAGGCATCGTCGGGCAGATATAAGTCTTTTTCGGCTAAAAACACACGGCAGCCTCTGTCATATGCGCTTTTTGCAAAGGTATGACCGTCAGTATTAAAGCCCTTAAGGCACACAAACAAAGAGCCCTCATAAGCTTTCCTTGAATCATAGACTATATCGCTTATTTCATAGTCCTTGTCAGGCAGCCTATCCTCAAAGTCAGAAAGTAGCTTTGTCAGAAGCATAAAAACTCCTTAAAGTTTATATTTTGCTGTGGCAGGGCTTGTCACAGAACTTAACAGTTTTTCTTGCAAGAATTTCAAGCGAATCAACGAAGAAGTCATCATTTGCAATAATTTCAAAATCCTTTTTTATAATTGAAAGCTCAGTGCATCCGAGAATAATTCTCTCGCAACCGAGTGCCTCCATTTTTTCTTTGATTTTTATGAATTTTTCAATATCGGGAGACTTGCCCTTTTTTATGTCGTCAAAAATAATTGAAGATATTATCTCCTGATCACATTCATCGGGTATAATAATTTCTACTCTGCCTTCGCCGTATTTATGATAGGTGCGCGACTTGCAGGTTCCCTCGGTTGCAAAAAGTGCCGCTTTCCTAACACCGCTTTCGTAAAGGTAGGTTATTGTTTCGCTTATGATGTTGAGAACCGGGATGTTCACATTTTCTGCAATGCCGTCATAAAAATAGTGCGCGGTGTTGCAGGGAATAGTGATCACATCAGCACCGTATGCTTCAAGCTTTTTTGCCTCTTCAATCATTGCGGGAAGAGGATTATCGGGGGACTTACCTAAAATGAAACTTGAACGGTCAGGAGTAGACACACGGCTTGATATAATCATATCAATATGGTCCTGATCGCATTCTGCAATTGTCAGAGCGGTCAGAAGCTCGTAAAAATATGCAGTTGCCATTGGTCCCAGACCGCCTAAAATTCCAAGCAATTTTCCCTTTTTGGTAGTTTTCATAAAACAGGTCCTTTATCTGTATTTTTTAAACTTCTTAAAGTGATTGAATGTATATGCAAGGGCGTAGAAAAGTCTTTTGGGGTTGTTTCTTAAATCTTTTTTATAAAAATAAGAGGAAAACTCTTTCTTTTCGCGGATAAGCTTTTTTATTTCTTTCTTGATTTCGGGAAGTTCTTTCAGATAGGAATATATAATTTTCCTAGGAACAATATGCCAGAAAGCAGGCTTTCCGTACTCAATTTCGTCAATGCCGTCACCAAGACAGTCTCTTACAATAAGTCTTGCGATATTACAGCCCGAAGCGGTAACATAATAATTACTTCTGCCTTGTCTGAGATTTATTTCAAATGCACGGTAAGTATTGTCACGGCTGTCATATTTTATATCAAAGTTTGCAAAGCCTCTGTAGCCGATTGATTCAAGATAATTCTTGAATTTCTCACAAAGCCCGGGATTGTCTTCGGTAATAATTGCAGCGTGATTTCCGACTGCCTTTGGTGTGTGCTCCTCTAAAAGTACATGGCCGAGACACATCATTTTTACCTTGCAGTTTTTGTCCGAATATGTTGTGAGAACTCTCATACAGGAGTCCTCGCCCGGGATTTTGTCCTGCAAAATAATCTCATCGGGATACCCTGATTTGTATATTTGATCTATTATGGATTCAGCTTCAGATGCTGAATTTGCAACATAAACCTTTTTCATGCCGTCAAAGGG
>JAZSET010000021.1:0-21694 GCA_045531795.1 Eubacteriales bacterium | reverse complement strand
GTACCGTGGTTTACATCTCTGTTTGAGGTAACCTCGCGCATTTCCTTGATTTTTGAATCCCTGACAGTTAAAACAGATGAGTCAAGCTCGGGCAGAGTGATCGCGTGGAAACGCTCCTCGGTAAGGTCACCCTCCACTTCAACTATCGGATTGTTCCAGTTGAGGAATTCATCTTTGTTGAGTCCCACATTCTTTTTCATAAGGTATCTTGGCTTTGATGACATAATTGAACGCTCAAGTATATTCTGATCAAGCCTGTCGATGTATTTCTGCGCACCCTTGGTTACGGATATAAGTCCGTATCCGAAGCAGGAGCTTGTTTCCCTGAAAAGAGTGTCAAAAACAAACGGATATTTTCCGTGCTCGTAAAAACCGCCAATGCAGTCGGGATCGTTTTCCGAGGCATAAAGCAGAGCATCGCCCGAAAATTTTATGTAGTGAAGGTGGGTTTTGGTTCCGACTCTTTTTTTGTAGTACCAGTCAATGACAATAACCTTGTCAGTGTCTGTCTGCGCAAAAAAGCTCTTGTCAAGGTCGGATTCAGAAATGTACGGATAACTGTCGAGCAAATCATTCTTGTCAACCTTTGAGGCATAGAATACATTTTTTGAATCCTCAATATTTGTAACCCCGGGCTCGGGATAAATATTAAGAAGATTGATTTTTTTAATTTCAATATCACCGAGACCGTTTTCAAGAAGCGGATTCCAGAATACTCCGTAAACGGCAGTGCCGTGCTTTAATTTGTCGTACTGCGCGTCCGAGTAAACGGATGTAAAATCTGCACGGTCAAATATGACGGGCAGGATAGAGTTAAGAGCACTCGCGCTTTCCTCGTCGCTTTTTTCTCTTGCAAGACAAAGCGGTGTCGGCAGACTTTCCATCATATCTGCGTGCTTGTTGACGATGCTTGAAAACATCCAGGTAGATGCGGTAAAGGGCATATCAGACGAGCGTGAGTCGGTGATGGAATCTGTGTGCCTTGTGTTCCAGAAGCTCTCATCACTTAAAATCCTTGCTTCAACTGCCGATCTTGCACTTTTGTATTTTGTAATCAGCTCCTGGCCCTCGCGTACCTTGTCGTGACCAAGTAAGGGTGCGGTGTTTTCCATAATTAAAACCTCCTAAAGCTTTAATAAATAATTGTATCTTGATAAATTTGTGTCGCACATTGAAAGTTTACAAGAGCTTTGCTTTTTCACGGGCTTTATTGGCTGTGACATACACATATATCTGGTTTCGTCAGCAATGTGGTCTTCAAGCTCTGTGTTTATGTCCTCAGGTGAGGCTTGAGAATACTGCATAAGCGGAAGAGTGCGGATAAAATCCCTGCAGTTTTCAAAAATATACATCATAGGTATTCCGTTTTTGTCAAAAGTCAGTCTGTAATGAACCTGCATCCAGCCGGCTATGCGCTTGTTGTCACCTTTTTCAAAGAAAACACCGTGCTTTTCCCCGACCTCAGCGATTGATACGCCACGGGATGCATCCCAGATTGATGGGTCGGCAACTCCGTATATGTGTTTGCCACGAAGCCAGCGATGCTCTCTTTCAATACGGGCAATCTCTGCAAATATTTCGTCAGGTGTCCACTTGACACCCGTGTTTGGCTCTCTTGGGACACAACCGTACAGTTCGAGTATTCTGTAAAGCCTGCCGTCATAGTCGCACGCCCACCATGCGCAGGAAAAGGGCTTTGCATATCCGAAGTCAAAGCTCCTGTGAATAGTCCAGGTGTCGGGAATCTCAAACGGTGCTATGACGTGAGTGCCGATTCTGTCGGTGTAATGGTCAATATCGTCGCGGAACTCCTCAAATACCTGGCCGTCGCAGACATTCCAGTCGCCCTCAAGGTGAGCCCTCCTTTTTGACGAGGGAAGCGCCTCAAGTAAGCGCACATAATCGGGATTTGCCCGCATAAGTGGCTCGTTGTCGTAAACCTTGGCAGGGATAAAAGTATAGTCATCGGGATTTTCTCCGCTTGAAAAATCTCTGTCGATAAACAGCCTTTTTATGTAGCTGTGGCCAATACCGCCGGGATTACAGGTGTAATAAACTCTCGTTTTGAAATCAAGCCTGGTACTTCTCAGAGCAGTGGTAATAAATCTTATCCACTCCTCCTTGAAGTTGGTCGCTTCCTCAAAGCCGATGACATCATATTCGGCACCCTGATACTGCATAAGGTCGCCGTCGCAGTCACAGTACCCAAGCTCAAGCCTTGAGCCGTTCGGGAAAATAAAGCATCTTTCATCTTTTTTGTAAACTGCGTAGCCGTTAAGGTCAAAAAGCAGGGGCTGAATGTGGTTTTTTCTCAGTTCCTGAAGTGTTCGCCTGAGTAGTAGTACCGAAAGTCCCCTGTAACGCATACAAAGCATCACGAGCTTTCGTCTCATAGCCCAGCTTTTACCACCGCCACGGGCACCGCCGTAAGCAGTGTGCTTGCATTCAGACTCAAAAAACTGCCGTTGCTTCGGGTTGGGAGACTCTTTCTGCAGTTTTTCAAATATAGGTGCTGTCAAAAGAATACCTCCTTTTTAATGACTCCATTTGTCAAGCTCACCCGTGAAAGAAAGAGTCAGTGAGTGTTCGCCCTGGTCATTTTTAGAGGAGCCTGACGAGGGTTTGCCGAAATGCATTTCGCAAATCCATTTGTATATGTCAAATTTTGTCTTTAAATCAGTGGTGTCCGATTCGGCAATCCCGATAATTTCAGAAAGAGCCTTGTTTGCCGCAGATTTGAGGATTTCCTCGCTGACAGCCTCTTTTTTTCTACCTGCCAAGAGAGTCACTCTCTTCGCTTAGCTTTCTGAGGCTGATTTTGTACGAGTCGCCCGAGTCCTCACAGCTTACAAAGTACTTGCCGACAATATTGTTTATTTCAGCCTTTTTGATAGTTACATCATCACTCTTTTGGGCGAGTCTTGACATAAGATAAACAATATAGGAAGCACAAATTGAATTTATCTGACGAAGAGCCTTGATTTCTTCGGAAAGGGCAGCATTTTCTGCATTTTTGCACTTCAGTAAATATTCAAGCCTGAGTAAATCCTCAGATGATTTCTTCATATTCGCATTCATAAGAATCAGAGTCACCTCTTTCGTAATATTTGTCTGTTTCAATACACATTGTACAGTTTTTGTAATCAAAGCTTGTACAGTATTTTTTCAGAAAGTCAGACCTCATTTTTCTGTCCTTGAACTTGATTTTGCAGACTTCACATGAGAGAATGTTCTTTTCTTCTTTCTGATAATACGGGCAAATAGCTACAAGTCCCAATCTTCTTCCTCCTTTTCTCTGAAATAATCTTCTGAATCAACTTTATCTATGCAATTCTCGCAGCCGACAACCTCGTTTTCCTGATTCAAGAAAAGGTAAAACGGGGACTGTTCATCGCAGACAGGGCAGTACCTGTCACGCTCAGTACTATTCGGGCAAGAGTCGGGACAAATAAAGCTGTGACAGATTTCACACATATAATCATCTCCTTTGTGACTAAATTGTAAACGCTGTTAATGTTTTTATCAAACTTGTTGTTCCAATCAATACCAATTAGTGAGATTTTGAGAAACTTAATTTCCTCAACCTGACGAAATGATACCATACACAAAGTCCCGTGTCAAGAGAATTGCCCAAATACTCCCCAAATTGGGACTATCATCCCAAAAGTGAAAATAAAGTGCGCATTTTTGGGACAAAACACAAATTACAAAAAATACTTGACAAAATAATCTTAGAGTGGTATAATTCATTTAAAGTGAATATAAAGGCGTTGACGAAGAGTGCATAAAGGCAGGCCTTAACAGAGAAGTGGCGGTAGGTGCAAGCCATAAGACGGGCTTTTATGTTTGTAGCTTCTGAGCCGGGAGGAAGAAAGGATTTCCGAGTAGAACCTCTCCGTGATTGCTGCGTTAATGCATAGGGGTTGATAGACTCCAAGAGTGGCGGATTTCGCAAATTGAGTGGTACCGCGGGTATATTTTGATTGATACTCGTCTCAAGTCATAGTACTTTGGGACGAGTTTTTTTGTCCCGAAAAAAGAAAGGGAAAACTATGGAACAGATTACAGGTCTTGATTTGAAAATCGAGGAAATGGCGAAGCGTATACGTACACTTCGTGAAATTGAGGATATCTCCGAGCATAAAATGGCGGAGCTTACAGGTGTCAGTGTAGAAGAATACATAGCCTGTGAAAACGGCAAGAGTGACCTTAACTTTGCTTTTATCTACCGTTGCGCACTTGCGCTCAGAGTAAATGTAACCGATATCATAGAGGGCTACAGCCCTAAGCTTAAATCCTATACGGTTACAAGAAACGGAGAGGGCGAGAAGATTGCAAATGCTCACGGTATGACCTACTATAACCTTGCATATAACTTCAGTAACCGTACTGCCGAACCGCTTTATGTAAAGAGCGAATATGACGAGGCAGCACAGCACAGGGATTTAGAGCTTACAACTCATATGGGTCAGGAAATTGACATTGTAGTAGAGGGACACCTTTTAGTGCAGGTAGGCGAACACAGAGAAATACTCGGCCCCGGCGACAGTATTTACTATAACAGTAGTACTCCTCACGGAATGATTGCCACAAACGGCAAGGACTGTACGTTCTATGCAATAGTTCTTGAAGCGACAGAAAAGTCAAAGAACGCGGCAGAGCCCGCACGAAAGGTACGCGATCTTTCGTATCTCGGAATCAACAAAAGAGACGACAGTGACCGTATTTATAATAAATATATTGATGTAAAAGAAGATGAAAACGGCACACCTGTTGATATAAAATTCAAGAACACCGAGCATTTCAATTTTGCGTTTGACCTTGTAGACGCACTTGCAGAGAAAGAGCCTGACAAGCTTGCAATGCTGCACATTGGAATTGATAAGACAGAAAACCGCTTTACCTTTAACGATATGAAAAAGGCATCGAACCAGTGTGCCAACTATTTTAAAACCCTTGGAATTGAAAAGGGCGACAAGGTAATGCTTGTGCTTAAAAGACACTATGAGTTCTGGTTTGCGATGCTCGGACTCAATAAAATCGGTGCAGTTGCAATTCCTGCAACGAATCAGCTTCAGGAGCACGACTTTGAATACCGCTTCAAGGCGGCAGGCGTAAAGGCGATTATCTGTACCGCAGACGGTGATACCGCACATCAGGCGGATATAGCTGCAGAAAACTGCCCTGAACTCAAAATTAAACTTATGGTAGGCGGAAAGCGGGAGGGCTGGCGTGACTTCGATGACGAATATATCCGCTACAGCACCCACTATACGCGCCCCGATGATGCACCGGGTGGTGACGATTTGATGCTGATGTTCTTTACCTCAGGTACATCAGGATATCCGAAGATTGCCGCGCACAACTATAAATACGCACTCGGCCACTTCCATACAGCCAAGTACTGGCACAATGTTGACCCCGATGGACTCCACTTTACAATATCCGATACAGGCTGGGCAAAGGCAATGTGGGGTAAGCTCTACGGTCAGTGGCTGTGCGAGGCGGCAACCTTTGTATATGACTTTGACAGATTTGATGCAGCAGACATTCTTCCGATGTTTGCAAAATATCATATTACAACATTCTGTGCACCGCCTACAATGCTGAGAATGCTTATAAAGCAGGATATATCAAAATACGATTTCTCATCAGTTAAGCATATGACAACTGCAGGTGAAGCACTTAACCCCGAGGTTTACAGACAGTTTGAAAAGGCGACAGGACTTCAGATAGTTGAGGGCTTCGGTCAGTCCGAAAGCACAATGATAATAGGTAACCTCACAGGCGCACCTCACAAAATCGGCTCTATGGGTAAGCCTGCACCTATTTATGACGTTGCGCTTATGGATGCTGACGGAAATATTGTAAACACAAGCAAAAACGGTGAAATTGTAATAAAAATCTCCGACGGAATGCCCTGCGGACTCTTTACAGGCTACTACGGAGACGAGCAGAAGACAAACGAAGCGATATACGACGGCTACTATCACACAGGAGACGTTGCGTGGCGTGACGAAGACGGCTTCTATTGGTATGTGGGCAGAGTTGATGATGTTATCAAGTCATCAGGCTACCGTATCGGCCCGTTCGAGATAGAAAGCGTAATAATGGAGCTTCCGTATGTACTTGAATGTGGCGTATCACCCGTACCTGACGAAGTCAGAGGACAAATCGTTAAGGCAAGCATCGTGCTTGTAAACGGAACTGTACCCTCTGAAGAATTAAAGAGAGAGATACAGAACTATGTAAAAGAAAAAACCGCACCTTATAAGTATCCGAGAATAGTAGAATTCAAGGATTCACTTCCCAAAACGGTAAGCGGTAAAATTCAGAGAAATAAATTATAAGCAGGGACGCAGTCCTTGCACACAAACAAAAAGGCAGGAAACATTAAGTGTTTCCTGCCTTTTAATTTATCTTTTTACTTATGGAATAATTTCTTTGACTGATAGCGGGGCTCGCTTGTCATAAATATACCGAGCTTTTTCATTACACCGTCATCAACGGGTGAGAGAATAACAGTTGAATGAGCCTCACAGTTGTTAAGCTTGTCAAGCTGTTTTAATGCCTTTGCGGCATTTTCGTCTGTAAGAGCACTTATTGAGAGGGCGATAAGCACCTCGTCAGTATGAAGTCTCGGATTGTGACTGTGTAAATGTCCAACCTTAAGGTCTCTTATAGGCTCAATTACCTCGGGAGAGATAAGATGAACGTCATCATCAATTCCTGCAAGCTGTTTGAGTGCATTTAAAAGCATAGCTGATGATGCACCGAGAAGCTTTGTAGTCTTACCTGTTACAACCTTGCCATCAGGCAGCTCAAGCGCACATGCAGGCTCGCCTGTTTCCTCGGCTTTCTTTAATGCCGCGGGAATAACCTTTCTGTCGTTAACAGAAATACCTGTATTGTTCATTATAATTTCAATCTTGTCCATATCCTCGCCGTCAGAAAGTCCCTTACGCTTTGAGCAGGCAGCGGCGAAGTATCTGCGGATTATCTCAAACTTTGATGCCTCGCAGACATTGTCATTGTCGTAAATACAGAAGCCTGCCATATTTACGCCCATATCTGTCGGTGACTTGTAAGGACAGCTTCCCGAAATTCTCTTGAAGATAGCCGCAAGAACGGGGAAGATTTCCACATCACGATTGTAGTTTACAGTAGTCTTGCCGTAAGCCTCAAGATGATAGGGGTCAATCATATTGACGTCGTTAAGGTCGGCAGTAGCCGCCTCATAAGCGAGGTTTACGGGGTGCTTGAGTGGCAGATTCCATATCGGGAACGTTTCGAACTTGGCATATCCCGCCTTGATTCCGTGCTTGTTGTCGTGGTAAAGCTGACTTAAGCAGGTAGCCATTTTGCCGCTTCCCGGACCGGGTGCGGTAACAACAACGAGTGAACGCTGAGTCTTTATATAATCATTTGCTCCAAGACCCTCTTCGCTGACGATTTTCTTAACATCAGACGGGTAGCCGGGAATGGCATAGTGGTAATATACAGGGATACCGAGGCTTTCAAGACGCTTTCTGAAAGCAATCGCTGAAGGCTGACCTGCAAAGAGAGTGATTACAACACCGCCGACAAAAAGCTCAAGCCCACGGAAAGCATCAATAAGCCTTAAAACGTCCTGGTCATAGGTAATGCCGAGGTCGCCGCGGATTTTGTTCTTTTCAATGTCGGAAGCATTGATAACAATAACAATTTCAGCCATCGCCTTAAGATTTATATGCATCTTAATTTTACTGTCGGGAGCAAAGCCCGGGAGTACACGGGACGCGTGAAAATCGTCGAAAAGCTTACCACCGAATTCAAGGTAGAGCTTTCCGCCGAAATCCTCAATACGAGTTTTGATGTTCTCGGACTGCAGCTTTATATATTTATCGTTATCAAAGCCTTGTTTAATCATAAAATACTCCAAAAAATAATACTAACATTCCTATTATATCACAAAAAATAAAAAAAGCAAGAGAATAAATATTTTTTTGCGAAAAATAAAAGAAAAAGTCCTCAGATGAGGACTTTTTTATATTAAACTCAGTTTTCAGCGAATTCCTTTTCCAGAGGACTTACATAAGGGACTTCAGCCTTGTCAAAAAGTGCTTTCACGTTTGAGGTGACACCCGTAATAATGAGACTATCATTTGTGTGGCAAAGTTCAAGAAGTGCCTGGGATGATGAGGTGTCAATAATATTAACTCCCGACAAATCAAGAGTGAGAGTATCAGAGGAATTTTCCTCAATAATTGACATAAGCTTGCCGGAATTTATGAAGAATACAGGGGAATTTACCTTGATAAGCTTACCGCAATCAGTGTCTGTTACACTGATTTCAAGCTTCATGCATCTGTAAATGAATACAAGTGCCGAATAAATGATTCCGATTACAATAGCAATGGTGAGATCGAAAAGCACAGTAGATACCATAGTGATAAGATACTTGCCGATACCGCCAGCGAGCTTGTGTCTGAATATGTACTTTATCTCATCCCATTCGTTCATACGCCATGCAGTTACCATAAGGACTCCCGCAAGAGCTGAAAGGGGGAGCTTTGCCATAACAGGGCCGAGAGCAAACATAGCAGCAAGAAGACCGAGCGCGTGGAAAATACCGCAAAGACGAGTCTGACAGCCCGACTTGATTGCAACACTTGTACGGGCGATAGCTGCTGTCGCGGGTACACCGCCGAAAAGTGGGATAAGTATGTTGCCGACACCCTGAGCGATAAGCTCCTTGTTGGCATCAAACTTCTCGTTTTTCATTCGTGATGCACTTGCACCGCAAAGCAGACTTTCAATCATAGCAAGAGCTGCAATGCTGATTGCCGGAGACAGATATTCAAAAATTCTTGACCATTCAACAGATGCAAAGTTAAGTCTTTCCTCTAAAAATAAGGTCTTCGGTATTTCGCCTACAGTCGGCACATCAAATCCGAATATAACAGAGACAATAGTTGCAACTATAATACCGATAAGTGAAGAGGGAACCCTGGCATTCCACTTTTTAGGCCAGAGAAGCATAACTGCAACGACTATAAGTCCCAGAATTACCGAATAAAGGTTTGGCTTGAAGCCGAGGGTGAAATAACTTCCGATTTTTGCGATTGCACTTTCACCGCGTGATGTTGTTCCGAAGAAATTGTCAATCTGACCGAGAGCGATAATAACGGCGATACCCGAGGTAAAGCCTGTTATAACAGGGCGGGGAATCATTGAAACGAGTCTTCCAAGCTTCAAGATGGCACAGACAAGCAGTATGATACCTGCTATAAAGGTTACAACAAAAACGCCCTGAAGCTTAAACTTCATAACAATTGTAACAAGCACGGCACTCATAGCACCTGTTGGGCCGCTTATCTGAAAGGAAGCACCCGAAAGAGCACTTATAACAATGCCTGCTATTATTGCCGTTACAAGACCTGCAGCAGCGGAAGCGCCACAGCTTACACCAAAGGCGAGAGCAAGCGGAAGTGCCACTGCCGTAACAGTGATACCCGAAAGCAGATCCTTTAGTAAGCTCTGAAAATTATAGCCTTTGAATTCATTTTTAAACATTTGACCATAGGACTTTATAAGTTTCATATAAACCTCACAATGACAAAAAAGTAGTACCTTGATATTGTACTACTTTTTTTATGAAAAGTCTATTTGTGAAATGACTATTTTTTTAATCTATACGCGGGCTTTATCGGTACATTTTACATAAAGCCTCACAAGAAGAGCCGACAGCGGTTTTATTATAACAAGCCTCAAAATAACGGCAGACACAAGTGATGACACGAATACCAGAAGCACCATAACGGGCGTTGCGAAAGAGAATGTTCGGTAATAGAATGAGTCGAGAATAAATGATAACAGGTAGATTTCAAATGTCGATTCCGATACTGTTTTTACTATGAATTTTAAAGCTCCGAGCCTCGGTTCAAGGTCATAAAGCAGAGCAAAAACGGAAATAGCGGTAAACATTATTGTCAGGGTGTTCATACCGTTCATCATATACCAGGCGTAAGCGCCGTTAGCCTTTGTGTAAATAAAACAAAGTGCTGCGGGCACAAGGGGGGCTGAAAGAGCCATAAGAAGTCTCACAAGCCTTTTTGCACCGCAAAACTTGCCAAACGGCTTGTATTCATTAAAATATGCACCGATAAAATAATATGTGAGAGGGTACATATCCGCAAAAAAGTCGGGGATAAAATTAAGTGAAAGCAGACCTCCCGTGTATGAGGGAGAAAAACTCTTCAGCGTTTCGGGAGCGAGAGTCAGAAACGCGAGAGTGATTATAAATATAAGCTTTGTGCCTTTTGTGCCTATATTGTTGTAAAGTATATTCAAAAACGGAATAAGCAGAAACAGGCCTATGTACATCTCGAAATACCAGGCGTAGTCGTTGGCGGAAAAATCGAGGATTTTTGTAATTATAAGAGATGGCGTCAGTACAATTGTGCTGTCTGCATAAGATTTTGCAATAAGTGACAAGACACTGATTATAATATAAGAAACTCCAACAGGGATAAGTCCCTTGTAAAAGGCAGGAGACAGTGTCTTTTTTCTCTGCAGATAACCTGTCAGCATAATAAAAAGCGGTACGCAGGAAAATGCAAGATGCCTTGCATAAAGCGAAAGAGTCCAGAAAGGTGACAGAATCTCCCGTGACAATACTCCGCTGAGTGTTACTGAGTGGAGAATAATCACAAAAATAATAGCAACGGACCGTAACAGGTCAAGAGCATATATCCGTTTCTTTTCCATAAAAATCTCTCCTTGTAAAGATTAAATACAATTGTACCACAAAAATACGAAATATTCAATACCCGACAAAAAAACAGACCGTGAAGAACACGGTCTGCAGGTATTAAAATACATATCCGTTAGCCTGGTTTTCCCTTATCGTAACACCGGCATAGAATGTGGTGGCATCGGCAACAATCTTGTCAAAGTCACCGAAATCGCCTAAGAACTTGAGTACAGAGCGGTTGTTTACCTCAAATCCGCTTTCACGCCAGGAGGCACAGAAATAGAGATAATCCTCGGGAAGTACATTTACGCCGTTTGCAAAGACCTCATCAACTGCCGCATAAGCAAGATCAGTCGGATTTGTGTACTTTACATCAGGCGAAGTTGAAAACTGATAAACCTTGCCCTTTGCGGTGTATCCGCTGTCATAAATAATTGTTTTAATGTCATCGGGGAAATATTCGTTTGAAAGTCTGTTTTTGATAATCTGCGCAACAGCAAGTAATTCATAGTATTTAAGGCCGGGATTTTCAAACTGTTCCACAGTGGAATATCTGCCTAAAACCTCAAGCTGGCAGGTAGCAGCAATCATATCTCTTTCTGCTTTTGTGATTTCAACAGTGTTTGCCTCGGTTGTGGCAATTTTGTATGAGACACTGTAGGGTACTTCCGAAAGAGGGAGAGTAGCATTGTCGCAAACAGTCTGGGGAGATTCTTTTACGCCTCTGACTGCAAGCTTGTGAATTCCGTTTGCACTCTCATAAACGGCAGGATCAACACGATCCACAGTACTTGCAACCACATTAGACACAACAATATGCGAAACACCGAAATCGGATGAGACCTTGTTTACAGCTCTTGCCGATTTCATAAGCGGGAAGAGAAGTAAAACTGCCATAAATGCAAGGAGAAGATAAAACGAGCGTTTTATTTCTGTCATATTACTTTCCTTTCAATTTCAAATCGATTTATTAGATGAATTCTGTGTGAAAAAACTTGTTTTATATTGACTTTACATATATTTTAAAGTATAATTAAATCATACTGTAGTTTTCATACTATAGAAATTTTAAATGGGTTTATAACCCGGGAAGGACAAATGATGTTAAATCAGAATTTCAAAAGAATACTTGCATTGTTTCTTGCAGTAGTATGTATTCTTTCCTGTACTGCCTGCGGCAAAATTTCATCTATACTTTCAGGCAAAAAGACACCTGTAGTTTCAGATGAAAATGCTATGCTTGTTCTTGGCGATCACAGTGTTGACTATGATACCCTCAGATACTATTGGCTCACATTGAGTTCAAGTGTGAGCGGCGGGGAGTCCAAGTACTTTGACGAAAACCCCGAAGAATATGAGCAGGCAATTGAGGATACAAACTATATCCTTACTCAGTACCTTGCTTTCCAGAAGCTTGCTGATGAATACTCTGTAGCAGTAAGCGAAGAGGATGAAGCTGAGATACTTGAAAGTGTTAAAGCAATAGAAGAGTCTTACGGCAGCGCAGAAGAATTTGATAAAGCTCTCAAGGAAGTAAACCTCACCCGTGAAGTTTACATTGATGTAAGCAGAATCAACTACCTGCTTGAACACATCTTTGAAAAGATGAATGCAGAAGATCCCACAAAATTCTCAAAGGAAGCAGATAAGCTTCTTGAAGAAAACATCCGCGCTATGCATATTCTTTATGCTGATGAAGAAACTGCAAAGGGAGTTCTTGAAAAAGCGCAGTCGGCAACAGATGAAGAATTCTACGAACTTGCTCAGGCAGCCGAGGATCCCGGAATGCTCGGAAATACAACCGGCTATCTTTTCGGCAAGGGCCAGATGGTTGAAGAATTTGAAACTGTCGCATATGCACTTGAAGAGGGCGAAACAAGCGGACTTGTAAAGAGTGACTTCGGTTATCACATAATCCGCAGACTTCCGAAAGACGAAGATTTCATTAAAGAGTACAAGGAATCAAGCGACTACTTAAGCCTCACCTATGATGCTTACTATAACTACCTTGACGAATATACCGAAGAAATAAAGGATCAGGTAGAATTCACAGAAGCATATAAGGCACTTGATTTCAAGACCATTCAGTAATAAAAAATCTGTTAAAGGGGAGCGAAAGCTCCCTTTTTTATATTATCTCAGTGTCGCCAAAGGCAATACCGAACAATTCTTCAATACGCTCACTTTGCTCTGAAAGGTAGAGATAACCGAACAGAGCCTCAAGACCTGTAGCGCGTCTGTATTCTGTAACCGTACAGCTCTTGGGAGTCTTAGCTGTGTGAGTGTTTCTGCCACGCTTATAATAGGAAAGCTCTTCTTCGTTAAGGAGGCTCTCGATTTTGTCAAAGGCGGCACTTTGATTCTTCGCCTTTACAAATGAGAGAGCATTTTTGTTAAGTGTTGCACTGTCGTAAATTTTAAGCGAAAGAAGATGACGCCTTACACAAAGCTCAAGTACACAGTCGCCGATATATGCAAGGGCAATACCATTCATATTCTTGTATTCAACCGGCTCTGACATAAGCGAATCTCTTTTCTGATTTTTTACTTGTTAAAATGCACAAACGACAAAATTTTGCTTAATTTCCTTGGAAATCGTGAGTGCAAGTCCATTGTAACAGATATGGAAAACTATTTCAACAACAATTTAAGCCAAAATTTCGTTCTCACCGGTTTGCGCATTTGTGCAATTTTCACAACACAAAATTTTCAAAAAACGCGCATATTTTACCATTTATTGGATATAATTTTCGCTTTTGGTACCCTTAATTTTGCTACTCTGTCATAAGCACAATAAAAGTTGCATATTGTTTAAATAAAAACGAAATCGGGAGGAGAAGAAATGTCAGAAATATATAAGGACATAGCAGAAAGGTGCGGGGGAAACATCTATATCGGCGTTGTAGGGCCCGTAAGAAGCGGTAAAAGTACATTTATAAAAAGATTTATGGAGTGCCTTGTTTTACCGAATATTGAAGATGAGAATACGCGTAAGAGGGCGCTTGACGAAATGCCGCAAAGTGCGCAGGGAAGAACGGTAATGACAACAGAGCCGAAGTTTGTACCCGACGAGCCGGTAAAAATCACCCTTGACAACAATGTTTCTATGAATGTGAAAATGGTTGACTGCGTAGGCTACATAATCCCCGAGGTTATGGGACTCTATGAAGACGGAGAGCCGAGAATGGTGCATACTCCGTGGTCGGATGAGCCAATGCCCTTTGAAGCGGCTGCAGAGCTTGGCACAAAAAAGGTGATAGGAGAGCATTCCACAATCGGTATGGTTGTAACAACAGACGGCAGTATCACCGATATAGGCAGAGAAAGCTATATTGATGCCGAAAAGAGCATAATTGAAGAGGTAAAGGCAAATAAGCTTCCTTTTGTTATAATACTTAATTCAGCACATCCAAGCGACAGTGAAACGATAGCCCTTGCCGAAAGCCTTGAGAGGGAATATATGGCACCCGTAGCTTTAGTCAGCTGCAGCGAGCTTGACAATGATGATATAAAGGAAATTCTGTCGCTGACGTTAAGCGAGTTTCCGATCAAGGAAATAAGCGTTGAAATGCCGAAATGGACACACGCACTGTCAGGGGAGCACGAAATAGTAAAGGGTGTCCGTGACTATATATATTCAAAAGCGAAAAATGTGCAGAAAATAAGCGAGCTTCAGGGACTTTTTGATGACTATGATACTTGCAAATATATAAATAAACTTGATGTATCTTCTGTCGATTTAAGTCTTGGAAAGGCTGTGGTCAGAATAACGCTTGATGACTGCCTGTATTATAAGACAATCAGCGAAATGACGGGACTTGAACTTGAAAACGAGGAGGGGCTTATCAGAACTCTTGTGAGTCTTGCCAACACAAAGAAAAAGTATGATAAGGTAAGCAAGGCTCTTGAGTCGGCAGAGGAAAAAGGGTATGGAATTGTAATGCCCGATGTGGGAGAACTGAAGCTTGAGGAGCCTGAAATAGTAAAGCAGGCAGGCGGATACGGAGTCAAGCTTCGTGCAAGTGCACCGAGTATGCATATAATAAAGGCGGGAATTGAGACTGAAATATCCCCTGTAGTCGGAACAGAACAGCAATCTCAGGACCTTGTAAAGTATCTGCTTGAGGAATTTAACGAAAATCCGTCAAAGATATGGGAGTCGAATATGTTCGGAAAGACTCTGTACGAGCTTGTAAACGACGGACTTCATACAAAACTTGAAAATATGCCTGACGATACCCGTGAGAAATTAGGTCAGACACTTGCAAGAATAATCAACGAGGGCTCAGGCGGACTCATCTGCATTATACTCTGAGCAGGCACACCCCTTGACCTGAAACGCGCCAGGGGCACGCCCCTGGACCAATACGCGTGTGAGGTCTGCGAGAAAAAAAGTCTCCACTCGTACACCAACATCTGTTAAGACAATATTTTTGCTTGTCGGGCGTAGCCCTTGACCAAAACGCGCCAGGGGCACGCCCCTTGACCAAAACGCGTGTGAGGCTTGTGCAAATTCAAAGTCTCCACTCGTACTCCGTTGTCTAAGGGGAAATACGGGAGGGGAGACCCCTCCCCTACGGAGATATAATCAAGTCATCTGTAGGGGAGGCGTTTCGCCTCCCGCCAAAAACGATAGCAATCCCATACCGTAGGGGCGGATTCCATATCCGCCCGTCAGAGATGGAGAAATTGCACCGTACACCGGTGTCTGTGCAAAAGTGGACAGATAACAACATCTCAAACAAAACAAAAAAGCCCCCAGGAAAGAACTCACACAGGCCAGATTGATTTATAAAATAAACAATTCCCACAGGGAATAAACCACGTGAGGAAAGGGATACAAAAGGGAAAAGTACGAGGTTTTCCCTTTTGCGTATCTTTGGCTTTTTTCTGTACGCACAGAAAGTAACATAATGCCGGGCTATACTTTGAAAAAAGCAGTGCATTTTTAATGCACTGCTTTTTGCCGTAATCACTTATTTCTGATCGTCATCCTTTTTACCGATTTTGTTACCGATAAAGTTAAGAATGTATATTGATATAATAAGGATAATTGTTACAACGAAAATACCTGCCATACCCTTGCCCATTATAGGAAGAGAAGCTAAAAAGTTGTTGAAATCTATGTTCATATCCGTACCTCCTTACATTGAAGCGAGTATGCTTAAAATAAGTCCGCCTGCGATAACCGAGGCTACCTGACCCGAAACATTGGCACCTGCCGCCTGCATAAGCAGGAAGTTCTGCGGGTCTTCCTTGAGTCCCATTTTGTGAATAACTCTTGATGACATCGGGAATGCGGAAATACCTGCACCGCCGATCATCGGATTTATCTTCTTCTTTGTAAACAGATTCATAATCTTGCCGAGAAGAACGCCTGCCGCTGTGTCGAAGATAAATGCAAAGAGACCGAGACCTAAAATGAGAAGTGTTTCCCACTTAAGGAATTCTTCACCTTTCATCGTAACAGAAACGGTGATACCGAGTAAAAGTGTTATAAGCTTTGCAAGTACGTTCTGAGCCGCGTCCGAGAGCGAGTCAAGAACACCGCATTCACGGATAAGGTTACCGAACATAAGGAAACCTACGAGTGCTACCGCGGAGGGAGCAAACAAGCCCGTGATAATTGTAACAACAATCGGGAAGCAGATGCGTGTAAGCTTGGGTACTGATTTACCCTCGTAAACCATCTTGATTCTTCTTTCTTTCTTTGTTGTCATAAGCTTTACAACAGGGGGCTGTACAATAGGTACAAGTGCCATATATGAGTAAGCAGCAACGATAATTGCCGATGTGTAGTTGCTCTTTAATGTCTGTGCAACGAAAATGGATGTAGGACCGTCGGCAGCACCGATAATACCGATTGAAGCCGCGTCTTTGATGTCAAAACCAAAGAGAGCTGCAAGGCTGAGCGTCATAAAGATACCGAACTGAGCCGCCGCACCGAAGAGCATAAGCTTCGGATTTGTGAGCAGGGGTCCGAAGTCAATCATCGCACCGATACCGATAAATAAGAGCAAGGGGAAAAGCTCACCAAGCTCAAGACCTGCTTCAAACAGTACATCGAGCGGGCCAAGAGTGTCGCCCTGAGTAAGCACGCCTGTAAATGGTATGTTTACAAGGATCGCACCAAAGCCCATGGGTAATAAAAGTGTAGGCTCCATATCCTTTTTGATGGCAAGGTAAATAAGCAGTGCGCCTATAAGCCACATTACAACGTGCTGCCACCTGATGTCGTTAAAATTCTGAAATAATACGTGCATTATAATTCTCCATTCAAATAATATTATGTCCTAACGGGAATGATAATTCCAGAGACAATTATACCATAGCAGGGAATATATTGCAAGTGATTTTTTTGATTTTTACCATAAATGTTTATAAAGGTAAAAAAGAGCAAACTTTTGTTTGCTCTTTTTGTGTGACTTATGCGATTATTTAAAACTTACAAAGTCATAGCTTTCAAGTATCTGTATATACTTTGCAAGTCTTTCATATAAAGGCTCGGCATCCTCGCCGAATTCAGCCCGTACTTCGTCTGCCATATCAAGTATACGCTTTTTGCCGTCTACGAGCAGCCATACAAAGCTGCCCTGGGCGTCTAAATGAATATAGCTGACTTTCGGGCGTTTGAATAATTTCTGTGCTATCCTGTTAAATATTCCTTTGTTTTCTTTTTCAAGGGTTACGATCCCCGTGTCATCAGCCTTAAAGCCAATGAGCGGAGAGCGCACAGGTATTCTTTCAAGATAGTTTTCATCCATTATCTTTTTTGCCATAGCTTATTTGCGCTTTTTCCAGACAGAGAATTTAAGAAGCGAGAGAATTACAAGTGCAAATACAACAATGCTGCCGATGTTCATAACGGGTGCGGGAATACCGAATCTTGATGAAAGGTCAAGAGCCTTGTCAACACCGAATACCGCAAGAATTGCAAGAAGAATACCAACAAGACCCTCACCTGCAATCATACCTGAGCAGAAGAGTACGCCGTCGTTTACAATAGCTTCCTTTTCTTCTTCGTTTTTCTTCATCTTGTCAAAGAAGAGTCTGATAAGACCGCCTATCATAATGCAGGCGTTAAGGTGAATGGGGAGGTAAACACCGATTGCAAAGGGAAGTACGGGAATACCGAGTATTTCAACAGTAATTGCGATAAATACGCCGATGAATACAAGTCCCCAGGGAAGTGTGCCCTCTGTTACACCCTCGATAATCATTTTCATAAGAGTAGCCTGAGGAGCAGCAAGCTCTTCTGTACCAAAGCCCCACGCGCTGTCAAGGAGATAAAGTGTACCGCCGATAGCAAGAGCCGCGGCAACAACACCGAAAATTTCACCAATCTGCTGTTTTCTCGGGGTAGCACCAAGTAAAAATCCTGTCTTTAAGTCCTGTGAAGTGTCGCCGGCGATTGCGGATACAATACAGATGATAGAGCCAATCGAAATAGCGCTCTTCATAACAAATTCAACACTTTCGTTCATATTTGTAAACTTAAGGATGAGAGTTGCAATAAGAAGTGTGGCAATAGCCATACCCGAAACAGGGTTGTTACTGCTTCCTACAAGACCAACCATACGGGAGGAAACTGTGGCAAAGAAGAAGCCGAAAATAACAACGATTACAGCTCCGATGGGGTTTACAGGGATTGAGGGAACAAGCCATACGATAAGGGTGAGAATGATTATAGCGATTATAACCACCTTCATACTGATATCACGGCTTGTACGGTCATTGGAAGTTGCCTTTGAGCCTGCAACACTCTTGAGTGCGCCGGTAAAAGTAGTAATAATAAGAGGAAGCGACTTGATAAGGCTGATAACACCGCCTGCAGCAAGAGCACCTGCACCGATATATCTGATGTATGTTCCCCAGATAGCCGAAGCACCGCCAGCGGCAAAAAGTTCGCCGATAGGAGCAGTTCCGGGATAAAGGATAAGGCTTTCACCAAAGAGAACAATGATCGGAATTAAAACAAGCCAGCTTATTACACCGCCTGCAAACATATATGATGAAATTCTCGGACCGCAGATGTATCCAACGCTCATAACGGCAGGATAAATCTGTGTACCGATTTCACCGGCATAGCCCTTTATTCTGAGGGAAATTTCGCCGGGGACAAGTTTGAGTCCGTCAATAATAAATTTAAAAAATGCCGCGAAGCCCATACCTGCAAAAACGGTAGATGTACTTGCACCGACAGTTTCACCGGCTAAAAGTACCTTTGCGCAAGCATGACCCTCGGGATAGGGAAGAGTGCTGTGTTCTTTAACAATAAGTGCATTGCGCAGCGGAATCATAAAGAATACACCAAGAAGACCGCCGATTAAAGCGATAAGTGTAATTTCAAGAACGCCGGGCTTTTCCATTCTGCCCTCTGCAGCCCATAAAAAGAGTGCAGGGAGAGTGAATATAGCACCTGCGGCGAGAGATTCGCCGGCAGAACCGATGGTCTGCACCATATTGCTTTCAAGTATTGAATTTTTACGCATAATAACACGGATAACGCCCATGGCAATAACCGCCGCAGGAATAGATGCGGAAACGGTCATACCTACGCGAAGACCGAGATATGCGTTGGCAGCGCCGAATATTACCGCAAGAATTATACCCATAATAATGGATGTAACGGTAAGTTCAGGTGTTACCTTTTCGGCGGGCACATAAGGCTTAAAGTCTTTTTGCTCGTTCATTTTTAAGTCACCTTTCTGTGAATATATTATTAGTAATGTCATAAAAAAACGACAACCATATTATTTTAACATAAAAAAATAAAAAAAGCAATAGAATACGACAAAATCGTTAATTGTTTGTCAAAAAATATTGTTGCCTTTTTTGCCGTTTTGTGGTACAATGAAAGAAATCCGCCGTGAAGCGGATTTCCTCCAATTGTGTAGCAACAATTACGGAGCCTGCAAATAAAAAAAGTGCACCAACAAAAGTCGATGCACAAAAAATGCACGACTCTCATTGTTGTCACACAAATTCTTTCATTCTGCAAAGGAAAGCATGTAGAAATAGAGTCTGCATTTTTATCAAAATAAAGATAAAAATACACACTTTCTTTGCAAAATATTTAGAATTTATGTGACACATATATTATAGCACATATTTCCGAAATAGTCAATAATTTTATAAATAATTAGTTGATAACAAGAACTTTTTTATGGGGTCTGCAAATGGATAACAAAATACAAATCTTTGAAGATAAAAGAATAAGAACGGCTTGGAATGAAGAAACGGAAGAATGGTATTTTTCAGTTAGCGATGTTGTGTCTGTTCTTACTGAAAGTGTTGATGGAAGAAAGTATTGGAACAAACTAAAACAACGCCTTAAGGAAGAAGGAAATGAAACGGTGACAAATTGTCACCAGTTGAAAATGAAAGCTTCTGATGGGAAAATGCGTTTAACCGATGTTGCTGATATCGAACAACTTTTGAGAATTATTCAATCAATACCATCGCCAAAAGCTGAACCGTTTAAACTGTGGTTGGCACAGGTTGGCAGAGAACGAATTGATGAAACTATTGACCCGGAGCTTGCGATTGACAGAGCAATAGAAACTTATCAGAAGAAAGGCTACAGTGATGAGTGGATACATCAAAGGATTTTATCTATCAGAGTACGCAATGCCTTGACGGATGAATGGGACAGGCACGGAGTTCAAAAGGGTGTAGAATATGCTATTCTAACAGATGAGATTACAAAAGCCTGGTCAGGAATGACAACGAGAAAATATAAAAATCTCAAAGGACTGACGAAAGAAAATTTGAGAGATAATATGAGTGACCTCGAACTTGTACTCAATATGCTTGCAGAAGCAACGACTACGGAATTGTCAAAAGCACATAATCCTCAATCTTTTGAAGAAAATCGTGAGATTGCAAAACGAGGCGGAAAGTATGCAGGTAATGCACGAAAAGAAATCGAATCAGATACAGGCAAGCCGATAATCACATCAAAAAATGCAACCGAACTGAATCGGGTAATAGTTGATTTGATAGAGGGCGTTTCAAAAGAAAAATAAGGAATTACAATATATCTACACATATACAACACGAGGTTTTTTATGCAGCTTACAGATATAGGTACAGTAAAGGAAATAATGGAAAAATTTGATCTGAATTTCAAAAAGAAATTCGGGCAGAATTTCCTTATAAATAAGAATGTTCCGGCACGGATTGCCGATGAGTGCACAGACAGTGACTTTGACTGTGCCATTCTTGAAATAGGGCCGGGTATCGGCACACTCACATATGAGCTTGCCAAAAGATATAAAAAGGTGGTGGCAGTTGAAATTGACACAACACTTTTGCCCGCACTTGAATATACACTTGAAGAATTTGATAATGTAAAAATTATATCGGGTGATGTAATGAAGCTCGATATAAAAGAGCTGTGCAGAGAAGAGTTTGAAAAAGAGGGCCTCAAGTACTCGGTATGTGCGAATCTTCCTTATTATATAACGACTCCCGTGCTTATGCATCTGCTTGAGTCGGGTGCGGATTTTGACTACATCACGGTAATGATACAAAAAGAGGTGGTAGACCGCCTCACAAGCAATGCGGGTGATAGCGACTATGGGGCAATAAGTGCCTCGGTGTCATATTATGGAGATGTGAAAAAACTGTTTGGAGTGCCTGCGGGGTGCTTTATGCCTGCGCCAAAAGTAGACTCGGCAGTAATGAGAATAAAGCTTTACGATACACCGCCCGTTGATATTCTTGACGAAAAAATGTTCTTTAAAGTAATAAGGGGAGCCTTTGCCCAAAGACGAAAAACACTTGCAAACTCACTTGGAAGTGAGTTTGGTGAATTTGATAAGGCAAAGCTTACAGAGATAATTGAAAAAGCGGGATTTTCGCCCACAATCAGAGGCGAAACCTTGAGTATAAAGGACTTCGCCAAAATAGCAGATATTATAGTGGAGGAAAAAGCCTCCCTTGCCTAAAGGGAGG
>JAZSET010000148.1:0-3090 GCA_045531795.1 Eubacteriales bacterium | reverse complement strand
GACATGGCTACGATCCGACTTGTGCAAAGTGTGTTTGCGGCAGAAACGACAGAACTTCTTGAGTTCAAGTCTGTCAGGATCGTTTTTCTTGTTCTTCTTTGTGTCGTAGTTTCTTTGCTTACACTCACTGCACGCTAAAGTGATCTTTACTCTCATGTTTCGGCACCTCCATATAGATTTAGGCTTAAGCGTGCGCCTTCGCCCAGTGATGTTACCTCCCTCTGATAAGGACTTTTGTGCATCCCCGGTGTTACCAATATCCGTTTCAGTGCGCAAAAAAAGAACCCTCGACAGAGGTAGAATCAGTATAGCACACATTTTTTGTTTTGTCAACAGTTTTTGCTTATTTTTCCTGAACGGATAAAGAATTTTCGATATTTTCTGTGATTTTGTGTACTTTTATATATAAGCAAGGTTTAAAATGCTTGACAAGCGGGGGTTTTACATATATAATATTATATTGAAGTAATTTGCTTGTCAAGGAAAGGCATGGTATTTAAAATGGCTCAGGATAAAAAGATGGTTGAGCAGATCACCTCTATGGAGGAGGATTTCGCCAAGTGGTACACAGATATTGTAAAAAAAGCTGACCTTATTGACTATTCAAGCGTAAAGGGTTGTATGATTTACCGCCCGTACGGTTATGCAATATGGGAAAACATACAGAAAATTCTCGATAATAAGTTCAAGGAAACAGGACACAGCAACGTATATATGCCGATGTTCATTCCCGAATCTCTCTTAAATAAAGAAAAGGATCACGTTGAAGGTTTTGCACCGGAAGCAGCGTGGGTAACATATGGCGGTAGCGAGCCTCTTACAGAGCGCATGTGCGTAAGACCGACTTCCGAGACTCTCTTCTGCGAGCACTATGCTAACATCGTTCGCTCATACAGAGACCTCCCCAAGCTTTACAATCAGTGGTGCAGCGTAGTAAGATGGGAAAAGACAACACGCCCGTTTTTAAGAAGCCGTGAATTCTTATGGCAGGAAGGCCACACAGTTCATGCAACAGCAAAAGAGGCTGAGGCTGAGACAATCAGAATGCTTAACGTGTATGCAGACTTCTTTGAAAAGGCTCTCTGCATACCTGTAATCAAGGGACAGAAAACAGACAAGGAAAAATTTGCCGGTGCTAAAGCAACCTATACTGTAGAAGCTCTTATGCACGACGGTAAAGCTCTCCAGGGCGGTACATCCCACAACTTCGGCGACGGATTCGCAGAAGCTTTCGGAATACAGTACCTTGACCGTGACAATCAGATCAAGCACTGCCACCAGACCTCATGGGGTGTTTCCACAAGAATGATAGGCGCTATCATAATGTGTCACGGAGACAACAACGGTCTTGTACTTCCTCCGGCTGTTGCTCCCACACAGCTCGTTATCGTTCCGATACAGCAGCACAAAGAGGGCGTTCTTGACAAGGCAAACGAGCTTTACGACAGACTCAAAAATACATTCAGAGTTGAAATTGACGACTCCGACAATACTCCCGGCTGGAAGTTCTCACAGCACGAAATGCGCGGCGTTCCGCTGAGACTCGAAATCGGTCCTAAGGATATTGAAAACAATCAGTGCGTACTTGTTCGCCGTGATAACAGAGAAAAGACCTTTGTATCACTTGACGAGCTCGAAACACAGATTCCCGCACTCCTCAACACAATTTCCGAGGCTCTTTACAACTCAGCTCTCGAAAGACGCGAAAATATGACCTATACAGAAACAGAGCTTGACTCTTTTGTTGA
The DNA here is from genome assembly GCA_045531795.1 of Eubacteriales bacterium. Taxonomy (GTDB): domain Bacteria; phylum Bacillota; class Clostridia; order Oscillospirales; family CAG-272; genus UBA4717. The sequence continues at coordinate 1,342 of JAZSET010000148.1, read as the reverse complement.
AACAGCAAAGAACAAGCCCGGTTACATCAAGGCTATGTGGTGCGGTGAGCTTGAGTGCGAGCTTAAGCTTAAGGAAATCGCTGATGTATCCTCAAGATGTATTCCGTTTGGTTCAGAGCCTGTGGGTGACAAGTGCATCTGCTGTGGCAAGCCTGCGCACAAGCTTGTATATTGGGGCAAAGCATATTAAGTCCGTAGCACGGACAGGCATAGCGCGCATGAGGTTTGTGCGAATTCAATGTCTCAACCCATACTCCACTATCAGTTTAAATTCAAAAGGGAAAACGAAACGTTTTCCCTTTTTTATTTTGCAATATTTATAATATCTTTGTTTTTCTTTATAGCATATTTAAAAGCATCGTATGCACCACCAGAGTCCTTTTCAACATAAAAAATGACAAAATCTGAGTGCTCAATCATCGTTATATTTCTTTTCTTAAATGCATTTTTGTAAAATGTACCATTCGATTCTTCACATATTTGTATTTCATCATAATAATCATCATATTCCTTCTTGTTTTTAAGATAATCAGATTTCAAATACGGCATAACCCAAATAAGCATATTATTATCATCTCTATAAAGTTTTTTCGCTTTTTTCACCGCACAAGCAGCGATCACATCAAATTCTCCGTCATTCCCAAGCAAAAACTCCACATATTCGTGTCGCTTTATAATATCAACTATAACAGTCAACAGTTTTTCTTCCACAGCAATATGATTAGATACCTCTCTATGACCAAAAAATGCAACTCTGTATATTTCCATATAATAAATGCAAGCCCTCTCTTTTCTTATAAAGTCGCATAAATTATATCACAATTTGAGATATATTTCAATATCTCACAATGAGATTCCATATAATAATGTTAACCAAAACAGATTATGAGGATTATTATATGAGATTGCGTGATTTGAGAGAAGATGCAGATTTGACACAGGCAGAAATTGCAGAATATCTTCACATTAAACAAAACACCTATTCACAATATGAAAACGGACACAGACAAATACCGGTTGATATGATTATTAAACTTTCCCGTTATTACAAAGTATCAACCGATTACATTTTAGGCGTTTCCGATAAAAAATGAAAAAGAGAGAAAACAAGGTTTTCTCTCTTTTCTTTTACTATATATCACCACAAATTGTTTCGCTTGGGCAAGGGACCCAAGCAAGAAACACATCAAGGACAAAAAGTAGCAGAGCGCGAATTCAGCCAATCAAAATGCAAAAAGCTATCAAAAGAGAGCAGAACAAACGCACCCATAGCCCAATACCTAAAAATTTTTGAAGGGGAGTCTGAGGGGGAACTTTTTATAAAAAGTTCCCCCTCATAATA
>JAZSET010000107.1:0-18471 GCA_045531795.1 Eubacteriales bacterium | reverse complement strand
GTTTTCGGACGCAGAGCTTCGCATGCTTATTGACAGCCTGCTCTTTTCAAAATACATACCATATAGCCAGTGTAAAGAAATGATTGAAAAGATAGAGGGACTTTCCAACAGATATTTCAAGTCAAAAGTGCGCCACGTGTGTAATCTGCCCGTTGACCAACCGCAGAATGCCGAGTTATTTTACACGATTGAAATTCTTGATGAAGCAATTGAAAAAAATCGCAAGGTTGTGTTCCATTACGGAGACTTTGGCACAGATAAAAAGCTTCATTTGAGGAATCGGAAAGACGGCAAACCGATAGAGTACATTGTTAATCCCTATCAGATGGTTGCAACAAATGGCAGATACTATCTTGTCGGAAATGTAGAACGCTATGATGACATTTCCCATTATCGACTTGACCATATTCGTGACATTAAAATTACAGATGCTCCGACAAAACCGCAACGAAAGGTAAAAGGACTTGAAAACGGCCTTGACCTGCCAAAGCATATGGCGGAACATATCTATATGTTCTCGGGCGAAAGTGCAGAGATTTCCATGCGCACCGCACCCGCAATGGCAGGAGAGCTTATTGATTGGTTTGGTAAAGGAGTAAAATTTTCGGACGAGGGTGAAAACACTATTATCGCCCGTGTCACAGCCAATCTGCATGCTATGAAATACTGGGCACTGCAGTATGCACCGTATGTGACAATCCTGTCACCGCAGAGTTTGGTTGACGAAGTAAGGAATGCCTTGGACGAGGCGAGAAGTAAGTATGAGGGAGACGCGAAATAATGACAATTAAAACTCATACTGAATTGGTAACAGTACTTTTGAATGAATATAAAAAAATTCATAGTGAGCAAAAGGGAAAATTGTCGAAATGGGCAGTACATAAGATTAGCCCGGGCAATACAGACGAAATTGTAGTTCCTACCATTCCGTTTGTGGGCAAAAAGTATGCTGAGCAAACCAACAAAATTTTAGTATATGCAAGTGCCGAAAATTTGTCCGAATATTGTTGTAATTGTAATACAGATCGTCCTTGGCTTGATGAAGATGAAATTGCCCAGAATAGACATCGGATGTGTTATGATGATCAAAGTATGCAAATACGTAAAAAAGCAGACGTTATTCCTTATGTTCACTGTGGACCAATTGAAACAGGGCTGTTGTTGACAGCGGTAATGTATCTTGCTTCAAAATTGGAAATAATGAATCTTGATAACGTTACTCCTCGCGATTTTTGCGAACATATCAGTTTTGGCAATTATGGAAAGTATTCAAAAGAGGGAAGAAAAAATATTGATTATGCAGGGAACATAGATTTAATGGAAGTATCGCATCGCTATATTAAAGCTGATATTGAAAATTTAACACCCGACTATATTATTCTTCCAGGTAGTATGTATAAATCTGCAAAGAAATTTATTGATAGTATCAAAGGAAATGCAACAATCATACCTATTTATCAAATGTTATCGAGAAATGTGAATAGCCATATTGCACCAAACGAGAGAAACACAAAAAACTATAGACAGTATCAAGTTGAAGAATTGCATCCGTCTATACAAACTGCATATAGCGGAATTACCTCTGTTAAAAAAGAAAAATATTTGTATGTTTTTGGATATTTGGATGATGTTATTGACAAGTTAAAAGGACTATAAAATGACACACCGCTTAAGATTTACTCACCATTACAAAAGCATTCTCTCCTACTTGAAATCAAACCGTAAGCTGTGCTTGTTTGTGGCACTCGGCATCACTGAATTTTTCATTTTTGCTTGTCTGAATACACCACCCAATAATTATTATACTGAATATGTTACCGGAACTGCCGGCGCATATAACAACGCATTTTCATTTGTTTTTTTCGAAAATCTGAAAACTGCGATAATGACAATTCTGTGGGGAACAATACCTTTCGGCATTTTCACCCTTCTTGGTACATTTGGTGTCATCACAACTTTGGTTTCAACATTCAAACTGCTGATTACTGAAATTATCTGGTGGAAATTGCTTGTGTGTATGATTCCTCACGGTATCATTGAAATCCCGGCAATGTGCTTCAGCATTTTACTGTCAGTAATTTGGTGCATGTCAATAACTATGGCGATAATACGACTTGTGAGACGAAAACCGGTGATTGAAAAGCTAAAAACAGACTGCATTTTTATACTTGAAAGTATTATTTTTGTTCTTGTGCCAATGGTACTTGTAGCCGCCATAATTGAGACAACATTATCTGCCCGGATTGTCGCATTGATACTATAAAACTAAACAAAAAGGCCTCGCAATATGCGAGACCTTTTTGCGTTTATAAGCCATTATGTTAAGTTACCCGAAATATCCCTTGTAGAGTATTTTCAGATCGCTTTCGGGGAAGAGATAAGCATGTAAATCTGTAAAATAATCATCTGTCATACTCGCTATGTAATCAACAACAAGCTGATTTGGCTCGGTTTTCTCATAAGGGAAATCGCGTGTGTAATGAGCCTTGTTCACATAGTCTATGTGGTGTGTAAAAATCGGGGACTCGGTATTGCCTGACACAAGGTCAGATAAAAGCCTTTCATACATCTGACTCATCATAGGCCCAACAGTGTTTTCCATTACTGATTTTACAACGTTTCGGGTGTATATAAGCTCGTAATTGTCGGCTTTGGCTTTTCTTAATGCTTCAAAATGTTCAGCATCGAGCTTGATATAAGGCTTTCTGTAACTGTTTTCGATAATGTTGACAATCAGATTGTTTATAATCTCGGCATTGTATGTACCAATGGTAGAGTCATCATAGGCGTCAGTGTTGTGTACACCCGCTTTTTCGGCATCCTGCCTGTCCTTGCCGAGATAAGCGATAATATCGGATATTCGCATTACACAGCCCTCAAGAGTGGAGGGAATAAGCTTTTTTACATTTGATTTGTCAAGGTAACAAGACTCGATCATAGAGTCAAAATCATCAAAGCTGACGAGAGGGGAAGGGTGATATTCAGAAAGCTCAAGCTCGCCGTCGTGCGAGGCAATGCCCGAAAGCGTCTGGAGCGAAATGTTGTAAGGAAAAATACTGTCAAGTACCCTGACAGAATGAATATTGTGAGAGAAATGCCTGCCGGTGTGAGCAAATAAAAGCTCGTCTAAAAAAGCCTCACCCGCGTGGCCGAATGGGGTGTGACCGATATCATGACCGAGTGCTATCGCTTCAATTAAATCAAGATTGAGCCCAAGAGCCTTGCCGATAGTGCGGGCAATACGTGAAACGAGCTGGACGTGAAGCGCACGCCGAGTAATGTCGTCATTTTTGTAAAAGGAAAACACCTGGGTTTTGTCAGCATAGCGGTTGTAATAAGGACAGTGAAGTATCTTGTCAATGTCGCGGATAAAGGCCGTGCGGATAATATTTGCCTGGTCGCGACTACTATTTCTGCGAATAACACCACTATCATCAAAAGCCATACCTGCCAAACAATTACTTCCTTTGTCGGCTATGATTCTCGCAGACATTTTGTCCGATAATTTTTCATAATTCAATACAGTATCACCTCTTTGTTTATTATAACATAAATTGTGCTGATACACAATAGATAAAAACGATTACAATTTCAATAAGGAGGGACACTATGGATTGGAATAACGACGGCAAAATAGACGGACACGATTATGTCTTTTATAAAACAGTAATAGCGCAAGACGATGATGATTCATCTGACAGTAGCGACTCTTCAAATGAATGCTACTTGTCAAGAAGTAACAATAACCCCCCTGTAAGCAATCCTCAAGACACTCAAAATAATAATCCCGGATGCCTGACAGGAATTATTGTAGTAATAATAGTTTATGTGATTGTAAAATTGATTGCAGGATAGATTTTTGTGTATCACTGCAGTATTGCTTTGTAGTGCCACTTTACTTTTGCTTTCATTTGAGGTATAATATTGAAAAATGGTGAATAGAGGGAAAAACTATGAGGTATAGTCAATGACTTGGAAAGAATATTATGATGACTTCTATGGTTGGGATGAAGAAACCTAATTTTGCAATATATCGGCTCTTACTGATTTTGGCTCGTCGGATGAGGTGTGCGAAATTGCCCAATGCTTTAGTAGCGGAAACGTTTCGACACTCTTTATTAGAAGAGCATTGAACTTTGGTGTAAAGTTTACCCCGGACGAAATTGTCGAGCTTGTAAGCGAGGTTTATGATGATATACATCCTGAGCTTTTGAGCTCAAACTCTGAGCCGTATACTGTTGATCATATTGATAAAATGAATATTTTTGTCGATGAGGAGTTACTTGAAAATCTACGCTCGCAAACAGATAAACACAGCAATCACAAAGGCGCAATAGCAGGAAAACAAAGTACTTTGAAAATAGTGTTCGGTTCAATATGGCTTATTCTGAAAGCATTTTTCTCGGTTATAGGTGTTGTTTTTACGTTTATTTACGCTTTGCTTGCAGTTTTGTTTAATACAAATCCTCAGCATAACATTACCTATAACGGCGTATGCGACGGTGACTGTGCAAACTGCCCTCCTCATTACGGATACAGACACGGAAGGTGGTATTACGGACACGGCCACATTGAAGGATGTGAATTTGGCGGAAACAAGGGTGACGGAGGGCGAGATTAATTATGAGAAAGAATTCTGTCGCGGAAACTGTTTTTTTCGATGCCGGTATTGCTGATTAACTAAGCTAAATAAACAGCGGCTGACCGTTCGGTCAGCCGCTTTGCTATTATTTGTTTCTGCCTTTGTCAAAAGCAGGGTTGTAGCCGTAGAAGTTTTTGCAATCAAGATGATCCTGAGCAATTCTAAGCGCATCAGGGAAATTAGTAATTTAAGGAAAGTGCCGAAATCACTCATAGAATAAGCGATTTAGAGTAGCATCTTATTAGGGACAGTGTAAACCACCGGTCTAGCGGTGGTTATGATTGATGGGTTAAATTATAACTCTTGTTACAAAAAGATCATCGTTTACGGTGAATTGGCAGTTACCGCCGAGCTTATGAGTCAGGTAGCGGATACTTTGTGTGCCGTAGCCGTGGCCTTTTTTATTAGACATCGGAAGTCCGTCTGAAAAGACGGGCTTTTTGCCAAAGGGATTTTTTACCGAAATAAGAAGTTTACCGTCTGCCGCCTTCAGCATAAGGGAAACCGAGCGTTGTTCTTTCGGAAGCTCCAATACTGCATTAAGGGCATTATCAAGGGCATTCAGAAGAATGGAAGAAAACATAATCTCATTTATTGATATATTATCAATACCGACTGAGTGGAGAAACCTAACTTCATGTGCCTCGCATTTTGCGTCAAAGTCCGAAAGTACATAATTCAAAGTATCATTTGCACAAAAACGCTTGGCTTTTGTGCCTTCAACGTGCTCCGTGTAGGAGTTTATGAGATCTCTTGCTGTTTCCTTGTCATCAGTGTCAACACACACTGCGAGTGTGCTCAGAAACAAGCGCAGATCGTGACGGAGCATACGGATTTCGCACTCGTTTCGCTTGATTGTTTCCAGCTCTTTTGCCTGCTGCTCAACGGTGATACGTGTTAGCTGCTCGTTGCGTTCGGCATCTGATTTTTTCTCGTATTCCTTGTAATATACAACACAGAATATCGTAAACGTAATGCACAGAAAGAATGGCAGAAACTCTGCAGCTATGCGGTTATTGTCAAGCCAGATACTTGTATAAACAACCGTAGAATAGTCGAATACATAATAGACTGTCGGGATAATTGCAAAAATGCAGACGCTTTTTGTATTCTTTTCGAAAATTTCCGAAAATGAGCGTGATAGAAATATAATTGTTATAGCGAAAACCAGAACCAAAACGGCAATTCGAACGCTGTATTCCACAATTTTATTGTCAGAGAGAGCATAACTGAGTACGCCAAACCATTTTGCAGGCTGACAGAGGAGATACGAGGTGAAGACCGAAACAATTGCGGTGATCAAACGCTTGCCAAAGAAAATCACCAAAAACAGTATAAGAGGCAGGTGCACAATAAGTGGATATATCTTCCACAAGGTAGGCTCACTGACAAAAAAATGAAGAATTATCTGAAGTATGCCAATTATGCTGCAAAATAGAAATGTAATAATAAGATTGATTTTGTTAAGCGAGATATTTGCAAAGGAGGCGGACAAAAGTATACCGAACAAGAGTACTATCAAGCCGTGAATTAGTATCATAATCTGTTCTGTCATTATACATCCCCCACCTTTGTAAAAGTTAGTTCAAAATATGCCGCTTCAAAATCTTTGTGTGCGTTCCTGGAAATAGGAATACGACAACCGGAGCGCATTGTTATCTCCTTTGGAGTGTATTTGCTTATGCGGAAAATGTTTACTATATAGCTTCTGTGACACTTGAAAAATCCGTCATGAGCAGTGAGTTTATCATCGTAAACGTAAAAGGGCTCGCTTGATTTAATTTGACTTGAGTCAGATAAGGTGAAAATCACGTGTTTTCCCTGAGCTTCTGCGTATTCGATAGAGCGAAGCTCAATTCGGTGTACAGAGGCAGCATCTTTGATCATTATGTATTTTGTATTATCAGCAATGCTTGAGTACAGGTGGTCAAGACATGAATAAAGCTTGTCCTTGTCAATGGGTTTTAAGAGATAACCGTTTGCTTGCACTGAATATGATTCGATTGCAAACTCGGGGGAGGAGGTGAGAAACACGAGTTTTACCGACTTGTCGTTTTTTCTTATTTGTGCCGCAGTGTCTATTCCGTTCATGAGCGGCATTACTATGTCAAGTAAAATGATATCAAATGGATTTTTGATGTGGACGTCGATAAGTGAATCGCCGTCAGAAAAAAGCTCGATAATTACGTTCTCAGGATCATTTTTCCATGCTGATACCAACGAGTTTGCACGTGCAAGAAAATCGGGCATATCGTCACAGATTGCAATTCGTAACAAATTAGTCCCCCCACTCCATAACATAATTATTATTGATATAATTATAACAGAACAGGTAATAGTTTTCAATAGTTTATAGTGCATTTCATTACGCTGAAAATGCATTTCATTCCAATGTTTACATTAAATTGTATATATGTGATATAATCTGTCCACATATACTCATTTTTTGAATATGTTGGGAGAGACCAATGAATATTGAACCTAAAAATTCAGCACATTGTGAAAAAACGGTGAAAATAACACGTTCAACGGTATGCGAACATTTTATGAACAGACAATGCCTGCTTAAACCGATAACAAATTGTTGGTTTTGCAAATATGCTTGTTTCAAGGAACTGAAATCGGGCGTACCCGAGGTCGGTGTATGCAAATACCCGATCAAACAGACTAATTAACTTGCCCGAAAAGAGGAAAATAATGAAAATCAGACTTATTATCATATCAGCCGTGCTGCTTGTACTCTTTCTGGCTTTGCCGGCAAAGACTGTTGATTACAATCAATATGCAGATGCACTTGCCGAAATCGGACTTTTCAAGGGCACGGGCAACGGCTATGAGCTTGAGCGAACCCCCACAAGAGCCGAGGCGATAACACTTCTGGTGCGAGTACTCGGCAAAGAGGACGAGGCGCTGTCAGGAGAGCATGAGCATCCGTTTGAGGATGCAGGCTGGGCGGATGCCTATATCGGATATGCATACGAAAAGAATATCGCCAAAGGCATATCGGCGACCGAGTTCGGTGCATCAGCACCGATTGATCACAGACAGTATTCGACACTGTTACTTCGTGCACTCGGATACTCTGATGATGTTGGCGGACAGTTCAACTATTCAGAGGCTTACGAATTTGCGCTTCATAAGTTTGCGATAGACAAAGGCACAGGTACATTCAATCGAGGGGAGCTTGCAAGACTTACCTATGGGGCACTGAACACAACAATGTACGGCTCAAATAAAACACTTGCTAAAGAGCTGATGTCAAACAAGGTTTTCACCCAGGGAGATTTTGCAGCGGCAAAAAACAATCTGAGAAGTGAAAAGCAAAAAACGGCGGTGCTCATATACGCGGTAGCATCTGACCTGGAAAGCAAACTCGGAATGCTTTCAATGGACATAAACGAAATACTTGATGCGCCAATTGGCGATATAGAAATACTGATGCAGACGGGCGGAACGAAAAATTACCGTAATGGGCTGCTTAAAGACGAAAAAACACAACGATTCAGAATAACCGATACTTCGTTTACAGATTTGACAGTACTCGACGGTGCGGATATGTGCGAGCGTGAAACGCTTGAAGATTTTCTGGTTTACGCAAAAGAGAATGTAATTGCCGACAGATATGTGCTGATCATGTGGGATCATGGCGGAGGAACACTTGCCGGATTTGGACGGGACGAGCTTAATAAGGATGCCTCGCTATCGCTTTCGGATATGAAGACGGCACTTGCAAAGTTCGGACAAAAATTTGATCTCATAGTGTTTGATGCCTGTCTTATGGGAACACTCGAATGTGCGTACGCACTTTCTGATGCAGGCAAATATATGATAGCATCAGAGGATATTACTCCGATGGACGGAGTTTACTATACAACGTGGCTGAATTCGCTTGCAGCCGACCCGAAGCTGTCAACAGAAGAGCTTTCGAGGTTGATTGTTGATTCATACATAGTACACGCGCCACAAGGCAGAGAAGATGTTGTTATGTCGGTGATAAGGCTTGACAGGGCAGCTATGCTGGCAAATGAAGTGCAGAAAGCGCTTGATAAGCTTACAGGTGACACTTACCTTGACAGGCTGATAGATGCAGGACTTGTTCCATACGGGGACAGCGGTGGAAATGACCAATACGATATACTTTCGGTATTCGACGCAGTTGATATGGATATAAGCAATCTTGCGGTGGCAATGGAAGGCTCACTTTACTATAAGCGAAGCGCACTCGCCAATAAATATTCAGGTATTGCGCTTTATCTGCCGCTTAAGCGAAAAAGCGATTATGCAAATGTGAGAAATGATTTATATGAGGTGGGATATCCCGAAAAGGTTATTTCTGCCCTTGATATAATAAATGGAAAAAATGGAGGTTAATATGAAAAGGAGATTATTAGCGTTTATACTTGCAGTTATAATGGTAGTTGGACTTGTTCCTACAATGACCATTACAGTTAGTGCACAAACCCCGACACTCACATATAAAATAAAACTGCAGACACAGAATGTAAACTATGCAGGTACTGATGGAGATTCGGTATATGCCGGTTATAAAACCCGTGATGGCGGTATAGTCAGAGCATGTACCAATGGTACATTCAAGAAGGGGTATTATGACGATTATTATCTGAACCTCACGCTTGCCCCCTGGATGATTGCAAAAACGCACATTCATCTTTGGAGCAGTGATGACTGGAAGCCCGGCAATTTCGACGTATCCCTCCCGCTTATTGATAACAGTGGTTATACAAACGGCGACCAGCCTGTAACGATCGTCAGCTATGCAGACTGGGGATGGATGAAGAAGGGAGACGAATGGGAAATTGATATTTCGGAAGTAACGAAGCGTAATTTCACATCATTGGGCTCATTTGATAACTGGGGAAGAAACATTTACGTCGGCAGTGGCGACAGCGGAAGCCTCTCGCTTACATGGGACGCTAAAACAAGCGACCAGTACGGTACATATAATCCCTTTAAATATGACGATGCGGCATCATTTTCTATGAGTAACCAGTTTAATACCGGAACGACATCGTTGTTTACAAGCAGTTTTACATATCCTAACTCTACCACATCCGCAAACCTGAATCTGACCTATGCGCAGATCTACAACGAGATGGTAGCAAAGGGAATAGGTAAAGCTACACTTAACTTTACTTTCAGCGTTCCCGCACGTTCATCAAAAGCAAACTCGCTCCTTACGACGAGCGGCAGTAACCTTGTACATACCGAGACTGTTACAATCTATCGTAAATGTTTCGATATCGGCAACATAAGTTATTCGGAAACGCCGGTATTTACAGCACGTTCAGCGAACGATTATTTAAATAGCGCAAAGAAGAAAGTAACAATAACAGTTTCTCCGACATCGCTTCATTGTTCTTCCTCAATGGCTGATGCGGACATAAAGCAGATAGTAAGCAATTTCTCATGTAATGCTGCACTTTATAGCGGTAACGGAACAAGCGTTAAGCTCACAGATCTTACTTATGCACCTTCAAGTGACGGCAAGAAGATCGTGTTTACCGGAACTGTTCCGAGCAGTTTCACAAGCAACGGAGCAGGAGTTAATCTCTATCTTACAAACGTTTCGTCAAAATATAATGGCGCAACGTATATGCTCCAGAGCGGAAATACAACCTGGAATTCGTATTTATCCACCCTTAAAGTAGATACAAAGAATCCTACAATAAGCATTACAGACAAGAATGGTACTGCACTTGACATTTCAAATAAACTTGCAGCTTCGCATACCTTCTATGTAAACGGAAGTGAAACTCTCTACAAGTCAAATACCGCACCGCATCCAAGCGGGGATGAGGCATATCTTAACTATTCACTTCTTTCAGACGGCACAAAGGTATCTGTAAACAACTATAACGGTGGTAATGGTTCTTACCTTAATGTAACTGTTCCCGTATCGACCTCAGTGCTTTCCGATATGCCCATAACTCTTAAGACCGCAACTGCCTCAGAGGGTGTTTATACACTTTCTTTTGACGGTTATGATGATGCAGGCAACCCAATCTCGAACAATACGGTTGGAAATGTACTTATAGACTCTGTTGCTCCGAGATATACACTCACACAGAACAAGTCATATCAGGATGCACAGAAAGTAAAGCATACCGAATACAATTTCAAACTTGACGACTTCTGTAATTCATATAAAGATACTCTCGGCTCATGGGCAAGACTTTATTATGTATTTGTGCCGAGCACAGATAGCCTGCCCACATTTGATGCAAACACCGTTACAGGTGAAATCGAGACAACTGTTGGTAAATGGAACTTTGTAGAGGCAGATAAAAACGGAAATCTTCCTACAATCCTTATGTCAATCGGACTTAAGAAAAGCTTTGTAGGAGACTTGTATATCCTCACAAAGGATAGCATCGGAAACTCAACAGATGTTATAAAGTTTGCGTCAGACCTTAAGATATATAACTATGACACAGCCGATACTATCGAAACAAGCTCAAATCTTACTCCTGGTAAATCATTTGACATTTCATTTAAAGAAACAGTTTCAGGTATCGATGGTATATACAAAACAGAGTACCATTGGGTTCCTGTTTCAGCAAATGCGGCAGTGCTCACACAGAGCTATGCCGTATATAACGGACAGGACGTTGGCGCTGGTGTACAGTACGGTGATGACGGAAAGGCTGTTACCCTTGACGGTACATATAAGCTTGAATATAAGGTAACCGAAACCAGATCGAATAACACGGTAACGTTTGAGAAAAACTATGTCTTCGATAACTGCGCGCCGACGATTGATGTGTCGTGGGAGAGCGTATATTCACAGCCCTTGAGAATACAGCAGGCGACAGTAGTAATAGAAGACGTTTCGGGTGTTAAAAACGCCGTTTATAAAATATATACAGATGACGGCAGATATGTCGGAGAGGGAAATCTTACTCCTACTGTCGGCGGAGACGGCAGAATAGGTGTTCGTGAGAGCATCAAGCTTCAGCCCGAAGACAACGGTGTTTACTATCTTGTAGTAAGTGCAACCGACGTAAACGGTGACGAAGCAACATATGATGTTCCTGATAGTTTTTCCATACGAGCAAAAAAGCCGACCATTGTTTCGGCAGGTGATGATATCTCTGTAAAGGTTGACGGTATTTCTGTAACTCCTTCACAGGATTACAAAGTATATCTTCAGGTAGTTGAAGATATGATATGCGCTGATGCGCTTACATCAGATCAGTTTGTTAAATATCAGGTATCGACCGACGGTATCAACTATGGTCCGTGGGTCACACTTGAAGTACCTGCGGACTCGTTTGGAAGTTATCTTTCACAGGATGCAGAAATAGAATCTCCTGTATTGCTTGTTGAGGGCAATAACACGCTTTACTTCAAGGTTGCGTGTGCAGAAAACGGCAACACAGCAGATCCTGCTATATCACTTGTGAGTGATGTATACACGCACAATATCATTTACGATACAATAGCTCCGAGCTTTGATGTTGAATACAGTACATCAAACCCCACCAGAGAGGATGTTATTGTAACCATAAGCGCAAGTGATGCAAACTCAATCACAGATCTTTCAATATCCAATTCGCTTATATCGGCTGAAAAAGAAAGTGATATCAGGTATGTTCTTACAGTAAAGCGTAACGTTGATACATATGCAACTCTTTCTGACGCCGTAGGAAATGATGTACGTGTGCCGATTTGCGTAAAGTGCATCGACAAGGATGCTCCTGTAATCAGCGCAACATGCGAACCGTTCGAGAGCGGCGAACGTACAGATATCAAAATGAAAATTGTTGTAGAGGATGTAAACTCTGTCATTACGAATTTCGCACTTGTAAAAGATCCCGATGCCGACAGCGTTATTGACGAGAATGCGTTCAACTACTATAATCAGCAACTGTCGAAATTTACTGTTAAAAAGAGCTCTGCAACAGGTGTTACAGAGTACAATATGATATTACGTGGACTTGACGGAAATTACGGTATCGCAGTAATGAGTACCGATATGCTCGGAAACTCATATGTGCTTCGCCCCGAAAATAACGAATTCAATATCGTTGATGCCGAGCCTATGATAACAGCGAGCGTAAGTACTCCTGAGATAACCAAGTCAGTTTCCAACGTATCACTTGACTTTAACGTGCCGCTTTCTGTACTGAATCCCTCACTTGCAACAGGTGAAGATGATGCAGAAAATGAGCAGATTGCAGCAAATCAGAGTGTCAGAAACTATGTAAGTACGATTACAAGAACGGTAAGCGACAATTCTGAGCAGAAAATTTATGCGGTTGATGAAGCAAATCGTACCTATACTTTAACATTTGCTTCTGACTCTGTGTTTATTGAAGGCTTTAAACTCGTATATGACCTCTATAAGAACGGTGAAATAATTGAAAACGGTTCGTTTATATCGTTTGAAGAGGGCGACCTTATAGAACTTGTTGTAACAGGAAATCCCGAATATGAACTTCAGACATTTGATGTTTCTGACGGCGTTTTCAATGGCTATGTTCTTAACGAGAGAAAGTCCAAAGTATATAATTCTGTATCCGAAGAAGACGAATACATATATGATGAGCCCGAAGACGAAGAGCTTGAAGACGAAGAGCTTGAAGACGAACAGCTCGAAGACGAAGAGCTTGAAGACGAACAGCTCGAAGACGAACAGCTCGAAGATGAACAGCTCGAAGATGAACAGCTCGAAGACGAACAGCTCGAAGATGAAGAGATAATCATAGATGAGCAGAATGATCAGCCTGTTGTTTATACCAAACTTGTTTTCACAGCGTTGAATGACGGTTCAACCGAAAAGAGCGTAGAATTCAGTTCATACACAGCAGAGGGTATAGAGAGTGAACGCTATCAGAAAGAAAGCATTTACACCTCTGTATTTGATGAAACAGTACCGACCATTTCCCTTGATGCTGACATTACAAATGACACTCCCACTAATAAGAATGTTACCGTAAGTGCAGTTTACGGAGACAATGAAAGCGGTATTGCATCGGTAGTAAGAATAGTTGACGGTGATTCTGAGGATCTTGGTATCACAATGAGTGACAGAGTAGAGTTTACAGAAAACGGCAGTGTTACATATATCGTAACTAACAATGCCGGTATGACGTACGAAGAAACTTACACTGTTACCAACATAGATAAAACCCCCATTACCGAGGATGAACATTACAAAGTTTGTTACTACTACGAGAATTATCTCGGCAAATGGAAGCCTGTTAACGACGGAAATTATTATCGTGCTGTAAAGGCTGTGATAGAATATACAGATTCGGATAAGGATGTAAGCGTAACTAACAACGGAATGCAGACAGAAACCATACTTACAAGCGAAAAGACTTCGTTTGTATTTGAACTTGCCGACACTGCAGGAAACACAGCCACACAGACTGTTTCCTATGAGTTTTACGATAATGACGGCGGTAATATAGAATGGACACTTTCGACCTACGATAAGACAAACAAGCCCGTTACCGCATTCGTGACATTTACGGACAAGGATAACGTAAATGAGATTGTTTACGCAGAGGTACGTGATGCATCGGGTGAACTTTTAGAGTGGAACGAAGAGGTAATCGGAAGCGAATACAGCGTAGAGCTTCCTCTTTCCGGCAACTACACGGTAAAGGCATACGATGCAGCGGGAAATGGCTTTACGACACAGATTACAGTATCCAACATTGATATTGTAAAGCCTGAGATTACAAGACTTTCATACAGCACACCTCCCACAACAATTACAACAAGAAGTGTGCTTGTAAAGATCGAGGAGTTCTCAAAATCCAACGTTATAGTAACGGGAATTGAGCGTTCAGACAACCTTGGTCAGTATGATATCGTATATACTCCGGGTGCAACTGAGATAAGATTCAAGAAGAGCGGCTACATCAGTGTATTCTATGTTGACGATTATGGAAATGAGGGAGCGAGTGTAATCAGCGTTTCCAATATATACTCAGATCCTCCCGCACTCGAAGCGATTGCAACACTTGCTGAAGATGAGCTTAGCGTAGAAATCTCATTTGTACAGCAGCTTGATGAAAACGGAAGACCGATAGATATATATCGTAAACTTTCCGACCTTTCAGTGGTTTATGACGGTGTAACTTATACAACAGACAAAACCTTTACAATCAAGCAGAACGGCAACTATACGTTTACAATTTTTGATGAATCGGGTACTTCCCAGACAATAAGCATGAGTGTTACCAACATAGATGACCGTGCTCCTGTGATAAAGACAGTTTCCTGGAGCTATGAGTATCTTGAGGAAAACGGCGGAAAATGGGAAAAGAAATTCTTTGAAAAGACGCTTGAAATAGGTAAGGACACAAGCGGAAAAGAAGCGGGTTATACAGTAGGTCCTGATATTTACAAGACCACAAACAAGGATGTAACCGTAACTGTTGTTACCGATAAGGATACCTCCATACTCGGAAGCAATGATATAAAGAGCAAGGCAAACAGCTTAATATATGCAGAAAACGGTTTGTTTACATTTAACCTTGCGGCAGTAAACGGTACAATTTCCTCATACGGTGTTGATGTTGAAATCATCGACAAGGAGTCCCCGACACTTAAGTTTGCGGGAACAAACGAACTTATATTCATCGAGGGAATGACAAGCGGCCGTGATCCTGAGTTTGCGTATGACAAGTCGAAATTCTATGATTACGAGGCATTTGACGTATATCAGGGAGTACGTACAGAACTTACTGACAGCGTGAAGATAGACTTTGGTGATTTCGATCCCGATAACATCAGCGCAAACGTATTTGACCGAACAAAGCCATATACAATAACCTATACAGTATACGACAATGCGGGTAACAAATGTGAACTCCGCAGAACCGTAAGACTTATCGGCTTCTATGATACACTCGCTCTTATCAACGGCAAGATGCCAAACAGTGCAAATGCAATTACCATTGATACTGACGATATCGAGATAAGCCTTAAGAACTTTGGCGGAACAGCTTATGCGAAATATGCAAAGGGAATATATACAATGGGTCAGATGAAGACTCTGGGCACACCGATAAGTGCGTATAACGGAAGATTTATTGCACGTGACCTTGAGGATGGCTGGTACACTGTATTTGTTCAGACAGATAAGCGAGACTACTTTACCATAACGGTATTTGTTGATGCACTTCAGTGAAAGGAGTAACAAATGAAACTTTCTAAAAAAATTATAGCAATTCTGCTTGTTATATGTATGATAGTACCGATGTTTGCCGAAACTGTGGCAGCGATCGGAATTGAGTCGATTATAAGCGGAAGCGTATATAAGATAGCAAACGATTATGTACGTTTTGCGTACGATGCGGATACGGGTGCGTTCTCTATTGAAACCAAGGACGGACACCCACAAAAGTCATTTGACAATAACATACCGCTTTTGTACAACGAGGCGGCAGCAAGAAGCAACGGCACGTCATATACGACAGTACGTATTGACGGCAAGGACTACATATTCGGACAGGATTACAGTTATTTCGGAATAGAAACCGATCTCTACACCCCCGTTATTTCAAACGGGGGAAGAGTAATGAGTGTTTCATGGGGAGTAAAAGGCTACCTCATAACACAGACCGCAATCCTTTCTGAAATAGAGGAAAGCGACCTGGCGGGAAATATCGGTATCGGTTACAAGGTAGTAAATATGAACGGCACCGACGGAAAAGTTGGTATCCGACTCCTGCTTGACAATGCCCTTGATTCAAAGGTAGATGCACCATACGTTATCAACGGCGAGATATTCTCACCGACAATTGTTGAAACTGAGTATTCCGATGCGGCAGGCAATATGCCAAATCAGCTCACATATGTTGACTCTCTGGCAAAATGCAAAAAGATGGCGTATGCAATGCTCAAGGGTTGGAGTGGTGAAAGTGATACTACTCCTGACAAAGTAATTGTTGGTCACTGGGCAAATCTTGCAAACACGAGATATGATTATATAGCAGACGAAAACTGCGATTTCTCGAATTATTCAAACGTTCACAGAGTTCCCGACACTGCAACTGCAATCTATTGGACCGAAAAGAGCGTTCCGGCAGGCGAATCGAGAACAATGGAAATGCTTTACGGTATCGGTAACTTTACAAGAGAAATGAGTAACGAGCATCTCGGACTCAGCGTAAATATTCCTTCGGTTAAGCTCAATGACAAAGGAACAGGATACCAGGATAATGGTGAGATAGAGCTTATCGTAACGGTTGACAACAGCGTTGACGGTGCAGTTGACATTGCCAGCGCACAGATAAACATTTTCCTTGAAGACGGACTTGTGTTCAAGGATACAGGCAAATCCGAAGCAACCTTCACCTATGGAGAAATTATTGGTGAGGAAGTACTCAAAATGGGTATGCCTGTTGGAATGGTTGAAACTATAAAACGTACTGTTGTGGTTTCTCCTGAAACAAATCTTACATCGAAAAACATTAACGTAAATGTATCTGCAACTGAATATGTCAGCGAAACCGAGTGGGTACAGGCAACATATTCATCCCAGAAAAATGTACTTGTTCCGGGCGTTGACGGAATACTTCCTGATGTAAAGATGACCTCTGTTTCCCCGAGAATGGTATATACAGAGGGCGAAAAGAATATCACTATTTCCGGTGAAATGGGAAGCCTTAAGGCTTTGAAGGCATCGACAGGATGGGAGCTTTATCTCGTCAAGGACCTTCAGAAGATAAGAATTGATAAAAGCACAATAGCATTCCCGGGCGAAACTTATAAGACTATGACGTTCTCTACTGATGAGGTTCTTGCTGTTGGTGACTATAAGATTGAGTTCCATTTTACAGATGCGCAGCTTAAAAACGAGCTTACAAGCAAAATAATTGCGGCAGAGGTGCTCACGGTATGCGACGACTCAAACTTCCGTGCCGAGAGTTATGGTCTTGTAGCAATGGTTCGTTTCGAAAAGGATAATTTCCCCTGCTACGATTTCGTTTCGTTTATAAGTGAAGAACAGCTTCATCTGTTCGAGTCGGGAGCGATTTCTGCACGTGGACTTAAAACCGACTCAATTACTTTTGATGATTCATGTGAAATCATGGCTGTAGTCAGAGGTAAGATTCGTGTAATGAAGGAGGGCGATAAGGTCTTCTATCAGGCGAATACTACCGACGGTGACGTAACTATCAACAATCTTCTTGTGTATGACGGTGCAGAACCGCTCACCATGTCAATAAAAGGCGACTGGTTCAGCACACAGAATGATAATATTGCAGCTATTGAAGGTAATGGACGAATTAAGGTTATTGGTTCGATAAATGTTTGGCATAACGGCTGGAGCATTGAGGGAAAATATGGTGAAATGCATACCCTCGGCGGCGATGGAGATGAAGCATTCATACTTAAACTTGGCATCGGTGGCTCGATAATACAGTATATCGGCGGACTTTTGATTGACCTTAAGTACGGCGCACTTACCAGAGACGGTGATCTCTATGGAATCAGCTTCGGTGGTAAGGTTACTATACCGATAAAAGCTAAGAAGAAGGATGCAGCTCAAAGTGCTACTCCAAATGACCCCAACGCAGGAGGCAATACTCCAAATGACCCCAACGCAGGCGGCAATACACCGAATGACCCTAATGCAGGTGGCAATAACACGACCGGAGGTAACACAACCGGAGGTAACACAACCGGCGGTAACACAACCGGCGGTAACACGACCGGCGGTAATACAACCGGCGGTAATACAACCGGTGGTAACACGACCGGTGTAACCAACAGTACCAGTGGAAGCAAAAGCAACAGCGGAAGCAACACCGGAAGCAATACCGGAAACAACAGCGGAAGCAACA
>JAZSET010000016.1:0-5802 GCA_045531795.1 Eubacteriales bacterium | reverse complement strand
GGAAATTATAAGTCCTTATTCTTTCGCTTCTGTCGCCCGTTCCGACCTGGCTCTTTCTTTCTCCTGCTATCTTCTCATTTCTTTCCCTGAGCTTCATATCATAAAGCCTTGTTCTGAGAATTTTCATAGCCTTGTCCTTGTTTTTGAACTGGCTTCTCTCGTCCTGACATTCAACAACCATTCCTGTCGGCTTGTGCAGAATTCTTATCGCCGATTCGGTCTTGTTTACGTGCTGTCCGCCAGCACCCGACGATTTACAGGTTTCTATTTCAAGGTCAGCGGGATTTATCTCGACTTCTACCTCTTCCGCTTCGGGCAGAACCGCAACAGTTGCAGTTGAGGTGTGTATTCTTCCCTGCGACTCTGTGTCGGGTACTCTCTGTACTCTGTGAACACCGCTTTCAAATTTAAGCTTTGAATATGCGCCCTCTCCCGAAAGCGAAAATGATATTTCCTTAAATCCGCCAAGTCCTGTTTCGTTTACGGACAAAAGCTCGGTCTTGAGCCCTGACTTCTGTGCGTACATTGTGTACATTCTGTATAAAACCGCCGCAAACAGCGCCGCTTCCTCGCCGCCTGCTCCCGCTCTTATTTCAACGATTACGTTTTTGTCATCGTTAGGGTCACGCGGAAGAAGAAGGACCTTTAATTCGTCTGCAATTTCAGCGAGTCTGTCCTTGAGTTCATAATACTCCTCATTTGCAAGCTCGCGCATATCAGCGTCTGCGTCCTTGTCGTCAATTATCTCTTTTGCTCCCGCCATATCCGACTCGCATTTTAAGTATTCATTATACTTTTCAACAATGGGAGTCAGCGCCTTATGCTCGCGCATAAGTGCCGTATATTTTTCCGTGTCCGATATTATTTCGGGATTTGCTATATCTTCGCATATAGACTCGTATTTTTCTTTTACCTGTCTTAATTTATCAAGCATATTTTTCTCCGTTTATGCAAATATTGAAATAATTACTCCGACAACTGAACCGAACAACCACAGATATCCTGTTATAAACAGGCTGTCCTTAAGGCTTCTTCCGTTTTTAAAGAGCACCGCTATTCCGGCACCTGCCCCGGCACAAAGTCCTGCAGCAAGTGCACCGAACGATAATACTCCCTCAGCATAAAGTCCTGTCAGAAGCACACTTACCGCACAGCTTGGAATGAGTCCCACAAGCGCGGTTACAAAGGGCTGCAGGAAGCGCACCGATTCCATTATATGCTTTATTGTGTCCTCGCCGATTAACGACACGAGCGAATGGAATACGAATGTTGTAACGAAGAGGAAAAGGACTGTAAAGAGAGTCCTTGTAAGTGAATTCTGCAAAATCCCCTTGTTTGAGTCGCAGAATTCGCAGTGGTGATGCTCACCCTCTTTTGATATGTGGTGTGAGTGGTCGTGATGCCCGTGGTGTTCGTGATGATTTTCGTGATTGTGTTGTTTATTTTTTGCAAGCTTTATGATGAAGTTTAAAATGTATCCTGCAAGAACTGCAGCAAAAAGCTTGATTATTATCATAGGTAATATGGTCTTTGCCGTTTCGGGCATAGACAAAAGTACGGGCAGAGCCTCGTCTGACGTGGCAACGAATACTGCCACAAGAGTTCCCGCGCTTATAAGTTTTTCAGAATAAAAATTAGATGCCGCAACAGAAAAACCGCATTCGGGGAATAATCCGAGAATTGCTCCTCCGATTACGCCGAATCTTTTACTTCCGAGGGCATTTTTTAATTTATCCGATGCTTTATGCTCTGCGATTTCGATTATCAGATATGCTATAAACAAAATCGGAAGCATACGCAGAATGTGAAGTAATGTATCGCTTAAAATATGCGTAATATCAAAGCCGCTGTGCTCGTGAATATGAGACGCGCTTAAAAGAAGTGTTGATTTCATATTATCTCCATATTCGAGATTTGTTTTACAGAAGTGAACCGGCGGCGGGAGCAAGCCCCCGCCCTACCGGATTTTAATTGACGTTGGTGTACGGGTGGGAATTTCAATCCCGCACAATCTTCCCGCGCGTAACGGGTCCAGGGACTGCGTCCCTGGCGGGAGGATAATATCCTCCCCTACGGTGGATGATTTCATTGTTGTAGGGGAGGCGTTCCGCCTCCCGTAATTTTCCACAGATATCGGTGTACGGGTGGAAATTTTAAATTCACACATATCCCACGCGCTGTCCGGGTGCAGGGCTCCCGCCCTGCTTGCTTATTTTGCAGTGAATTTATATATTGTTGTGTAGTCGTACTTTTCGCCGGGCTTAAGTACTGTTGACTCAAATTCGGGATGGTTGGGACAGTCGGGTGCGTGCTGTGTTTCAAGACAGAATGCTGCTCTCTTTGCCTGCGCCTTGCCTCCCTTGAACGGTACGCCTGTATCCTTCATAAAGTTACCTGCATAGAACTGTACGCCGGGCTGATTTGTAAGAACACTCATTACTATTCCGCTTTCCTCGGCATAAACCTCGGCTACTTTCTTGACTGTGCCGTCAGCTTTAAGGATAAAGTTGTGGTCATAACCACCGCCGAGTGCTATCTGAGAGTCGGTTGTGTCATCTATTCTGTCGCCGATCTTTGTGGGCTTTCTGAAGTCAAAAGCAGTTCCCTCTACAGCATACTTGTTGCCTGTGGGAACGAGTGTGCCGTCTACCTCTGTGATATAGTCGGAGTCAATCATCATATAGTGGTCTGCGTTTGTAGGATGTCCGCAGCCTAAAAGATTGAAGTATGAGTGGTTTGTGAGGTTTATTACTGTGTCTGCGTCAGTTTCTGCTTCATAACGGATTGTAAGAGCATTTTCCTCGTCAAATGTGTAGGTTACCTTAACGGTAAGTGTGCCGGGGAAGCCCTCGTCTCCGTCGGGGCTTACAAGTGTAAGCTCAAGACCTGCCTTTGTCTTTTCAACAAAGGGTACTGCGTCCCAGAACTTGCTGTCGAAGCCGATATTTCCGCCGTGAAGTGTCTTTAAGCCCTTGTCATTCTTTGCAAGGGTATATACTTTTCCGTTCAATGTGAATGAGCCGTTTGCAATACGGTTACCGTAACGGCCTATAAGTGCACCGTAGTATGAGCCCTTATGCTTAAGGTAGCTCTCTATATTGTCAAAACCGCAGATTACATCTACAAGTTTTCCGTTTTTATCGGGAACAAGAAGTCTGTTTACAATACCGCCGTATGTAAGGATTGTTGCTTCTGCACCCTTTTCAGTTCTGAAAGTATAGGCATATACCTCTTCGCCTGTGGGAAGCTTGTCAAATAAATTCTTTTCGAATGTCATTTTAGTTAACTCCTTTATTTAAAAATGGGGAAAGCTTGCCGTAAATTCCGACAAGCTTTTTTATTACAATTCAGGCATCATAGCCGTTAGGATTCTTTGCCTGCCAGTTTGCACTGTCACGGCACATTTCCTCTATTCCGCGCTTTGCACTCCAGCCAAGCTCCTTGTATGCCTTTGCAGGATCTGCGAAGCATTCGTCAATATCACCGGGACGGCGGGGAGCTATCTTATAGTTAACTTTAAGTCCTGTTGCCTTTTCGTATGCGTTTACAATGTCAAGAACAGAATATCCGTTACCTGTACCTACATTGAAATAGTCGATACCTGTATATGCGGGAAGCTTATCAAGTGCTTTAAGGTGAGCATCTGCAAGGTCAACAACGTGGATATAGTCACGCACGCCTGTACCGTCGTGTGTGTTGTAGTCGTTGCCGAATACATTAAGGTACTCGCGTTTGCCGATTGCAACCTGTGCAACATAAGGAAGAAGATTGTTCGGGATACCGCAGGGGTCTTCACCGATGAGTCCGCTTTCGTGTGCTCCGATAGGATTGAAGTATCTGAGGATTGCAACACGCCATTCGGGATCTGCAACGCAAAGGTCCTTGAGTATTCTTTCAATCATAAGCTTTGTTTCGCCATAAGGGTTTGTTGTAGAAAGGGGGAAATCCTCTCTTATCGGCACGCTCTCGGGCTTGCCGTATACTGTAGCAGAAGATGAGAAAACAAGCTTCTTTGCGTTGTACTT
Organism: Eubacteriales bacterium; assembly: GCA_045531795.1. Lineage (GTDB taxonomy): Bacteria > Bacillota > Clostridia > Oscillospirales > CAG-272 > UBA4717. The sequence goes on along the minus strand of JAZSET010000016.1, from coordinate 1,777 downwards.
TGTCATAAGCTCGCAAAGATTGAATGTTGATGCTAAATTGTTGTGATAGTAAAGGAGAGGCTTTTCAACACTTTCGCCTACTGCCTTGAGTCCTGCAAAGTGAATTGCAGATTCGATTTTATTTTCCTTGAATACAACCTCAAGTGCGTCCTTGTCAAGAAGATCAACCTCATAGAACTTGAAGTCCTTGCCTGTAATCTGTCTGATTCTGTCAAGAACAACAGGCTTTGAGTTGCAGAAATTGTCTACGATAACAATTTCTCTGTTGTCGTTTAAAAGCTGTACCGCAGTGTGTGAGCCGATAAAGCCCGCACCGCCTGTAATAAGTATTGCCATTGTAAATTCCTCCGTTTATGTATTTACAAAATTATTTCCAAAGTCCGTCGGGATAGTCGCCGCGCTTTACACTGTCCTTGATGAATGCCTCAAGCACAGGCTTATCCTCGTGATAGGTTACGCCATACCACTTTGCGTCTGTTTCAAGCACACGCGCATCGCACTTGTTGTCCTTGATTGCCTTTGCAACAACAAACGGCAAGAAAAATTCGCCCTTCATCTTGTCCTGTTTGCCGTTTTCGATTTCGTCAAGGAAAAGGTTGAAATCGTTATCAAGCATATCAAATATTTCGGGAGAGAATCCCCAGAAGTTCATTGACACGATGCTCTTTCTGTCAAGGTCATACCACTTGTCATCCTCGCAGAACTGAACAACGCCGTCGTTTTCCATAATCTTTGTGCGCTCAACAACTTCTGTGAGAAGTCCGTTTTCAGACTGGCATACGCCGCGTGCTACCGAGCCGTTTTCGGTGATTGTGTTTTCAAGAACATAGCCGACCATTGCAAAGTGAGCCTTGTTTTCGTCTGCCTTTGCAGTCTTTAAGAAGTCTGCAAGCTTTGCGTAAGCATCTGCTCCGTAGAAGTCATCTGCATTTACAACGATGAAGTTTTCCTTGACAATGCCTCTGCAGCAGAGGATTGCGTGTCCTGTACCCCAGGGCTTTACTCTGCCTTCGGGAACACTTCTGCCTGCAGGAAGTGCGTCCATATCCTGAAAAACGTAGTCAACTCTGATTTTATCTTCAATTCTGCTTCCTACTGTTTCCTTGAAGATTTCATAGTTTTCACGCTTGATGATGAAAACAACCTTGTCAACTCCTGCTCTGATTGCATCATAGATTGAAAAGTCAACAATAAATTCACCGTGGGGTGTAACGGGGTCAATCTGCTTGAGGCCGCCGTATCTGCTTCCCATTCCTGCTGCCATAATAACGAGTGTCATATATAGTACCTCCAAAAAACAATTACTTGATTTATATGCAAAAGAGTTTATGCTCTTGTGTCATCAAACATTTTAATTCTCTTCTCGTGTTTGCCACCGAGAAATTCGGTAGTCACGAAAAGTTCAGCCATATCGCACGCAAGGCAGGAGCCGACAACTCTTCCGCCCATACAAAGGATATTGGCGTCATTGTGCATACGGGTCATTCTTGCGCTGAAAGTATCCGAGCAGCAAGCGGCTCTGATACCGCGGCGTTTATTAGCCGCCATACTCATACCGATACCCGTACCGCAGACGAGGATACCGAGGTCAGCGCGCTTTTCTATAATTTCGTCACAGACCTTATTGGCGTAAATGGGGTAATCTACAGATTCGGTTGAATCACAGCCGAGGTCGATGACTTTCATTTCGTGCTCTTCGAGCATTTTGATTATTTCGAGTTTAAGCTCATAACCGCCGTGGTCACAAGCGATTGCGATTCTTTTCATAATATCCTCC
>JAZSET010000161.1:0-11664 GCA_045531795.1 Eubacteriales bacterium | reverse complement strand
TTTCTTTTCTATTGCTTTTTTATTGACTGCATACTGCTCTATAGTATCAATTTCAGCAAGGTATGCCTGTTGTGCTCTCTCGAGTCTTTTTTCTTCTTTGGCTATAAGCTTATCATAGTCGGTTATTGTCTGGATTACCTCTTGATCTTGCGGGACCATTGTGAAAGATTCATTTTTTATTGCATCTTTCAAACCATCTATTACTGATTTTTCAATTTTAGGCATAGTTACCGAGTGCGACTTCAAACATCTTCCTCTTGAATAGTTACAACACTGCATTGTGTATGCTTGTGATTTACCACTCTTTACCGACGCCAATGCAAGAGTACCCCCGCAATCGCTGCATCTGACAAGCCCTTTTAGCATATACTGTATTGGCTGTTCTCGTCTTGAGTATTTCGGGTACAGTTTTTTTTCGTTTTCAAGTCTTGTTTGTACCTTTTCCCAAAGTTCATTTGTAATTATTGGTTCGTGGTGGCCGTCTACTGTCATTATATTCTCGTTTGTATAATCTCTTTTTGACACTGCTTTGACGCCGTTTGTGCTCCACCGTATTTTACCTATATACAGCGGGTTATTGAGAATAAATTCGATCCATCTGTTTTCGGGACTTTTGCCTTGCTTTGTTCTTATTCCCCTTATGCCGAGCTCCATTGCTATTTTACGCATACCCTCGCCATTTGCATAGCGCGTGAATATTTCTTTTACAATAGGAGCCTGCTCTTCGTTAGGGTAATACTTTTTATCTTTAATGTCATACCCAAAGGCGGGCGGGCATATAGGCTCACCCCGGGACACCTTTTCTGTCATTCCTCGCTTAACTTCGCTTGACAGGTTGATCAGGTAGTATTGGTCCATCCACTCTATAATACGCTCTATGAGAGAACCGAATGCACCCTCCGGGATAGGTTCTGACACCGATATTACAGATACGCCCTTTTTGGCAAGCAGATTTTTATATACAATAGACTCTTCCTGGTTTCTTGCAAATCTCGAAAACTTCCAGACGAAGATAGCATCAAATGGTTTGTCTTTTTCTTTTGCCATTGCTATCATTCGATTAAAGTCGTCTCTTTTCTTTGTACTCTTGCCGGAAATACCGTCATCATAGAACACATATTCATCAGGAATAGTGTAGCCTTCCTTTGCAGCATATTCACGGACCTTTTTAAGCTGCGAGTCGGGGGAGTATTCGTCTTGTCTTTCATCTGATACACGGATATAGGCACATCCGATTTTAAGTAGTGGCTGATATGACATTCGATTTACTCCTTTTCTCTTTTGTATGTGAATTAAAGCTTTATTTCCTCTGCTATTTGTAAAAGTTCTGATATGAGTTGCCCATTTTTGTTATACCAATATGAGGCATCACAAATAATAACAAGCTTCTTTTTTGCACGGCTGACAGCTGTATTTATTATTTTCTTTCCGTTGCTTACGGGATTGTTCGAATTTGAGAACCACATATCAGATGTATCTACAATGCTGAATAATACTGTGTCCCATTCCCGGCCTTGAGAGCCGTGCACAGTTAAAACCGAATCAAATAGGTCGCTATCTTTTGATATTACTTTTTTTATCAAACCGCGTTGATGCTTGTACGGTGTTATTATACCGATATTTTCGTCGTAGTGGCTGTCACAGTATGCCTTTATTGCATTGCATTCGCTGATGTTTGTTCTTTTCAGTTCGCCCGATTGATAGCTCGCATTTATGTAAAAAATATCTGTCTCATGCTCCGAACTTCCGCAAAACTTTGAGGGATATACTTTTTTTGCAAGCACAGAGGCGAGCTTTTCGCCAAAACGATATGTTTGCACAAGCTCATATTTTTTCATATGGACAAAGTCGGGAGATACATTATTGAGATAATCATCAAGCATTTGGGGGAGAGTTTTTACAAATATATTTTCTAAATGAAGTGCCGATTGAGACCAAAGAAACACAGGTGCGTATATTTCGTTTAAAAAATCGCTGTCGTTCATTTCGCAAACGGGTGGGAGCTGCATATGATCTCCAAAAAGGGCCATGGGACAGTTGAAGGCTGTCAGCGTTGCGGCTTTAATCAAAGAGCAATAGCCTGCCTCATCCAAAAAAACAAGGTCGGGACAATACACTATTTCTTGTGTATTGCTTTCCTTTGCCTGCTCTATAGTTGAAATTCGATTTAAACAGGTGTCTATGGTAGCAGCAACTACCGGGTATGAACTGATTTTTTTATTCATTCCGGAGCTATTTAATTCATTTATTTTTTCGGTTATATTATTAAGCTCAGTGCAATATAAATCGTAACTTGACTTGAGACTATCATAAGAACGGTTTTCGATATCTTTGAAAAAAACTCGCTTTTCTACTAAATAATCGTTGATTTCAGTTATAATTGTTTCGCATTTTGAAATGAATGTATCGTCAATTTCTGAGATATGTTCTGCCAAATGTTTTAATTTCGGCTCGAACAATGAGACTTTTGTTATTTCGTTTAAACATTTTTTGCGTTCACTTTCAGCAGAGTCGATAATGCGAGAATTCTCTAAAATCTTTTTGTTGTGGCTGTCGATTTCTAAGTTTAGTTTGCTTTTTGTAATGTTATACTCGTCTACTTTTGAAGTCTCTCCTGCTAACAATACCAACAAATTTGGAATTTTGTTTTTTAAAAAAATTCTGAATATTGAATTTTCATATTTTTGTATTTTAGAATTATAAACGGCAATTTTTTGCATTGAAGAAGATGCTCGTCTGCTTATATCAGCTAATGAGTTCTGAGCAATGGTTATTTTCCCTTTTAGAAAATGGTTTTCGTTTTCGGCATTCTCTATGCATATCTCTGCCCTTTGGCAGACGGGAACGACCTTTGATAATACCTTATTAAATTCTTTAAATGATTTCTCGTAATTTAAGTATTGTTCCTTTTCTTCAAATAAATCAAGCAAAGCTTTTTGATTTTTAATGTTTATTTGCATTTCTTGCATATGGTCATTTAATTTGGACATTGCTCGTGCGTATTCTGCTCGTTCGCAAACCTGGGGATACTTTTTTAAAAAAATATCAGAGGGAACACCAAGTCTGATAACTTGTTCCAAGTCTTCCCCGGCTTCTGAAAAAATTTGCAAAATTCCCTCGAGTGATTGCTCAAGTGCATTATTTGTCGGTGCCGTAATTAGCACACGTTTTTTTGATTTAATACATGCCAAGACACATCTTGCAAGAACAAATTTTGTTTTACCTGTTCCGGGAGCTCCCCAAACATATGAAAAGGGAGACGAGAGAACTCCGTCAATCGCTTTGCTCTGACTATCAGATGGTTTGAAATTCAATTTTGAAAAAGCATTGCAGACATCTTTGGGTGGGGTTTTAGGTAAGTGAAGTGCGGGGGACAACGAATACCATTTTTGTACACGATCAACAAGAAAACGCAAATCGGAAATGACATATATTTCAGACAGCGGAACATCATCAAAGACCCTTTCGTACCCACGATTTAATTTAACAATTAGTTTACGGCTTGTTTCGCAATATGAAACGGGCTCTATTTTGAATTGGGAATAAACAACATTATATATTTTAATTTGCACTTCATCAGGCCGCAAAAGTTTCATTCCTAATGTAAGTGTAATAAATTCGTTGTCGTCTTCGACTTTAGTAACCGGAGCTTCAATAATACCTTTTCCTTGTTCGGTAAGGTATTTTAGATATATTTGTGCACTTTGCTTGGCGTATTCTGGAAAAGTCATTTTAAACTTCCTATTTAAATTATTTATGCTTCTTTAAGTACCACATCAGCGGTATTATCTTTTTTATATTTGCCTGATGAGCATAAGTCATCGGCATATTCGGTGAGCTTTTCTTTTCCCTCGTCATTAAGCTCACGGTATCGGCTTATTAAAAGCAACTCTTGTTTGTTTAGCTTCGAGGTTTCCTCGGGGCTTTTTTTATCGCCTACAAGCTCATCAACGGTAACACCGAAATAATCAGCAATTTTCATTAGTGTCGCCTTTCTTGGGATGCTTTCATCTGTCCAAGAGGAAAACACGGCATTTGAGAGACCGATTTTTTGACAAACTGCACTTGGAGATTCACCCTTATTATTACATAATTTAATAAAAATATTTTTAAACATAGCATTTGCTCCTAAAATTACACAAAATTAGCAAACTTAGTTTGTGCAAAATTTACAAACTTAGAAAAATTAGCAAAACATCATTGACAATCTAAGTTTACTAAGTTATAATATAACTGTGGTAATAACCCAAATACAGTATAACATAGAAAGGAAATAAAAGTCAATGAGTATAGGGGCAAATTTAAAGGAAATACGCAAGGCTCGAGGAATGACTCTTGAAGCACTTGGAAAAGCAGTCGGCATTTCTCAACCGATGCTTACTCAGATAGAGAGGGGAACGAAGCCGATTTCGCTCGGTCTTGCAACTGAGGTATGCGATGTTTTGGGCTGCAAACTTGAGGATTTATTAAAAGGAGTATAGTATGAGAAAGAGTCTTTTGCTGATGGCATTAGTAGTAGCATTGATTCTTTTGCTATTTAGTATTTTAGGGCTTGGCTTTGCTTTATATAGCCAACAGCAGCATTAACACATACGGCAGTTTTATCATAGTATGAAACAAAGCGGTAAAGGAGGAGCGTTATGGCCAAAAGAAAAGAAATAACAGTCACTCTTTATTGTAACGGTGTTCAGGTTGAAACGCTGACCCCGGAGCAACGAAAGGTACTGATGGACAGATTATCAAAAACTATGTCTGAATATTATTACCATCATCCCGAGGAATATGAGTTGTTGCCTGACGATGCAGACGACGTGGAGCTTGAGCCTTGCGGTGTATCTGCTGTCCCTCATCCGGGACTTGCAGCAATTTAAGACCGGGCGAAAAACAAAAAACAGGAGGTTGAAAAAGAAAATGACAAATTATGAAAAGATTAAGGCAATGTTGCCAAGTGAGCTTGCAAAGTATATTGCTCACGAAGACGAAATAGTCACTGCATATTGCAACAGCCGATACTGCGGGTACTGCCGCGAAGATGGAACCTGTACGCATCACGACGGCGGATGTGAGGCTGCTGCCTTATGTTGGCTTAACAGTGAAAGTGAGGTGAAGTAAGATGCTTACTATATGCCCGAACTGCGGCGCAATGATTGAGACTACAAGTATTGGCAGGGAATACACCTGTATTGAGTGTGGTGTCAGATATAAGGTGTCGCCTTTAAACACGAGCATTAGTATCAATACGTTCCCGATATATGTTATCGGTTTTCTTCTTGCCTTTGTTGCAATGGCATTTATTCTGTCGTTTCTCGACACAAGCATTTCAATCTATGCACTTCTTGGTGCAGTGGGACTCGGTGTCGCTATTCTATGTACAGCTACTGCTTGTATTATTGAACACAGGCAAAAGTGGTCTCTCTTTTACAAAGCGACAGGCAGACGGAGAGGGTAAAAACAATTAAATAAAAAACAGGAGGCAAAAAACTATGGAGGTAAATAACAAACACGCAGCAGAGCATATTGAGCCTGCTATTATGTATTTAAGTGAGGAACTTAACAAAAATCATCCCGGCAGACACGAGGTAATTATTGCCGGACCGGTTGCAAAAGCTCTGTCAGACTTTTGCAAGCAGGACGGGGAATTTGCCCAAGCGGTTAATCAGAAAAGAGATTTCGAGGGTTGTCTTAAGGCGATATGCAAAAATATCGGACAGGCTATTTCGGACTTTGATGTATATCAGAGAGCTGTAAGCTTTTATTTTCCCGGTGCAAAGATTTCCTTTAATATGTCTATTGACCTTACCGGAGAAGAGCCGGCAAAGAGCGAACCTGAAAAGAAAAAGAGAATAGAGCTTTCATTTCTCGATATTCTGTGAGGTGAGAGATATGACAGACAATGAGTTTTATCTGAAGCCGGCTCACAAAGAGGAAAGCTATCCCTTTGACAAGGCCTGCTATCACGAAGAACTTAAAGCGATTTTTCCGTCTTACATATTTTCAAGGCGTGTGCGTGGGCAAGCACGTGCATACACCGGAGTATGCACAAATTGCGGGAACAATTTAAGTGAAGACGATATGCTCAATATAGAGGTTAATTCCCGGTGTGATCCTTATGTAAAAATAACAAGCACAGAGCAGATGCACAATTTTGAAGCTTATTGTCCTCATTGCGGTTGCAGAGCTACCTTAAAAAATGCGAATATGCTGAAAACAGGTGCGTCATTAAATGAGCCTGTTTTAATTACATTTATATATTCGCCCGAGCCTGATGTTGTATATATGCGGGAATACACAGTTTTTGCCGATTATAATTTATACAACGGAAATGTGAGGTTTGTTCCTGAGTATAAAAATGAAATTTGCAGATACCGTCTTGAGCCCGGAAGCTACATAAGCGAAAAAAGCGGGTGGAATTATTATGCTGATGGGTGGACTGAATGTTATAAAACAACGAAGAGACCGACAGATTACCATAAATACAATTTGAGATCAGCCTATTGCGGCAGCTTCGAGGGCACATTTCTCAAATACATAAATATTGATGATTTTATAGGTCACGGCAGAGAGTGTTTCGGCGCGCATGATTACAGGACATTTGTAAAAGCAAATGCGTATGTTTGCTATTTTGCAAAATATCCGCAGTTTGAGATGCTTCAGAAGCTTCACCTTAACGCCATTGTAAATGATGTGGTATATAACGGCAGACTTAATGCAAGACATTTTAATTGGTCGGCGACAAATGTGCTCGATTTTCTGAAGCTTGACAAGGTACATTTTAACGAGCTTATGAAAAATAACAGCAGCTTTTTGAAAAAAGAGCTTTTTGATATTCTGAAAGCGGCAGGTCACAAGCTCTCATTTGAAACAGCAAACGAGTATTTAGGCTCATTTCGTGACCGCGCCGGTCAGATGTATAAACTTATTGGCAAATACAGCACGTACGAAAAGGTAAAAAACTACATAAGCAAAAAGAAAATAGCATTTTCAGACTTTGCTGACCATCTTATGTGTGCTGAAGAGGTTGGATTTGATCTAAATGAGCATAATGTGATATTTCCTAAAAATTTCTGGGAGGCTCACGACACAGAGCACAGGCTCAAGGGTGAGCTTGAATTCAAGAACTTACCAAAGGCAAAGAAAAAAGCACTTGATAAGCGGGCAAAGCGTTTTGAGATGACTATTGGCGAATACATTTTCATTTTTCCTCATTCGGTTTACCAGATTATAAACGAGGGTAAGGCGTTAAGTCACTGTGTTGGCGGTTATGCCGAGCGACACATGAACGGTAAGACAAACATTATATTTATGAGGAAGAAGGAAGAGCAGGAAAAAAGTCTTTATACCATTGAGTATGACTCACAAAAAAACAGAATTGTTCAGGCAAGGGGAGAGAAGAACAAAACTCAGCCTTATGATTTTCCCGAGTCTGATTTTGCCATAAAGCAGTGGCTTGAAATAGTTTCAAATTCCCAAACGCTTGCGAATAGCGGTGTAAAAACAAACGGAGGTATTTAATATGAGTGAAATTGTAAGAAGTGCTGCAACAATTGCGGCAGAGATAAATTTTATAAAACAGAGGACAAAGAATCAGTTGCTTTCCGCTTTGATTGAGATTGGCGGGAGGCTTTGTGAAGCAAAGGAGATAGTCGGACACGGCGGATGGGAGCAATGGCTTATAGAAAATGTTGATTATTCACAGTCTACTGCCGGAAATCTTATGCGTATCTACAAGGAATACAGTGACACACAGATTGATTTGATTACGGGGGTTGCTCCTTGCGATGCTTTCCGTGACCTTTCGTATTCTCAGGCTGTTGCTATGTTCGGTCTTCCTATGGAAGAAAAGCTTGAAATAATTCAAAGCGAAAATTTTGACGATATGAGCACCCGTGATATCAAAGAGGAAGCGTCAAAGCGCCGGGAGGCTGAAAAGCGTGCAACTGAACTTAAGAGCGAACTTGATGAAAAGACGAATGCTCTTGACAAAGCTGAAGAAGCACAGGCAAAGCTTGTTGAAGAAGTGGAAAAACTTCGTAATGAAATTTCAAAAATGCAGTCTGCTCCGGTATCTGACTCAAGCCCTGATGTTGGAGATGCTCAGATATCCTTTGACAATGCATTAAAGGCGGAGAGGGAAAAGGCGGATGCGGAAATAGAAAAATATAAGCAGAAAGCGGACAAGCTCAGTGAAAAACTTAAGAGTCAAAAGGAAAAGGAAGAGGAACTCCGTGCTGCCATTGAGGCTGATGAGGCTAAAAAAGCAAGAGCAGAATATGAGTCGGCTCTCAGTGAGGCTAACGAGAGGGCAAAAGAGCTTGAGAAGAAGCTTCAGAGTGCTGCCAATCCTGCTGTTCAGAAATTTTCTATGTACTATGAAAACTTTAATGGTATTTTTGAAAAGATATGCGATTGCATAGAAGAGGCAGAGTCCGAACAGAAAGAAAAGCTCAAGGCAGGAATGCTCAAGGTCCTTGAGCAGATGAAAAATGTTCTTGACGGAATCGAGGTAAGCTGATGACAAAGGAAGAAGTACAAGACTGCTTTGACAGGCAGATACCGGTTATGTACGCAGGCAAGAGTTACCCTATTACGGCAGTTATTACCCGCAGAGTAGAGCGGAACACTTTGTTTTACAGATACGGTGATGTAATTACACAGGCTGAACTTGATGTCAACGGTTGCACATATATTGTTGCTCCCCGTGACCTTGAATTAAGAAAATACTAATAAACGGAGGTTAAAAGAATGATACACGAACTTAAAATATTCACGGACTATTTTGCAGATGTTATAAAAGGCGAGAAGACTTTTGAAATACGAAAGAACGACAGACCTTATAAAAAAGGCGATATGTTGGCATTAAATGAATATGACGGACAAGCTTACACAGGCAACAGTTGCCTTGTATATATTGATTACATTATGAACGATCCCGAATATGTTAAAAAAGATATGGTTGTTATGGCCATTAAGCCGTGTTCGGTTTCGCGACAAACAAAGCCGTATAATGATTGCGCATTAAGCAAAGATTATTCCGTGCCGCTTGCGACAGTTGCAGAAGGCGGTGAGTAAATGAAATCACAACACATATTTCCCTTAATGCTCATTGCGCTTGATGTTGGTGCCGCTATTATATATGGTTTTTGCGGTGATTGGCGAAAAGTCGTATATTGGATTGCAGCAGCAGTGCTTAATGTTACAGTAACTTTTTGAAAGGAGATTTTGAATAATGAACGCACTTTATTTATTACCCTTATTACCTCCGTTGTTTTTAATTGGTTATTATTTAGGGCGAATAGCAATAGCTCTTGAAGAAATTGCAGAACAGGCATTGAGAAAGGAAGATGAGGGGAAATGAACTTAGTAAGAATGCAACTGTCAATAGAGACAGTAAAAGACAATATAAGGATTTTAGAAAGTCAAAAAAACGAAGATGCAGGATATTATTTGCAGTTAGAACACGAAAAGTTTGTGTTGTCTGCTCTTGAAAAACAAATGCCAAAGCACATTGAAGAACAGACCGAAGATGATAGGGAATTTATAGATTATGTTTGCCCGAATTGTAAAACCACCTTGCAACAGAAAATGAAAGGTGCAACACGGACAACGATTTATAAATATAAACATTGTATCTTTTGCGGTCAATATCTTGATTGGGGCGACCACCCAACCGAGAAAGGCGGTGTACAGGAATGAATTTATCAGCAAAATGCAACTGTTGTGTTTGTGAGCCTGTTTGCAAATACAAGGATATTTATAAAAAAGGTGTTGAAGCAATATTAAATGCAACAATCTCAAATGAAAGAAAAGACGGTGTTGTTGGTTTTTGGAAAGTCAAAGACTGTCCTCACATTGAAGTAAGTATAAAGTGTCCGCATATGATTACAAAAGGGCGTGACAGTTTTTCGTTGAAAGGCGGTGTACAGATATGACTTGCAAAGAGTGCGGATATTGTCTTCCTTGCGGAAACAAATTTATGTGTTTGAACGAGAAAAACAAACAAGGTGATTTTGTTATGTTTGTAAAACCCGATGATGATTATGACCGTTTAAGGAATTGTGGCGAGAAGAAAGACGGTACGGAGTAATGAGTTTGTTTGAAAAATTAAGAATGAAAAGGGCTAAAAGATATTTGAAGAAAGCCCTGAAAATAATAAGTAAGTTGTCTTGGGAAGAATTGGACAGCCTTTTCCCAAAGCCTGACTATAAATACTGCTTCAAATTTGTAAATGCCAGCTTAGGAAATATAAAACTTACTTATCCCGAAAACACTTGCAAAGACTTATTCAAAGATATACAAAGAATTGAAGAATTAAAGCGACAAGCAGAAGCGTTAGGGATTGAAGTCAATGGTGAACTACTAAATAAATATCTTGGAGAAAGGAAAATAAATGAAATATTCTAAACTTTTAAAGTTATTTAAGGAAAGTGGGAGAATTCTCACTTATGTTGTGAGAGGGAACAAGGTGGTATCTGACGGCAGAGGCTATTATTTTACCGATATTTCCGAAGATGTGCCCACTGATATATTTTTGAAGATAATCGGCGCAAATGAAAAACAAATTGGTGAAATCGAGATAACTGACCACGACTCAAGTGTTGAAATGCCTTTATTTGAATTTGAAACAAAAGCGAGTGAGGTTATTGAGACTCGCGGAAGCATTGATATCAGCTGCTATGGTTCTAATCTTATTACTATTCGTCACGACGGAACTGTTTTTCTTATTGACCGTGACGCCATTGCTCCGGTGCAGGATGCAAAGGAACTTAGGTTATTCCTCAGATATGATTCTTATAATTGTCCGTATATTGCTGCTTTTGACGGCTTTTTCCCGATTGCAGTTGTTTATCCATACAAGCCACCGTCTTTTCTTGTTGAAAGCTTAATGAATATTAAGAGAGACAAGCTTTATATCGGAGAAGAGGATGCGGCAAAAGCGGATTGTTAAGGGTTATATAAATAATATGTAGTATAAATCAAAGGAAGTTATTATGAAGACGGTTAAAAGGCGTATATTTTCGGGTGTTGTTTGCGAACAGATTGTCTACAACATCAGAGAGGGAGTTAATATAAAGACAAGCCGACCGAAGCGGGCTCGTTTTAATTGTGAAGAAGAACGGATTGCTCACAAGCTTTCCATTTCCCGCCGCCACCATGCACGTCTTATAAATGATAACTTTGTCCCCGGTGATTTATACATAACACTTACCTTTGATTTGAAATATGAGCTTCACGATTTTGAAGATGCCCGCAGAGTACGGGACAATTTTGTACGCAGGTTACAGTACAAGTATCCTGAAGCTAAGATTGCGATTTATATGGGTCGTGGTAAATCTACGGCCCGAATCCATTTTCATATGATTTGTCATGGCATTGATGAAAGCTACATTTTAAAACAATGGAAATACGGCTGTGTGCGTGATGTACGCCGCCTCAGAGCTCACAACACTTACGACGGTGTTGATCACGGTGCTGACTTTACCGGACTTGCCAACTATTTATTTGACCACTGGACACCTGAGATTGGCGGGCACAGATACAAGATGACAAAGAATATCGTTTTGCAGAAGCAGGAGAACGCCACAGAGTGCACTCGTGCTTATTCTGTTACAAATCCGCCTCAGGCTCCACGGGGATACATACTTGTTGAAATTAAAGATACACCAT
>JAZSET010000059.1:0-7190 GCA_045531795.1 Eubacteriales bacterium | reverse complement strand
AAAGGAACCCTTGATAAATTCGCCAAAATTTATTTCGGCGAAAACACAAGAACTCGTTTCCGCCCACACAACTTCCCGTTTACAGAGCCTTCTGCCGAAGTCGATGTAAGCTGTTTCATGTGCGGTGGCAAAGGTTGCAGACTTTGCAAAGGCGAAGGATGGATAGAAATATTAGGGGCAGGCATGGTTCACCCCAATGTTCTTTCAGCTTGTGACATTGACCCTGACACTTATTCAGGCTTCGCTTTTGGTGTTGGGCTTGAACGCGTAGTCATGATAAAATACGGCATCGAAGATATGCGTTATCTTTACGAAAACGATGTCAGATTCTTAAAGCAATTCTCGTAAGAATAAAACTGTATTACCTGGAGGTTAATTATGAAATTATCACTTAACTGGGCATCTGACTATGTTGATCTGTCAAAGATGCCGTCACTTAAAGATTATTCGGACAAGCTTACCTATATCGGTCAGAAAGTTGAGGGATTTGAAACTCTCGGCGCGGATATAGAAAATGTAAAAGTAGGTAAAATCGTCAGCATTGAAAAGCACCCTGATTCTGACCATATGGTAATATGCCAGATGGACTGCGGTGAGGGTAGCCTCAGACAAATTGTAACAGGCGCACAGAATGTTTTTGAGGGCGCACTTGTTCCTGCTGCCATTCCCCCGGCAAAGCTTCCCGGCGGAGTTACAATAAAAGACGGAAAGCTCCGTGGTGTTGAATCTCACGGTATGCTCTGCTCTATTGCCGAGCTCGGACTTACAACTCACGATGTGCCTTATGCAATCGAAGACGGTATTCTCATAATAGAAGAAGACTGCAAGCCGGGCGACGACATTCACGATGTATATATGCTCACAGACGATGTTGTTGAATTTGAAATAACATCCAACAGACCCGACTGTCTCTCTGTAATCGGTCTTGCAAGAGAATCTGCTGTTTGCTACGGCACAAAGCTCAAGGAGCGTACACCCGTTGTCAGATTTACAAAGGGCGACAAGAACATAAATGATTATCTCTCTGTTGAAATAAGCAACGAGGAAAAATGTCCGAGATACACCGCAAGAGTTGTTAAAAATGTAAAGATCGAACCCTCTCCGTTGTGGATGAGAATGAGACTGCGCGCGGCAGGCGTCAGACCAATCAACAATATAGTTGATATTACCAACTATGTAATGCTTGAATACGGTCAGCCTATGCACGCATTTGATTACAGTTGCCTTTCCGGAAGCCATATCAACGTACGCGATGCCGCTGACGGCGAAAAGTTCATTTCGCTCGACTCAAATGAACATATACTTGACAAAAATACACTTGTTATCGCTGACGAAAAGAAAGCGGTTGCCCTTGCAGGTATTATGGGCGGTCTCAACAGCGAAATCAAGGACGACACACAGACAGTAGTGTTTGAAAGTGCCGCATTCGAGGGCAGTACCGTAAGAATATCTGCAAAAGCGCAGGGTATGCGTACAGAAAGCTCGGCAAGATTTGAAAAGGGACTCGATCCTGAAAATACACTTCCCGCAATTGACCGTGCCTGCGAGCTTGTAGAGCTCCTCGGTGCAGGTGAGGTTGTTGAGGGTACAATTGATGTGTATCCCGGTAAAAAAGAGAGCGTAAAGCTTCCTCTTGAGGTTGATAAAATCAACGAATTCCTCGGACTTAAGGTTGATGAGGCTTATATGAAAAATGCCCTTGAAACAATAGGCTTCAAGGTTGAAAACGGCATTGTTACCTCACCGAGCTTCAGAATTGATATCGGTTGTATGAATGACCTGGCTGAAGAAGTACTCAGAATTTACGGCTATGACACAATTGAGGCTACAAAGTTTACCGCAGAGGTTGCTCCCGGCAAGATAAGCGATGACTACGCATTCGAGCTTCTCTGCCACGATACTCTTGTATCAGCCGGTCTTTATGAAAGCGTAACATTCTCATTTATCAGCCCCAAAAACTATGATAAAATTGCTCTGCCTGAAGATTCAGAAAAGAGAAAATCCGTTGTTATCACAAACCCCCTCGGCGAAGATACAAGTGTTATGAGAACAACAGCAGTTCCCTCAATGCTTGAAGTGCTTGCAAGAAACTGCAATTACCACGATGCGGGCGTTTCAATGTACGAAATGGCAACAGTATATCTTCCTGACGATGACAGCGAAAAGCTTCCCTGCGAACCCCGTCAGATCGTAATCGGAAAACTCAAGGACGGCGACTTCTATGACCTTAAGGGTGTTGTAGATGCACTTCTTGAAAAGTCAGGTGTTGCAGCCGAATATGTTGCAAATCAGGATAATCCTACCTACCATCCAGGCAGATGTGCAGATGTTGTAGCAACTGACGGTACAGTAATCGGTACTCTTGGTGAAATTCATCCCAAGGTGCTTGAAAACTTCGGAATAAGCGCTCCTGCATATATCGCAGACATTTCATTTGACACTCTCTTTAAGCTTTCAAATACAGAACGTTCATTCAAGGGACTTCCCAAGTTCCCCGCAGCAGTTCGTGACCTTGCATTCGTTTGCGATGACTCGCTTGAGGTTGGCGCAATTGAAAAGGTAATAAAGAAAGCAGACCGCAAGACAATTGAAAGTGTTGAACTCTTTGATGTATACAAGGGACATCAGCTCGGAGAGGGCAAAAAAAGTGTAGCTTTCAAGATTTCAATGAGAAGTGCTGACCACACCCTTACAGTTGAAGAAGCAGACAAGACACTTAAAAAGGTACTCACTCTCCTTGAAAGAGAACTCGGACTTACACTCCGTTCATAATAATAAAAAAAGAATACCGGGCACTGTGAGTGCCCGGTATTTTTTATTGGTCGATTACCTGTTTTTTAATTTCGTTTCTCTTTTTTATGTCAGACGACACAATCGTATATATTACCGACACAAGAGGTATAAATAAGAACATTCCGATAATACCGAATAATTCACCGCCTGCATAAACTGCAATCAGTGTCCAGAGCGGGGAAAGGCCTACCGACTTGCCGACAATTCTCGGATAAATTACATTTCCCTCAATCTGCTGTACAACCAGAAATACAACAACAAATATAAGTGCGCTCTTTACATCAATAAGCAGAATGAGCAAAGCACCGATAAAGCAGGAAATGAAAGCTCCGAAATAAGGAATCAGCGCAAATATAGCCGTAAGAGCCGCAATTACTCCCGCATAAGGCAAACGAAGTAAGAGCATTACGATAAGAAGCATTGTACCGAGTATAAGTGCTTCCAGAAACTGCACGGAGAAGAAGCGCTTGAATGTTTCATTAAGTGTACTAAAGAAGTAAATAATCTTTTCGCTCACACTCTTTTTGCAGTATGCATTTAAGAGGTTTACAATCTGTTTTGAAAGCTTCTTTTTGCTGACAAGTATATATAGACACGCGACAAAAGAGATAACTGCCATAAATACTCCGCCGGTAATAGCACTTACCGCACCAACGGCTGTGCTGAAAAGCTGACCGAGACTCGGCATAACCTTTTGAGTCCAGAAGTTAGTATCAAACTTATCAAGAATACTCTGAAGACTTCCAAGCTCTATACCCACTCTTGAAGCAAAGCTCGAAATATTATCCCAGTTTGCAACAATTGAAGATTTAATTTTCGGAAATGCGGAAACAAACTGAGGCACAATAAGCCATATAACAACCGCTACAAAGGCAAGTATAACTATTATTGAAAGCACAAGGCTTATCGCCATTACAACGGCTTCTTTAGGTGTTTTTTTCTTAAAAAGCTTTCTGATGCCCTTTTCTATGCCGCACATAATAACATTGATTATTACAGCAAGCAGTCCCCCGTAAACAAGGGGCGACAGCATAGCTATAAATTTCTTTACTGCATAAACAACCGCACCAAGATTCATCAGTCCCACATAAAGGACTATAGCAAACGCAACAATAATCATAATTTGCTTAAAGCTTAATTTCTTATCCATTTTGTGTCCTTTCAGATATGTACTTTATTTACCTATAATATATCGCTCAAAGTAAAACAAATACTGCTGTGCAATTCCTGCATATTTCCCGAGAGAGGCTATGTCAAGTCCCGCGGGATAATATTTTTCAAGAAGCCTCTTTACCCACACATCAACCGGAAAAGCCTCATATTTGTCAAGAGAAAAAAGCATTGCACAAGCTGCGACCTTTGGTCCCACACCTTTTATTTTAAGTAGCTCTGCTTCGGCAGATTTAACATCAAGGAGCGCTATTGAGTCAAGGTCAATTTCTCCCGCACAGACTGCCCTTGCCGCATCATAAATATATTTTGCCCTAAATCCCGTACCCAAAGCAAAAAGTCCATCAACTCCCGCTTTTTCGAGAGTCGCGGCTTTTGGAAAACTATAGTGTACTTTTCCGTTATATTCTATCCTGTCACCGTATTTTTCGCACATTGCCGCTATGATTTTGCGGATACGCGGTATATTGTTGTTCTGCGATATTATAAATGAACAAAGGCACTCCCACTTATCCTGCCTGAGCAGTCTTATTCCATAACCGATTTCAGTGGCTTTATAAAACGGCTCTCTGGATCCCTGTTTTTCAAAGGCGTCAATAAGCTCTTTTTTCACTTCGGAGTAATCAATATCAAGTCCCAAAAAGGATTTCCAGATTCTGTTGTAATCATCAGGCGTTGAATTTATTATGGTAAGTCGGTCTTCTTCCTGCCAAAACTCAACATATCTGCCAAATGCTACTCCTCCAACATAGTTTTCGTCTGTGCCGACAGGCAAAAAGCGGAAGCACTGACCGCAGTCAAAAATCTGACTGACAGAAAAATCCCTGATATTTTCTATAACCACAGCCGGTACATCGCCGATATGTATTTCTTTTATTTCCTGTTTTAGTGTGATAGTGCTCATTTTTTCTCCAATTATCTGTTCACTATTGCAAAAAATACTTTTTTGTTATATAATCAAAGTGTAATTAAAGAAAGGAATAATCAAAATGGAACAAATATATACAATTCCCGTCAACGAAGCCTTTGATAAATCGGTAGAATCTCCCGAATGCGGATGCCCGTTCTGCACATTATATAAAAAGCTTCAGAATGATTACCTCGAGCTTATCCTCGGTGCATCAATGATGGAGCCCGATGTCAGAATAAAGACAAACGAAATGGGCTTTTGCAACGACCATTATAATATGATGTTTAACCGAAAGAACAGACTCGGTCTTGCCCTGATGCTCGAAAGCCACCTTGACGAGGTAAGAAGCGATACTGACAAAAAGTTTTTAAACCTTTTCCCGGGTGAAAACGCAAGAAAACGCATAAGCTCACTGAATGAGAGCTGTTATATCTGCGATAAAATCGAATTTTCCCTGACAAAAATGTTTGAAACCACTATTCTTCTTTACGAAAAAAACATAGCTTTCAAAAACAAATTCAACCAACAGCCCTATTTTTGTCTACCGCATTTTAATAAGCTCATCACTCTTGCAAAAGCAAAAATGCCAAAAAAACTCTATGCAGACCTTTACGAGGACGCTTCCCGCGTCTCATTTACCTACTTTGATACTCTCAGAGGAGATGTAAAGCACTTCATCAAAAAGTTTGACTACCGCTATGAGGATGAGCCCTGGGGAAACTCAAAAGACAGTGTTGAAAGAGCTATAAAATTCCTCGGCTCTGATAAATCCGATAATACTTAATATCATTTTATCACTAAACTTAAACTAAGTCAATAATTTTGTGTTAACAAAACAATTTTTGCAAAATTCCCTCAATAAATTGTTGGAAAAGTTTGAAAAGACTTACTTATACAAAAGTTATCTCCTATAATAACCCAAGTTTGGAGTTAACTTTGAGGTGACAAAGTACCCCGACTTCGCTTATAATAGTAATATATCTATTTTATCGAATGGACGGTGGTATTTTGGAGCTTATAATGATTAACTCCGATAAAATCAAAATAATGCTGACTCACGAGGATATGACAAAATACAATATAAATATGCTCTCACAGACCCACACCGGAAATGCGATAAAGGAAGCGTTTTATGAGGTCTTATCAGATATAAAATCACGAACAGGCTTCGATACTCTTTCAAAGAAAAACATTCTGCAGGTTTACCCCTCCCGTGACGGCGGCTGTGAAGTATATATAACCAAAACAGTCAGAGACATAAAGCAAAACGACAACTGGCCCTTGACCGGACAAATAAAGCATATATATCAGCACACGATATTCTGCTTTGAAAAAGCAGAGGATCTGATTGACGGTTGCAGGATTCTGCGCATTAACGGTTACAACAAAAAGAGTCGTCTGTACATATATTCAGATTTGTACTATCTCGTGCTTGAACTTGAGATGAAGTCGCCAAATAAGAGTGATGAACTAACCTTTTTGCTTGATTTTGCAAAAAGATATAACTCTGAATCGGGAGAAGCCTTTTTAAAGGAGCACGGCAGGCTTCTCATAAAGGAAAATGCTGTGAAATTGTTGTCATATAAATAAAACGGACGGTATAAATATGCTGAAAGAAACACTTGAAGAATGCAAAATATGCACAAAATGCTCCCTTTACAAAACAAAAACAAATACTGTGTTCGGCGTCGGAAATGAAAACGCAGACCTTATGTTTGTAGGCGAAGCTCCCGGTGAAAAAGAGGATCTGAGCGGCATTCCGTTTGTGGGCCCGGCAGGACAGCTTTTTGATAAATACCTTGAATATGTTGGAATTGACCGCGATGAGGTTTACATAGCAAACATTTTAAAATGCAGGCCTCCGAAAAACCGTGACCCGCTTCCCGAGGAAGCGGATATGTGCATAGGATATCTGCGAAAGCAGGTGCGTGAGATTAAACCTAAAATTATCGTGTGTCTCGGCAGAATTGCCGCACAAAGGCTTATAAATGCAGATTTCCGTATTACAAGAGACCACGGCAAGTGGAAAAATGCGGGAAACTTTAAGATGTGTGCAGTTTATCACCCCTCAGCCCTGCTTCACGATAACAGCAAAAAGGCAGATATGCTTGTTGATATGAAAATGATAAAGGAAGAATACGATAAAATAAAAGAGGGAGTTTGATAACTCCCTCTTTTATTCGGTTAACTGTTAATGCTGATTACATTTTCTTTGCTTTTATAATCATTTTTACAAGTTTTATTCCATAAAGCAGGAACGAAACACATATCATTATGGCACAGAGTGCAATTGATACAAATGAAGCAAGCGGTGTTA